>JBNMNB010000012.1:0-59486 GCA_051270635.1 Verrucomicrobiales bacterium | reverse complement strand
ATGAAATCGCTCCTGAAGGCAACCGCGCGGATGAAAAACGACGGAGCCGACGGTGACTACAAAAAATCTCAGCGAAGTGACCGGCAAAATCTCACATCCAGAACCCTTTTCGGATAACCTCTAGCTAGTTGATGATCGAGAAAGTCGTTCCGAGCCCCCCTTTTTAAGACTGACGATCGGAAAAGAGCGGGAACTTGGAAGCTCCTTTTTCTATGCTATATGGAAATTGAGGGATTTCACTGACACCGCACCCAGCAGCCAGGAGCCGCTACTCTTTTCGAATAGCATCCAGTAGCGGCATGCGCAGGGCAGCGGTTGCAGCCAGCCAGCAGAATAGCAGGCCACCGATCAGAATACCGCCGGCGAGAAGTCCGATGATACCGTACGGCACGCCTGCACTTCCTGTCCCAAGCATCGGCCAGACGGCGATGACGGCGGACAGCAATCCGATCACGACGCCTGCCAGCAATAGGAACCAGTGCTCGCCCAGGACAATTCGCTGCAGCGCGGGTTTGCGAAATCCGATGGCCTGCAGTGTGCCAAATTCAGCCCGTCGCTCGAGGACGTTTCGGGCCACCAGAATCCCGAGTCCTACAGTGGAAAGCACGAGTGCGAATGCCCCCAGGGTGCTGAATATGCCGATGTATGTGTTCTGCACGGCGTTGAACTGCGCCAGCCTCGCCGCAGCGGGAGTCAGCGATAGCCCGCGCAAGCCTAGTTGTTTCGTCAGGGTCGCGGTCAATGCTTCCGCTTTATCAGGCTGCGAATCGATCAGAAAATAGTGGTAGCCCTCAGCATCTGGAAAGTGACTGATGAAGTTGGCCTCAGAAATCACGACTTTGCCCTGCAGTAGCGCATTGTTCAGTGTTCCTACCAATTTGATCGGCACCGTGTTGCCCTTGCCATCCACGTAAGGAATGGTGTCACCCAGCTTCACTTTCAGCGCATACATGGCTGAATTCGCATCCATCACAGCTGGCACAGCGTCCCCATCCAACTTTGCATCCAGCGCCGTCCAGGGAGATTCGCCTTCCGCAACACTCACAAGATCCGAAACGCTCTTGAAACTGAAAGCACCGCGCGATGCCAGATCAGTGGGATCGACGCCAGCGACTGTGGGAATCTGCGCATGATTCAGATTCAAGCAACTCGCTTCGTCTCCGTCCTGCACACGAAATGGCACCACTGACGAACCTTCCATTTCTTCTGCATCAATGGAATACGCCTCTCTCCCGGCCTCCGTGTTGAGATCTTCGTAAATGGGCATCGAAGAATCGCCGACGAAAGCAAATCCACCCGTTCCAGCGGTGCGATCTGTCGCATCGCGATTGGCGTCTTGCCGGAACAAGTTCACCACTGTGATCATGAAAATTCCCGCTGCCAACACTCCTGCGATCGCCAGGCTGCGGCCAGGTTTCCGCACAGCATTGCGCATGCCCATTTGCCAGATCGAGACATGACCATCGGTGGTCGCTTGATTGCCAGCACGGCGAAGTATCGACCACGTTACCAGCAAACCGAACACCAGCAGCGTCGCGCCGCCGAAGAACCAGGCGCCAACCATCGCATCCGTCGAAAGTGCGGTGAATCCCATGCCCAAAATCGTCGCCAAGCCGAAGAATAGCACGCTGCTCCACACGATTCGCTGAGTTTTTCGCGACCAGGCTTTCGCCTGCACTTGCACTCCTGCCAGCAGATCTTTCGGTTGCGTTTTAAGAATTCGACGGCTGGCGAGGAATACCGTCAGCCAGGCCATCAACACTGTTCCGAAAAACGCGAAGACCAGCGACAATGGATTCATTGCAAACTGAAATTTGAGCCCGGCGACAGCCCCCGACCAGTCGCTGGATAGTTGGCTAAGAATGAACTTGGTGTACAACACACCACCGAACAATCCCAACGCTGCCCCGATGACCGCAATCCCAACTCCTTCCACAATAAAGAGTTTGCGCACTGTCTTCTGGGGAATACCAACTGCGGACAACACCCCAATTTGGCCACTCCGATTTTCGATGCTGAAGAGAAACAACAGGGCCGACAGGATGAGTGCTGTAAGGATCAGAAAAAATCCAAACGCGAGAAAATATTGCTCCAGTGGCAATGCTTTCGCTACCGCCTGCTTCGCCCCTTCGCGAAGGTTCACCAGGTTCAGGCCAAAGCTGGCGACCGTTAGTTCCTGCTTCAGTTTCGCGAGAAATGCCGCTTCATCCAGATTGTCTGCGCTGAATCGAATTCCGGTGACATTGCCAAATCGGTTGGCCCACATTTCGAGTCCTTTTTCCTTGGTAATGAATACCTTGGGTGTCGACTTATAAGTATCCCAGTAGTCTTCATCTTTCTCGCGAATCTGGTTGAAATCGACTTCGTATCCTGGATTCCAGTCAGAACAATTATCTTCATCTGACACACCGGGAAATTCTGGCGTCCAACTGCCATTGATCGCCGCATGCGTCATCGGCAGCACCGCTTTTACCGTAAATGTCGTCGGCTGTTCCTTAAGAGCACGGCCATCATCCATGACGAAATAGTGCAATGTCAGGGAATCTCCCGGGCCGATGCCAAGGTCGTCCGCAAGCCATTGACTGATGACAGCCTCATCATCCGCCGTATCGTCCGGCAAGACCTCGCGGTAGCCGCGCGGCAGGGCGGTTACCATTGAGTAGGGAGTCACATTTTCACCACTGTCAATACGATTCACCAGATAGGTTGCCACCGGCATCGCATCGGGAATCACACTCATCGTTGCTTGCTCGAGCACAGGATCAATGAAAATGCGTGAACTGGTGAGATTCCATGTCTTGCCATCTTCGACCGATTCGAGAGCCGCCTCTGCATCTGCCAGCTGCCAGTAATCCTGGAGAGCAAAGCCCTTTGCTTTCAATGTCTTGTCATCACCGTAGACTTCTGGGGTTGTGTCTAACATCAAATTAACCCTCCCTTCCTCTTCTGTCAGTTCTTGCAGTTTTTCGAGAGGAACAAAGACATTGAGTGGCGGCAATTGCTCCGCTCTCAGTGAAAAATTGCCACCCAAATCTGCCGCAGCGACTCCAGCCACAGCATCACGCAAGGTAACGAGATCCTCCTTGCTGCCTGACAGCGGCGCATCGCGTGAAAGAGCTCCCGGCTTCTCCAGCCTGATGATGATCGTGTCGCCAGTAGCAATGTCGTAAGTCGCCGCGAGTGGTTCATTGATTAACACTCCATCGCCCGGCTGCTCTCCAGCCTCTTCGCCCAGCTTCCAGAATTCAGGGGTCACGCCGATCACGTTGACATTGTTGATGCGTTGCCCACCCGATACCGTCGACAGCGTGCCGCGCAACATCAGGATCCCTGCTGTCACGGTCGCTTGATTGGAAGTGTCCGCCACAAGTTGCTCCGTAAAAAACCGATCTCCACCGATCAGTGCTACATCCACCTTGCCCAGCCTCTGATCATTCTGCCGCTTCAGAGTCGCTCGCACAGAATCTCCCACGATCAATGATCCACTGACAATGGCCGACGTGATTGCCACGCCGATCAACAGTCCGATGTGCCAGCGCCAGTAATAGGTGATGCCGCGTTTGACGAGGTTCCAGAAACTCATAGAGGAATTATGCCGCGAGATCAGTCAGACGCCAGCCGCATTTCGCACTCGTTCGCTATGACAGTAGTGGCGGATACCAGACACTGAGCGGTGGACGGCGCAGGTAGATCGGAATATTCTGGCGATATTTTTCCTCACACTTCGGCAGCGCGTTCGAATAGTTGGAAACAACTTCGAGCTCCATACGTTGACGCACAACGGGGTGTTGCTACAATAGAACTATGAAAACCGCACATACTCTCGGCACTTCAGCTTTTTTTCTGGCGATGCTTACCACCCTGACAGGATGCTTTGGACAAGACACCGACGCAAAAAAGCCAAGTGTCACAAAAGGATCCATTGAAATGAAATCCGATTCAGAAGAAGCTGTTGTCGACGAGAAGAAGTTGGAAACGATCGCTCTGGGAGCTGGATGCTTCTGGTGTATTGAGGCCGTCCTGGAGCGCGTCAAAGGCGTTGCCAGCGCAGATTCTGGCTACTGTAACGGTGAAGTTGAGAACCCGACCTACAAGCAAGTATCCTCAGGGCGCTCGGGCCATGCAGAAGTCGTGGAGGTCAAATTTGATCCCTCGGTGCTACCGCTTGAAAAATTGCTCGACATTTTTTTCGACATGCATGATCCAACGACACTCAACCGTCAGGGCGCAGACCGAGGTACTCAGTACCGCTCAGGTATTTACTTTGCGAATGATGCACAGAAGAAGACTGCGATCGAGGTAACCAAGCGATGGAATGAGTCCGGTCATTACAAAGACCCTATCGTTACCGAAATCGTGAAGGCAGAAAAATTCTACCCAGCAGAGGACTACCATCAGGACTTCTATGAGAATCAGCCGAAGTACGGCTACTGCCAGGTGGTGATCGTCCCCAAATTGAAGAAGCTGGGACTGTTGAAGGACGACGAGTGATTTACCAGAGGTAGCGATCATTAATTTGCGCGATCAAAAGATCAGGAAAGTCGCCGCTTTCGCAGAGGGAACCCTGGAGGGAAACCCCGCCGGGATCGTCATTCTTCCCATGGAGACCATTGGGAGCCCATGGCCTTCCGATGCAGAGCTGCAGACTGTGGCCAAACGGGTCGGTCTGAAACTGCGTTCATCTCCCCAAGTCAGGACGGAACGTTTAAGCTGCGCTGGTTCACTCCATCGGTCGAAGTTGACTTGTGCGGTCATGCAACACTCGCCGCTGCCTATGTGCTATGGGAAACAAAAGCAACAAGCACATCACCGATTATTTTTACGACACTCAGTGGTGATCTTCCAGTGAAACTCGACGATTTGAACGGTCGAATTACGTTAAATTTCCCTGCGGATTCTGCGATCAGAGATTCAACAATTGACGAGTTGCGCGATCCGCTGGCTGCTGCTCTGGGAATCGATCCAATGGTCATTTGCGATTGCTTCAGTGGTCGAATGGATTCGGTCATTGTCGTGAATGACGAACGACAAGTGTTCCAGTGCCGTCCTGACTTTGTCGCCATTCAGCAACTGGACACACGTGGGGTATTGCTGACCGCCCAATCCAAAGCCGGATCAGTGTCCGACTTCACTTACCGCTTCTTTGTGCCGAGCTGCGGGATCGACGAAGATCCCGTTACTGGCTCAGCACACTGCCTGCTCGGGCCTTACTGGTCGGAGCAGCTGGAAAAAACAAAGCTTGTCGCCTATCAGGCATCAGATCGCGGTGGACTGCTCTATGTTGAACTAGCCCCAGGCTCAGAGCGAATTCTGATTTCTGGCCAGGCGAAGTTTATTCTGGAGGAAGCCGACTTGGTTGCACAAAAAATGGTTTCTGCGGCGCTCAATTCGGCGCGGAAGCATTGATTGATGGTGCCTTGCATTGCTTCGTAAAAAAGATCACTATTCGCCAACTGCTTACCGAAATCCGATGATGAATCGATTACTGTTTCTGACCTTCTTCGTCGCCAGCTTGCTGGCTGCGGCAGCGCAAACTCCACCGCAAACGCAACCTCCGCTGGCACCACGAGAGTCGGAGCAAACTCGCAATGTCGCACCGCCTCAGCAGGCTGTCCGGCCCACACCAGCACCTGCAGCCCAGGATGCCTCGCAAGGGCTCACGGCTATGGAAGCACTGCGGCGACTGACCGAGCGCTTTGGCAAGGAAGCATTCGCTACATTGGTGGAAATGACCGGCCCAAACGGGCAGACTCAACCAACAACCTGGAGAGTGGTAACGGTCGACATTACGAATCCCTACCTGACGCGCACGTTCTTTATCGATGCCGAATCCGAACGTGACGAAGGTGAGGGCAAAACGTTCTATCCAGACCGCATTCCCAGCGGTTTCATTTCGCTGAGTAGAATGTCCATCGGCTCCTATGATGCCTTCGTCGCGCTCGACAAAGCCGCCAGCGAAGCAAAGATCGGCTTCGACAGCATCGAATACCGACTGCGCGCACGCGAGGGCAGCAACGAACCCGTCTGGACAATAACAGCGCTGGACAGTGACGCACTAGCCGTCGGTGTCGTCGATGTTTCAGGCGTCTCAGGAATCATTCTCCGCACCGTGTGGCTACGCCGCGCTGGCACTCGCGCACTGCCAACCGTGGAAGACTCGGCCTTGAAGAAGGCTCTACAAGAATAACGGAAAAAGCACCTCTACCAGGGCGAGTTGCCGCCGTTGACGCAGAGTGTCTGGCCGGTGACGAATGAGGCTTCCTCGCTTGCGAAGTAGCGCACAGCATCGCCTACGTCCTTTGCTGTTCCCCAGCGGCCCATTTTGATGGTGGCGAAGTAGGCGTCTTTTTCTTCCTGCGGATCGTTGTCATGGCGCTCGGTTGGAATCCAGCCAGGAGCAACAATGTTGACCGTAATTCCTGTCATGGCTAGCTCGCTGGCCATGCTGCGTGTCCAGCCGGTCTGGCCACCTTTTGCAGCCACGTAGGGGCTGAAATTTGGCACGCTCATCTGATAAACTTCACTGCCCAGATTGACGATTCTCCCCCACCTGTTTTTCTTCATTCCAGGCAGGATCGCCTGCGCCAGAAGAAAGGGACTTTTAATAAAAAAGTCATACATCTGCTGATAGAAAGCCGCATCGTATTCCTCAATCGGCTTATGCGGTTGATCCGGTGTCGCATTCGGAACTAGAATATCGATGCACCCGCCGAAGTCCTTTGCAATATCTGCCACCATGCTGCCGATGCTGTCGGCATCGACGACGTTGGCCCGATACAGACGCGCTTCGACGCCTGCCGCCTTGAACTCAGCCAGCGTGCGCTCCGCACGTTCAGCGTTATTGTAATAGTTCAGCGCTATTTTTGCCCCCGCCTGCCCGAGGCTGAGTGCGATACCTTTTCCCAGGCCAGTAGTACTGCCTGTTACGAGTGCGATGTGTCCTGTAAGATCGAAAGCCATGCCTTGATCGCTACAGAGTTCCCCCGTTTAAGGAAAGCGAAAAACACCGTCATCCAATGATCCAGCGGGCGGCAAATGCGCGCCCGAGCAGGAGCAATTTCTCTGTCTGGGTGAGTGCATAACGCTCGTCGTAGATACGGAAGTTGTCCTTCTTCATCTTCTGCAGAATTCCTAAGTAGATCCGGCTCATGGTGCGGCCACTGAGCATATTGGTGCGATCTTCTGGTGGAATGCCACGCTCGGTTTCTTCAAAGTAATACAACGCGCGTTCGTATTGCTGATTCATCAGTCGATAGAAGGCGTCGTTGTAGCGCTTGTTCGCAATGTCGTCCTCAGTGTATCCCGATGCACGCAAGTCCTCCTGGGGGATGTAGATGCGGTTGTCATTAACGAAGTCCTCGTGGATATCGCGCATGATATTCACAATCTGCAGCGAATATCCCAGATTCACTGCGTAATCGAGGCACTTCGGATTTCGATAGCCAAAGATGGTCACGCAAGCAATGCCGACGACGCTGGCCACACGATAGCAATACTGCCGCAATTGATCCCATGTCTCGTAGCGCACCAGGTCGAGATCCATCAGCATGCCTTCGATCAATTCCAGAAAAACCTTGTTTGGAATGTCGTATTTGTCGCGCACGCGAAGTGTTGCGATCTCGACCTCAGTCTCCGGTTCCTTCAGTCCATTCAGAACGTCGCGCCAGCCATTCAATTCCACCAGTTTGTCTTCCCGCGGGACATCAGGATGATCGGCGATGTCATCGACTACCCGGCAGTAAGCATAAAACGAAAACATGTCCTCCCGGCGCTCGGCCGGGAGACAGAGAAGTGAGAAAGCAATATTCGATTTCGCCGCCCGTGTAATCTGGGACGGTGAGGCAATTTTACGGGTGGCTGCGGTGGTGGACATGGTCGATATCTTTTAAGATTTCGGAATGAATCAGTGAGCCAGTTTTTCCTGGTAGAGCGCGGCCCAGATTCCTATGAACCAGACAGCAATTGCCCCTTCGAGGAAAGCGAAAACTCCACTACTGGCGGCAGCCCAAACCGATTCCGGGCTCGTCCCGCTGATCAGCCAGATCGTCAAAAGGTGAAATACCAGCCAATGCACCATGCAAATCAAGCTGAACCAGATCGTCCACTGGAAATGGCGTCGTTGCAGGTCGAGCGCATGCCGGACAGCGCTGCGCCACCCGGAGAAACGTTTTTCCCCGAGCAGGTCCAGCTGCAAGAATGCGAACACGGTCGCGGCCACAGCAACGCAGGCACTGAGAATGAGCCGCAAGGTAGAATCTTCCGGCAAAAATGCGCGCACCGAGGGCACCACGGCGGCATACGCCAGCACGATCGGCCACAACCTTGGCGAACGCCTGACCGCCATCTTGAAAATATCTTTCTTCTTCAAGTTCCGGCGCAATGTCACCAGCCCCAGAGCCGCAAACAACAGCACGTAACTTTGCCCTAACAGAGCAACATACGCCTCAAAAAATGCGCCTCCCTGCTCCAGCAGGAATTCGTTCCAAAATGAACCGTCACCCATATTGCACACGTGCCCTAGATGCAGCACACCACTGGCAACGAACAGGCACAGCACCCACAGGGCCGTGCGCGGTCGCACCAGAGCCTCGATGCCATCGCGCAACTCGCGCAGCATTCCAGAAAAATTGATCGTGAGCGCGGCGAGCACCAGCACAGAAACCGGAGCAGATGGCAAAAAAACAAGAAACGGACGGAACGCCCCCTCCACCATTCCTAACACTGCGAATGGTCCGACTTCCGCAATAGGAGCAAGAGACTCAAAACTGTGCGGCAACTCAGTTGCCAGCCGACCACGAAGCGATAGCCAAATGGAATGAGCAGCGAAAAAGCAGCCAAAACAAATCGGCAAGTGCCGATAGCGCTTCACAATTTGGAATCCGCGGCCGAAGAGTTCGCGCATCGGTTGCACGCGAATGAGCAAGGCGTAGCTGAGAGCGGCTCCCAGCACCCAGCACCAGGTCGGTATGGAATCCATATCTGGCATTCACATTACTTGCCAAACCCGGCAAGCAAGAGCGCAAGTTTAGCGAATCCAGCCCCAGCGACTTTCATCGCGACTCTTGAACGGCCAATAGACCACCCACGCCGGACCAACGATGTCTTTTTCTGGAACTGCCCCCCAGCCACGGCTGTCGAAACTGTTCGCACTATTGTCGCCCAGCGCCAGATATTCACCATCTTCCAATGTATCGTGCAACCAATCTCCCTGATTGGTGTAACCGTGGAATTTTCCTTCATTGCGCCCCATAACGGCCGCCATTCCTGGTTCAGTTGCCACTTTATTGTTGATCAATAGTTGCGGTGGATTGACATCAAACTTGTCGCCCGGCACTCCACATAATCGCTTGATGTAGTGTGTCGACAGCTTCGGCCTGCCATTGTTATCGACCATCAAATCGTTGATTCCACGTGTATTGAACACGAACACTTCGCCTCGCTTCGGTCGACGAAAGTGATAGGAGATTTTATTAACGAGAACCTGGTCACCCGTATCGATCGACCCTTTCGCAAGCATCTGTCCCTTCGTCACCGGCTCGTCAGGAATCGGTGGTTGATTGCCATTTCCACCGATAGTGCCGCGCCAACCTTGGCCTCCATTCCACAGTTCATATAGCTGGCGTGGCGGTGCCCATACTTTCTTCTTGATGGTCTCACCACTCTCACTTTCGAATTCAAGCTCTGTCAGTGTAGAAAGGCGCAGCTCGACCGTTCGATACCCCACGAGTCGGCCAGTAACAGGGGAATCAAATTCCAGGTAATTGCGCCCGGCAGTAATCAGTTCCCATCCTTGCTTTATAAAATTCGGCTTGGGCTCATCTTCGTCCATCGGACTGGTAGTGAGGCCGTATAGAGTGGGCTCCATCGATCCAGTAGGAATCTTGAACGGCTGGAGGAAGTAGGCGCGAATTCCTAACGCGAACACAATGGTCACGAAGAGAACTTCAATGTTTTCCCGCATCCCTGACGACTGGTAGATCGGCACCGATTTCTCGCACATCCTGGTGATGTCATCCGACAGCTCCTTGCACTTCTCCGGTTCGCGTGCGCGGAGTGCCTGCTTCAGTTCTCCCAGCTTCTCCTGCACCTCGGCTTCCTTCCCATCCTTCATCACATCCGTCTTGTACTTGATGAATTTCTGAACGCCTTTTACCAGCAACTCGCCATGCTTTACGTACTTGGGTTTAAACACTGTTTTTTCCTGGGCTTGGGATTATGGGCTCAGTCACCCGTTTTCAACACTTTGATGAAAGCTTCCTGGGGGATGTTCACCTTGCCGAACATCTTCATCTTCTTCTTTCCCTCTTTCTGCTTCTCCAGCAGTTTTCGTTTTCGGGAAATGTCTCCACCGTAACACTTTGCCGTCACGTTCTTGCGCATCGCACTGATCGTCTCACGTGCAATGACAGCGCCACCGACGGCTGCCTGAATAGGCACAGTGAACATTTGCCGCGGAATCACATCGCGCAGTTTCTTACACAGTTGTCGGCCATGGCTGACCGCTTTGTCTCTGTGCACAATGGTTGAGAAAGCATCGACCGGCTCTGCATTGATCAGGATGTCCATCTTTACCAGCTTGCCTGGTTGGTATCCCGCATGCTCGTAATCCATAGAGGCATAGCCACGGCTGAGACTCTTCAGGCGATCATTAAAATCGACCAGGATCTCATTCAATGGCAGCAACGCAGTCAACATCACGCGCGAATCATCAAGCGTTTCCGTATCCTCGATCGTGCCACGCTTTTCGATCATCAGCTGCATCATGTCACCAATAAATTCATTGGGCGTCATCACGAAGACACGCACATTCGGCTCGCGAATTTCCTCAATGACTGACGCATCAGGGAGGAACGATGGATTATCAACGAGAAGCTCTTCACGGTTGGTTTTTGTCACCTCATAGATCACGCTTGGATAGGTCGAGATGATATCCATCTCATACTCACGTCGCAGTCGCTCTTGAATGATCTCCATGTGCAGGAGACCAAGGAAACCACAGCGGAAACCAAACCCCAGCGCAGCCGAACTTTCTGCCTGATAATGGAACGCTGCATCATTGATCTGCAACTTGCCCATGGCCAACTTCAGCGGCTCAAAGTCTTCTGAAGATACTGGATAAATTCCAGAGAAAACCAGCGGCTGGATTTCTTTAAATCCAGGCAACGGTTCAGGTGCCGGACGCTGCGATTCAGTGATGGTGTCGCCAATCTTCACTTCCGAGGAAGTCTTCATGTTGGCGATGACGTAACCCACATCGCCGGACTCAAGTTCATCCTGCTTCTGCATGCCTGGAGTGAACACGCCCACTTCCTTGACCTCATAGGTCTTACCGGTGCTCATCATGCGAATTCCAGTCCCTCGCTTCAGCGAACCGGAAAATACTCGAACGTAAGAGATAACTCCGCGGAAAGGATCAAACACGGAATCAAAAACAGATGCACGCAGCAGGCCGTCGTCATTGCAATCTTTCGGCGCAGGCACCCGCGCGACGACCGCTTCGAGAATATCTTCGATGCCAATGCCCATTTTAGCGCTCGCATGGATCGCTTCTTCTGCTGGGATCGCGATGATGTCTTCCAGCTGTTTCAGCGCCTTCGGCAAATCCGCACTTGGCAGGTCGATTTTGTTGATTACGGGAATGATCAGGAGTTCCTGCTGCGTCGCCAGGTGCATATTCGCAACCGTTTGTGCCTCCACTCCCTGCGCTGCATCAATTAACAACAGCGCACCTTCACAAGCGGCAAGACTACGGGACACCTCGTAGGAAAAATCGACGTGTCCAGGCGTGTCCAGCAGGTTCAGCTTATACGTTTTCCCGTCCTTCGCCTGATAGTGCATCGTGACCGGGTGTGACTTAATCGTGATCCCGCGCTCTCGCTCCAGATCCATCGAATCCAGCAATTGGTTTTGCTTCTGCCGTTCCGTGATCGTCTTCGTCGATTCCAGAAGTCGGTCTGAAAGCGTCGTTTTCCCATGGTCAATATGGGCGATAATCGAAAAATTCCTGGTATTCTCAATAGGCATGCGTCTCTAAAGTGCGGACACTAAGGGGAATTAGCACCCTTGTAAAGGGGCAGAACTCGCCCTGTCACTCTACAGCAACAGTCTGATCATAAACTCCTTACACCTTCTCACGAAAAGATTCCCCTGGCATTGCTCCACGCCCTTTCTCTGCTCTGGAAAAATTGACCTCTGCGGCTGGATTCTACTGCCAGACGCACTTGACCTGCACTATCGCATTCGCCGGTTTGGCAAACAGAAGCATTTCTGCTTGGTGATTGACCAGCTGATGTGATTGGATTTGTTCTCATGAACAGCGCGGAGATGCCAACCACGAAGAAAACGCAAGAGGTGCTGAAGGAGATTTTCGGCTTCTCGGCTTTTCGTCCCCATCAGGAAGAACTGGTGATGGGGGTACTCGCTGGAAGCGATGTGTTTGGAATCATGCCCACCGGCGGCGGGAAGTCGCTCTGCTATCAACTTCCCGCAGTCCTCTCAGAAGGATGCGCCATCGTAGTCAGCCCACTGATTGCACTGATGAAGGATCAAGTGGACGCCGCACTGAGCAACGGAATTCGCGCCGCGTGTGCCAATAGTTCGGTGTCCAGGGACGCGCGAATGGCAGCAGCCCGAGCCTACGAAAGTGGTGCACTCGACCTCCTCTATGTTGCTCCCGAGCGCCTGGCAGTCGAAGGTGTGCTCGAGCGACTGCGCAATTGCCCAACCGGTGCGCCAGCATTTTTTGCCATCGATGAAGCACACTGCCTCTCTGAATGGGGCCACGATTTCCGACCGGACTATTTGTTCCTCAGCAAGCTGCGTGAGGCATTTCCGAAAGTGCCGATCGCAGCCTTCACAGCGACCGCCACGCAGAAGGTGGCGGCCGACATTGCTGCGCGCCTGCACCTGCACGATCCGGTGCGCGTTCGTGCCTCCTTTGACCGGCAGAACTTGTTCTATGAAGTTCGGGCAAAGCGGGACTGGGAAACCCAACTGGTAGAATTTGTCCGCGCACGCCCCGACCAGTCAGGAATCATCTACCGCACGACTCGCAAGAGCGTTGAAGCGACAGCAGCACTGTTGAATTCCAATGGCATCGCCGCCCGCGGATACCATGCAGGTTTAGGCTCAGACGAACGTGCGACAACGCAAGAAGCATTCATTCGCGACGATGCATCGATCATTGTGGCGACCATTGCCTTTGGCATGGGAATCGATAAATCGGACGTCCGATTCGTCGTGCATGGAGACATTCCAAAGAACATCGAATCCTACTATCAGGAAACTGGCCGCGCTGGCCGCGATGGCGAATCCTCTCATTGCCTGCTGCTATACGCCCCCGGTGACGCAGTCAAAATTCGCCGCTTCTCTGATGAAATCGCCGATGAGGCGGAACGTCAGCGCACGCTGGATCTTCTGCGCGAAATGGAACGCTTCGCATCCGTCCCTGCCTGCCGCCGTCGCTCACTGCTGCACTATTTTGAAGAAGAATTCGCGCAGGACAACTGCGGCGGCTGCGACTACTGCGCTGGAGAATTCAAGCAAGTAGATGCCACCCGCGATGCACAGATCGTGCTGTCAGCAATCGCCCGCAGTGGCGAACGATTTGGCGCCGTTCACGTGTGCGATATCATCACTGGTGCAGCGACGGCGAAGATTCGACAATTTGGCCACGAGTCATTGAAGACTTATGGAATCGGCAGGAATCAGCCGAAAACTCACTGGCGCAGCGTGCTCGATGCGCTGATCGCTGCAGGCATCGTCGGCGTCAGCAACGACACTTACGGAGTCCCAAAACTGACGGAGGAAGCATGGCAAGTCATGCGCGGCCAGCGCGCCTTCGCCCGTCATGAAGATACCCGCACAGAACCAGAGAAAGAACGCGGCCGCAGAAATCGACGCCCAGTCGATGACAACCTCCCCTACCATCACGGAATGTTTGAAGACCTGAGGCAGAAACGCAAAGCCATCGCCGATGCCTCAGGACTGCCGCCATACGTTGTTTTTTCCGATCGGACGCTTCGACAAATGGCAGCTTACATGCCACAGGATGTCGCGCAATTTTCTCAGCTGCATGGCATTGGCGCGCATAAGCTGGAGACCTATGGCAAGTCGTTCCTGACCGCGATCTCAGATTTTTTGAAGCTGCATCCTGATGCCGAGAGTGAGCGCGTCGCACTGGCGACTCTTCCGGCAGCTGCGGCGCCAGCGATCAAACGGCAGCGGGGCGAGACTTATCAGCTCACTCTGGCGATGCTGCAGAAAGGAAAAAGCATCGAAGAAATTTCCGCCGGGCGAGGCATCACTGCGGGCACGGTAGAGGGTCACATTGCACAACTGCTCGAGGATGGTGAAGACTTTGACTGGAGGAAATTTGTACCGCAGGAGACGGAAGCATTGTTGCGAAAATTGTTTAAGGAACACGGAGTATCAACGCCGTTGACGCCCATCGTCACAGCTGCTGATGGCGCGGCCAGCTACGGTCAAGCGCGCATCCTTCGCACCGCCATGGCAACCGAGTAGAGCCGCAAAGTTTTTGACTAACACCCGATTTCACAGGACACAGTGTCTATGCCTGCCTCCCTTGAATCTCGTATCATGACCGCAGAAGCCGCTGCCGCCTGGCGCGATGCTCTCGACCAGCAGGGCAAGCGCGTGGTTTTCACCAATGGTTGCTTCGACCTGTTGCACACTGGACATGTTCGCTATCTGGAACAAGCCCGAGCCCTCGGCGATGCGCTCGTTGTTGCCCTGAATTCCGATTCCTCCGTGTCGGCACTGAAGGGCCCTGATCGCCCAATCAATGCTGAACAGGATCGCGCAGAAGTCATGGCAGCGCTGCGTGCCGTCGACGCCGTTGTCATTTTTTCCGCCCCCAGAGCAACTGCGTTGATCGAAACCATTCGCCCTCACATTTACGCCAAAGGAGGCGACTACACCGTAGATTCATTAAACCCGGAAGAACGTCGTGCTCTCGAATCCTGCGGTGCAGAGGTGCAGATCCTGTCACTCGTTCCTGGTCGATCGACCACCGATACCGTGGCAGCAATGAAGAACACGTCACCAGAGAAAGACCTCAACCGACCAATTCGCCTGGGAATTCTGGGCTCTGGCAAGGGAACAAATTTAACCGGCATTCTCGCGGCCATGGGCGCAGGCACGCTCAATGCGCAAATCGCAACGGTATTGTCCGATGTGGAAAACTCCGGCATCCTGACACAGGCAGAAAACTTTAACCTGCCCCACGCATACGTGGATCCGGGAGAACATCCGAACAGACTGGCAGACGCAGCGCAAAAAGAAATCCGCGATCGCCTGCGCGCGGCAGATGTCGACATACTGGTGCTCTGCGGGTTCATGCGCATATTAAAAGAACCAGTGCTCAGCGCCTTCGCGGGAAGAGCAGTCAATACCCACCCGTCCCTGCTGCCCAAGTATCCCGGGCGCGAAGCCTGGAAGCAGGCTCTCGCCGCCGGCGAATCCGAGACCGGTTGCACCATTCATCTTGTCGACGCCGGCATCGATTCGGGCGAGATCCTCACTCAACACAACGTCCCCATAAAGGCGAACGACACCCCAGATGCACTTCATCGCAGAATTCAGCTGGAAGAAAACACCCACTATCCAGCTGCCATCGCGGCGCTTTGGAAACGGTTTGCTCAGTGCTAAGCGAAGCACGTCTTATTAGTTAATCCCAATGATAGAATCTGCTGCGCGAATAACCACGGCCCGTCAGGAGCGAGGAAGGCATTACAGCCGTTTCTTCACGATGCGGATTCCAGCTCCCACTATGGGCACATGCTCGAAGATGCCTCTGGTCGAATCCCAAAAGTCCTGGTGCAGGATCACTTTTCCTGCGGCGTCGAATCGCAGGTGCGTCATGCCAATGGTGACGATATCCTGCTTCTTGCTCAGCACCTTACTGCGATAGACCATGCGCCAGCGCACGTAAACGTCTGCGCCTGAAGTCGCGACGTCCTCGAAAGCGACCGTCCCGTACTCCAGCAACTTGGCTGTCTCGAGCAAGTATTCTTCGATCGCAGCAGCCCCACGGAGAGTTTTGAGAGTGTCATTGAAAAACGCGTCCGCAGCGTAGACATCGTCAACTTTGCCTCTCAGATTCGCAGCAGATAAGTCTGCCAGCAACGCTTGCCACCGCTCGACAGCTTCCATCCTGGCATCTGCGCCCAAGACTAAGACGCCGTCGTCCTTAGTCGCAACTTTTCCGTAAGCGTCGATTGCTTCTGTATCCATCATCGTTGCATTAGAATTTAGGGAGTTGCATCCCACTGCGATTGTCAGCAGGCCGACACATCCACCTATACAAAAAAATCTTGCGACAATCATCTTATTTTCTGGCGACTCCGACCCGTTTCTCTGAGTAATTCTTGACTCGCTGTTCATCTCGATAGCGCATGGTTTTGCCATCGTGGCTCTACAGTCTCTACGCTGCTAACAGCAGCAAGGATTGCAGCGAAATCGTTCTTCTTCCACCTCTGGAGGAGAACAAGATTCAGCTGCGTCTCAGGATTTTCACACGACGATTCCACAGCGGTGCGGTGACCACATTGAACCAGACCAGAAACCCCAGCACGAAGTAGCCGTAGATTTTGAGTAATTCGCCAGCGGGAGGAATACCAGCATCCCTCAGCAGCCACTCGCGAATCATCCACGCCAAGAGAAACCACGCGGCGAAACAAGGCACCATTGCAAGAATGCGCTTCTGTGTAATTGGGGTGTTAGCAGAATCCGGTTTTAGAAACACGAAGGGCCACCACACCGCCTTGAAATCCGATAAGCGACCATGGGCAATGGCTAGACGATCAAGCGCAGCCACGATTTTCCGAAGTAGACATGAGTGTTGGTTTGAGGCAGAGCATCGCGATACGATACGATACGACTTCTGGCATCGCCTGGATGACACTGCTTATTCTTAGATTTCAGCCGACGAGCAGAAAATGAGAGACTCCCATTCTCAGTCCAACTTTGTCAATTCATAGCCGTCTTTACCATCCTTGACCTGCCATCCGAGCGCTGCAATTTCGTCGCGTAGAGCATCAGAAGCGGACCAATCCTTTGCCGAACGAGCCGCCACGCGCTTGTCTGCAAGATCCTGCACATTTGCCGGAACTTCTGCTGCTGCTGCTTTCTTCCTGGCAGCGGGCAGTTCCCAACCAAAGGCATGCACTAGAAGTGACAAGCCATCGAGCAATTCGCCAGCTTCCTCAGCACTCACATCACCAGAAGACGCACGCTTTTCGAGTGGTTTCATGGCAGAATTCAGAAGACCGAGAGCAGACGGCGTATTAAGGTCATCAAGTAGAGCTGCCCACGCATCAGAAAATGCGCCAGCATCTGTAGCGGACGTTGCCAATGTCGCGGCGTAATCCGACATTGCCCTCCCTGACAATGCTTCAAGAAGATGGACAAACGCCGCGATGCGCTCGAGATTGATCCTCGCAGCACGCAATCCATCCCAGGTGAAATTCATTTTTTGCCGGTAGTAACCAGACAACATTTCGAAGCGAAGCTCTGCTGCCGAATATCCTGGCGCGGCACCATCGATGCCGTCACGTCTTCCATGATTGATGTCATCAAGCGTGTAGAGATTTTTCAAACTCTTCGACATTTTCTGCCCCTCCACCATCAAGTGCTCGGAGTGAAACCAATGCCGAGAGAACGTTTTTCCCGTTGCTGCTTCGCTTTGCGCGATCTCGTTGTCATGATGAGGAAAACACAGATCAACCCCACCTGCATGGAGGTCGAAGGACTCACTCAGATACTTCATTCCCATGGCACTGCACTCCAGGTGCCAACCCGGTCTCCCCTGCCCCCACGGACTTTCCCAAAAGTTGTCCCCATCCTCGGGCTTGCGCGCTTTCCACAGAGCAAAATCTGCCAGGCTTTCCTTCTCATACTCATCCGAGTCATTCGCTGACGCTCCCAGCTTCAATTCTCGATTCTCAAGATGAGACAACTTTCCGTATCCCTCGAACGCCGAAACTTTGAAATAAACCGAGCCATCATTGCCCTGGTAAGCATGGCCAGAGGTGACCAATTTCTCGATCAATGCCACTTGTTCCGGGATGTGTTCCACCGCACTTGGCTCGATATGGGGAGTAAGCAAATTGAGCGCTGCGCAGTCACGATCGAACAGGCCTCGCCAGTAGCCGGTAAAATCCTTGAGCGACTTCCCCTCCCGCACAGACTCACGAATCGTCTTGTCGTCGACATCGGTAATGTTGCGCACGTGCTTGGTTTTCAGGCCTGACAATTCAGCAACTCGACGAAATGTATCCTGCACAATAAAGGTGCGAAAATTCCCAATATGGGCCGGGCCATACACGGTGGGGCCGCAGCAGTAAAAGCGCAGCGTCTCGCCATCTTCTGCATAAACCTCGCGCTTTGAACGCGTTAACGTGTCATTGAGAACAAACTTAGCCATGATCAGGAAGCAACTTCCGTCAGCCGCAGAATGCAAGATTTTCCTTATGGTCGTTAGAGTGGTTGAGCCACTCGATTTTTCAATGGGCCGGGAATGGCCGGACTAAAGGCCATCAGAGAAAGGTTTACTTTCGCCCAATTTTCGACCTCACTCTCCATCAGTGGCAGATAGCAACAAAGAAACTCAACCGAAGAAAAAACGCGCTCGATCGCCCAAGAATCGCGCCAAAGGAAAATTGCGGATCGGTGACACGTGGAGCGCAATTACGATCATCGCCCTGTCACAGAACAATCCACTGAAGGCAATCGCCGAGTTTGTCGAAAACAGCATCGATGCAAAGGCAACCCACATCAGCATCGTGCGCGGAAAGGAACGCGGGGAATCGTTTCTGCGGATAACGGACGATGGTGAAGGCATCCCCTGCAACGACGACGGTGAGCCCGATTTTCAATATGTCGCCACGCACATCTGTGACTCCATCAAGCGTCGCGTCAAAGCGCAAGGTGGCGGTGATGGCATCCAGGGAGAATTTGGCATCGGCCTGCTCAGTTTTTGGACCGTGGGCGAGGAGCTTTTTCTCACCTCTGCCGGGCGCAATGGCAAGACCTACCAAATGCGCATGGCCAAAGGCGATCAAGGTTACGAGGTCACGCCTCGACGCACTCTCTTTTCTCTTCAAGAAACGGAATTGCTGATCAAGCCATTGCTGCAGGGGATTCGACAGCTGACGGCTGAGAAAATTCAGTGGTATCTGGCATCCGAGTTACGTGACCGCATTCGAGCCACCGGAGTTCGGATCAAGGTGATTGATCGCACGGCACGCAAAGAATTTGAGGTGAAGCCGCTAGAGTTTTCGGGCACGCCTCTGCAATTGGATCCCATCACATCGCCAATGGGTGACATACGACTGGAACTTTATCTGGCAGCCCACGCGCCCGAAAACTGCGTCAGCCTCTCCCGGCTCGGCACCCGGGTGATCGGCGATATCACGAAGCTCGACGACTTCCAACGCGAGCCATGGAACAGCCGCTTGCTGGAAGGTGTGATCGACGCCCCATTTCTTCTACTGACACCTGGCACCCGCGACGGCATCATCCGCGACGATGCCTATGACACATTTGCAAAGCATCTGCGCACCCTGGAGCCGTTCTTGAATGAACACATCCAGCAGCTGAAAGAGGCTGAAGAACAAAAAGCCAGCCAGCACGTCCTCAAGTCAGTTCAGCGAGCCCTTCGCGAGGCCTTTCTGGCGTTGCCTAGAGAAGAATACGATTGGTTCGACTTGCATAAGCGTGCCCGTGGCATGGCCAGAAATTCGACTAACCAACCCGGCAGCGACCAACCATCGACAGACGGCGAAACTGAATCCCCGCTGGCGGAAGGGGAAGTGGCTGAAGAAATTTCTGCCGCCAATGAAGCCGCCCCCGCCGGCAAGCAGCAGGAATTTTTTGAATACGAAGGCAACCTCTACAGCGTCACCATTGCCCCGGCCTCCTGCGCATTGCGCATCAGTGACTCACGCACCTTCCGCGCAGTAACGCGGGACAAATCACGCCGCTTTGTCGAGCGCGATCTGAAGCTTCACTGGGAAATCCTGGATGGTTCAGGAACCTTATCCTCTACCGATTCCGAGATCATTACCTTTACCGCTCCCGCCGATTGCGGCCTGGTGCGGCTCCGAGTTGCCGCCACTCAACATGATGTTGAATGTGAAGCGGAAGCCCTCATTACCATCACTGACACCCTGCTGCCCGAAGCTAAAAAAACCTCAACTGCTTCGTCCCGTGGCCTTCCCGGTTACACCTTCGAGCACGCTCCCGCTGGCCTCTGGCGCTCTCGCTACGATGAATCGATGAATCTCATTGCCGTCAATAGCGGTCACCGCGATTTCATCTACGCCTCCGCGTCCAAAGCCCGCCGCCTGCGCTACATCTGCCGCCTGTTCACTAAAGAACTCGTCCTCAAAAATTTCCCCGGCATCCCCACCGATCAGTTACTGGAGCGAATGGTAGAGCTAGCCTTGTACACGGAAGACCATCTGCGTTAGTTACGACAGCTGCCCCTGCCAGCTCCCAATCACGTTTCGTAGAATTTCTTGATCGACAGGATGCAGAATAATCGCACTTCCCGTTCTTTCGATAGTCACACGATCTGACGTAAATGGATAAGGTTCTGGTCTACCAAACAGCCTGGGAATTTCCGATTGTAAAGTCAGTGGTGGTCACCTTCACTCGAACTGCGAGGCTCCTCTGCACCACCGACTCATCGCACACAGGCCCGCGCGGCCTCCTGCACTTGCTCAAAATCGACGCCTAGTTGTCGATTCAGCTCCTTTGTCCCATGGGCGGCGAGCCGTTGCAGGAGTTCGAGTCGGGCTGAGTCGGCGCATTGGATGACAGTGGGTTTGCGCAACAGAGTAAGATTGGCACCACTCTGATTGTCAGAATCCTGGCAGTGTTCTTCCTTGAGTTCCAGCAGCCCCCAGGCAGCTGGAACTTCGTGTTCAGCGAGAATCCCGGGAGTCACGACTAAATAGAAGGCATTAGCGCAGCGCCAGTTCACCAGCCGCTCGAATTTCGTTTTCTCGTAGAGGCGCTTCTGCAGGATGCGAATTTCACGCATTACCTCACCATATCCTTTGTGAGAAAGTTGATCGAAATCGTAGACATCGTATTCGGGGAACAATGTTTCGCCCTTGCGCAGATTGGGAAAATGCACACCGAGGAGGGACTCTAACGTTGCCCGTCGAGCACTCAGCTCTGCAAGCCTCTGAGTGGTGACGCTGGCCGAACGGGAATCCTTTAAAAAATCCGAGCGAGCCTGTTTGCATTCAAATACTGCCGTTTCGCCAACCGCCAGAATTCCGCCGCTGCGCCGATCTGGTCGATATGCGGCGACATCTGCCCGGTAGCGGCAATTGGGCAGCATCACTTCTGGAGCGACCATACCATAGCCCTGTCCCTGCGCCCACAGAGCTGCGCTGCGCTTCAGTGCAAGATGGTTCGCTGACTCAGATCCCGGCATGTGTTGCGACAAGTTAAGCAAATCGGACGTGCCACACCAGATGTTTTATGATTGGATCGACTCCGCGCATGCAATCGAATCCTATGACCAATCCGACAACAGGGCTTATCGCCGCTACATTCACCCCGTTTTCGAAAACGGGCAGCATCAACTTTGATTGCATCCCCGTCATGGTAGAGCAGCTGATTTCACGCGGTATCTCCGGCTTTTACGTCAACGGCACCACGGGCGAAGGCCCATCGCTGACAACAGGTGAGCGCAAGCAGTCTGCGGAAGCCTTCATCAATGCCGCAGCAGGACGGATTCCTATCATCGTGCAAGTCGGTCACAACAGTCTGAACGAAGCGCGTGATCTGGCGGCGCATGCGCAAGCAGCCGGAGCAAATGCGGTATCGGCGACGCCACCTGGATATTTTCGTGCGGAGTCGATCGATGCTTTGACCGATATAATTGCAGAGATTGCTCGTGCCGCGCCAGCCCTCCCCTTCTTCTATTACCACATTCCAGCCTTTGGCGGAGTGACGCTGGACATGGCACAACTGGCAGAAACCGCAGCAAAACGGCTGGACAACTTCCGCGGCATCAAATTTTCTTCGCCTAACCTGCATGAGTTCGACCGCTGCCGCCGTGCCGCACGGGGATCACTCGAGATCTATTTTGGCGTCGATGAGATGCTGATAGCCGGCCTCGCAATGGGAGTCCGCTGCGCCGTCGGGAGCACCTACAATTTTGCCCCGGAACTCTACCTCGAGATCATCCGCGCCTTTCATGAGGGCGAACTCGAGGAGGCGCGCTCCCTTCAATCCCAGTCGATCGACATCGTCGACATCCTGGTGGGCACCTGCGGTCGCGCCGGCCTCAAGGCTGCCATGTCGCTGGCGGGAACTCCCTGCGGCGGGCATCGCCTGCCTATTATTGATCCCTCACTGCAGCAGTTGGAGACAATGGAGCGCCGTCTGGCAGAAGCCGATCTCTTGAAATGGATTCAACCTCACTCCGACTCGCCATCCGCCTGAATTCATGGGTGAACTCACTGACGTGACCTGTCCGTCCTGTTTCGAAGTGTTTTCCGTCGCGGCGCCCGCAGAAGCGGAAACTCCCTGCAGCGTAGACTACGACTGCGAAGTCTGCTGCCGCCCGATGATCATCTCCTTCTGGTTCGAAGACGGAGAAGCGGTCGGCACCGCGCATGGGCTTGAAGACTGATCGGCTTCATATGCTCCGAATTCATCAGCTTGCCGCCCCCATTCGCGATAGATCGCCCCGCCATCGATCGGATTTTTTTTAAAACGCCGGCAGCTTCCTACTTCCTGGCACTTGACGCATAACTATTCACTTTTCTTTAGGAAGTGCTTGCCTCATTGGGCGAATAATCGTTGGATTGTCGTCTCTCCAGATCCTTGGATCTGGAGAGAATTTTAAAAAAACACCATTTTTACCATAATTTGGTAAGCTGTTTTTAAGGGAGTTTTGGATCAAGTGGTTAGGAAAATAAAAATTCTCGGAAAGCCAAAATATTCTTGCCCCGAATACCATATGTTGGGTAGGTTGGCGGACTCACCCCAAGATGTAGTGGTTACTCTCGCTTTTTTCCGAAATTGAGAGATGCGCTTCCCTGAAGACCTGCTATTGAGTTGAGCTCTCACCACCATCCGATTCTCGTATCGGAGTCTCGTTAATACGAAATTTCTGACAATTCGCAATTCATTCATGGAGAAGACATTCACAATCGGCACGAAGTCCTTCGTCTTAGATCAGACGAAGGCAGAAGAAGCATTTGCTGCTAAGCAAGTTATCAACGGCAGGGACACGATGGCATTCAATCTTTTACCATTGAAGTACGGGTGGGCATACGATCTGTATCAGGCGATGAAGGCGAACCATTGGGAGCCTGAGGATATTCCCATGGGGAAGGATATCGAGCAGTGGCAATCCGCAGACGTGTCGGATAGCGAGCGCTGGATCATCCGCATGGGAATTGGCTACTTTTCGGCGGCCGAGGGAATTGTGGGCGACAACGTCATCCATGTGGTGCGGGAAATGGTCACCGCGCCTGAGCTGAAGCTGGTGCTGGGACGTCATGCGCATGAAGAAAACATTCACGCCGACAGCCTCCTTTATATGATTAGCTCACTCGGCATCAATCCGCATGAGTGCGAGGCAATGTTTGAGCAAATTGAGACGATTCAGCGCAAGAATTCTTTCGTCACCGGCATTTCACGCGCGCTGCGTAAAAATATTGATCTGACAGATTCAGCGAACAAGGCGCTGCTGGCGAAGAACATTTTCGTGTTCGGTCAGTGCATGGAGGGAACACAATTTTACGGCTTGTTCGGAATGATTCTGAGCCTCTATCGGCAGAACAAATTCCCAGGCATTGGTCAGATGTTCCGCTACACGCTGCGCGATGAATCGAACCACATTGAGGTCTTCAGAAACCTGTTCATGGATCTCATTGAAGAGAATCAGGAAATCTGGACACCAGAATTCCGTGAAGAACTGCGTGCGACAATGGCAGAAGCCGTTGAGCTGGAGAAAGCGTTTGTGGCCGATTGCCTGCCAATAAACTCAGTGGGTCTGAGCAAAGAGGAATTCATGACTTATATCGACTACATCGCAGACCGGCGACTTGAGGGCGTCGGCCTCAAGCCACTTCACCCAGGGGTCAAGAATCCCCTGCCCTGGCTGGCCGAAATGATGGACATCAAGAAGGAGCAAAACTTCTTTGAAGGCCGAGTCACGGAATACAAGAAATCCTCGGCACTTGAGGTGCCGGATGACGACGAACTTTAGTCCACAACTCAAGCGCAAAACGGCCCGCGCCAGCAGACCAGTTGCAGAGATGTTACGATTCCAGCTGAAGGCCAAACTCTGCCACTGTTGAACTGCCACCACAGATAGATTCCCTTATCTAAATTTTTCCTTACCACCAACAAAATCCGCTAACTTCTCCGCTACTCGTATGATTGGAAAGAACTTCATTGAAGAAGACCTTGAGCTGAAGCGCCTCGTAGAATCCGCCCCAGATAATCGGCCTCGTTTCGATTGGGCAAATGTCGCCCGTAACAACGGCGTAACAAATCACTCGACTGGTAAACAAGACCAGCCTGAGAATGAATCGGGTGATGATATCCGCATCACTGTCGCCGTGAATGGCGAAGAACAATTGATGGAGACTGCCGACATTGCTGACATGATCGGTGAGGCAGTCACTGATCTGATGCTATCGCGTCAGGAAGATGCAATTTTCACTGATAAGAATCAGAATCTAGTATCTGAAATTGCTCGTGTTGTTTCACTGGAAATGACAGCGAGGAATTCTGAAACGGACGGCGACATGGGCACACTGAGCGCCCGTGAAGTAGGCCGGATCATCGAACGCGCCCTGGTGCGCCGCAATGCGCATGATGTGGCCAAGAGCTTCATCCTTCGCCACCATCGATCTGACTTTGGCAGGAGCAGTGTTGGTCTGGGTGAAACGCCCGTTTTGGTCAGGGCTCGGGTCATTCGCCGCAACGGCCAAGTCGTGAAGTGGACGCATAACAAAGTGGAGATCGCCGTCCGAAAGGCCTTCCTATCCCTGCAGATGGACTCGTCCCCCGCTGAGGACATCGCCGATGCCGTCACCCTGCGGGTGCAGGAGTTGGAGAAAGACTTCATCCACATCGAAGAACTTCAGGACCTGGTGCAGGCAGAGCTAATGCGAACCGGTCACTTTAAGATCGCCGAGGCCTACATCATTTATCGTGCGCATCGTAAAGAGCAGCGCGAACAGATCGCCAAAGAGGAAGAGCTGCAATCGTCATCCGTCCAACAGGACGCCATGATTCTGCTCACTATGAGCGACGGCGAAACATCGCTCTGGGATGGCCTCGACCTGAAGAAGCGGATCGCCTTCGCCGGCATGGGACTCGATCTCTGTCTTAATCAGGAAGAGATCGAATCCGAGTTGCGCCGTGCCCTCTTTCCAGAGATGAAGATCGAGGATTTGAAGAAGACGATCATCCTCAATGCCAAGAGCATGATCGAGCGCGATGCAGACTTCACTAAATTCGCAGGGCGCATTCTGCTGTCTTACGTTTATGAAGAAGTCCTCGACTGGGACATAGTGACGGATGGAATTGACCAGCTGCCCGCGTTCCACCGCAAGGCCTTTAAGCGTAACCTTGTCAGATCCGCTGATATCAAGCGCATCAATCCACGGTTGCTCGATTTTCAACTCGACAAGCTGGCGACTGCGCTCGACCCCGCTGCGGACCTTGATTTCGACTACCTCGGAATCCAGACAATGTATGACCGCTATCTGATCGTAGATAAGCATGTGCACCCGCACAAGCGCCTTGAGGCACCACAGCTGTTCTGGATGCGCGTGGCGATGGGTATCTTCATTGACGAAACGACTGACCAGACTGATCGCATCATCGCGCTCTACAACCTCTACAAAGGTCGTCGCTTCTGCTCGTCCACGCCAACGCTGTTCAACTCTGGCACCAATCATTCCCAACTGTCATCGTGCTACCTCTATCAGGTTGGCGACAGTATCGAGTCGATCATGCAGCGAGGAATTGCTGAGAACGCCTACCTTTCGAAATGGGCTGGCGGTCTGGGTGGATCGTGGACCGCCGTGCGCGGCACTGGGAGCTACATTCATGGCACCAACGGCGAAAGCCAGGGAGTCATCCCATTCCTGAAATTGCACAATGACCAACTAGTGGCAGTCAATCAGGGCGGCAAGCGTCGCGGCTCAGGCTGTGCTTACCTTGAGACCTGGCACGCCGACATTCAGGACTTTCTTGAACTGCGGAAGAACACGGGGGACGAACGCCGACGCACCCACGACATGAATACGGCCAACTGGGTTCCAGACCTTTTCATGAAGCGCATGGAGAATCGGCAGGACTGGACACTGTTCCGGTCAAATGAAACGCCAGATCTGCACGAACTCTACGGCAGCGCATTCGAAAAGCGCTACGTCGAGTATGAGAAAATGGCAGAAGCAGGCGAAGTGCACGGGCGCAAGATCCCAGCCATCGATTTGTGGAAGCAGATGCTGAAGATGATCTTCGAAACTGGTCACCCATGGATCACTTTCAAAGATCCGTGCAATGTGCGCAGCCCACAGGATCACGTCGGCGTCATCCACAGCTCTAACCTTTGCACCGAGATCACCTTGAATACCGGCCCTGATGAAACGGCTGTGTGTAACCTGGGCTCGATCGTGCTCGACTCACATATCAATACCGAGGGCAACATCGACCACGATAAGTTGCGACAGAGCATCCGCATCGCAGTGCGTGCACTTGATAATGTCATCGACATCAACTTTTACCCGACCGATGCCGCGCAGCGCTCCAACAAGCGCCACCGTCCCATTGGTCTCGGCGTCATGGGCTTGCAGAATGCGCTCTACATGAAGGGAGTTCCATTTGCGTCGGAGGAGGCTGTCGAGTTCAACGATGAGTTCATGGAGGCAATCGCCTACTACGCATACGAAGCCTCGAGCGATCTGGCAGCTGAACGTGGCGCTTATTCGACTTACAAAGGATCAAAGTGGGATCGAGGATTGATGCCGCAGGATACCGTCGATCTACTGGAGCGCGAACGCGGCCAGACTATCGAAGTAGAACGCGGCGCTCGCATGGACTGGGCACCACTGCGCGAGAAAATCGCCAAGCAAGGGATGCGCAACAGTAACGTGTTAGCAATTGCCCCAACGGCAACGATCTCGAACATCATGGGCAGCACACCGTGCATCGAACCATCTTACAAGAACCTGTTCGTGAAGAGCAATTTGTCTGGAGAGTTCATTGTTCTCAATCCTTACCTTGTGCGCGACCTCAAGAAATTGGATCTCTGGAGCGGCGAAATGCTGAACAAGATCAAATACTACGACGGCGAATTGGCCGAAATTGATGAAATCCCTACCGAAGTGAAGGAACGCTACACAACGGCATTCGACATCGACTACAATTGGTTTATCAAAGCTGCCGCCAGACGTCAGAAGTGGATCGACCAATCACAATCGGTCAACCTGTTCCTCAAGCAGGCCGACATGAAAACGCTGTCCCACATGTATCGCGCAGCATGGCGCGCTGGCTTGAAAACCACTTACTACCTCCGCACCATGGGAGCGTCGAATATTGAAAAGGCGACCGTATCTGTGAGAAAAGAGGTGCGAGGACACGCCGGAACCAATGGTGCTGCTCGCGAATTTACCGCAGAAGAAAAGACTACCTGCAGCATCGAAGCCATGATGAACGGTGGCACCTGTGAGTCCTGCCAATAACAACGACTTCATTCCGGAGCAGGCGCAATAATCGCCTGCTCCGGAGTTCACTTCCACTTACTACGCTACCTCCACGTTATGTCGAACATCGTTACAACGATACCAGTCACGCGCCCATCTCACAGCTCTGCCCGTCAGGGCGAGCAAGTCCCGACTGATGGTCAAGATGACACTCCCGACGAGCCACAGGTTACAGTCAGCCTTGCAAACGCTGACGAGCCGCTTCTTGCTGACTAAGCGAGCGGCATTTCAAGGCTGCGGGTAGGAAGTATGATGAGGCAACGCCCTATCTCGTCTGCTCCTTCTTCTGCACGAGCACTCGAAACGCTTCACCAGCGCCAGCGGGATCCAGCAGGAATTTTGAGACGGAAGAATCCGAAGAACAGGTATTAGAGCTGCCGAACCGCAGCAAAAAATCGCGTTGAGACTCGAGGTTCACCGACTCAAATCCAACCTGCTCGCCCCAGTGTTGGAGCTCGGTAAAGTTAACATCTGCCGTGAGGTCTTGCTGCCCGACATTGGCATAAATGTCCGTTCCTTCCAGCCGTTCGTGCTTCAAGTATGCCCGAAGCGTACCATTCTGGCGTCCGCGATAGAGCAATGGAAACGTGTCGCCATAGTCAATCGTTAACATGGCAATGGCATCAGCTTCCTTCTCCCATCGTTGCAACCAATCGCGCCACGAAAACAGAATTTCGCAACGCTGACCGTCACGCAGCGGAACTCCGCTCCATCGTTCGTGATCGAATACGATGGAGTGGCTCATTCGATCGCTTGGGATCGGCGCGAGCACTTCTGCAAAGCGCCCTTTGCCGCGCCCTTCCAAAAAAACTTCGCACCAGGAATCTGATTCTTCATCCCACTGCACCACAGTGGCGGGAAACGCATCGATAAATTCGTTTGAGAAAATGATCGCCCGGCCTCCTGCTGCTTCCAATGCTTCCTTAATATTAGAGTGCCACTGGACACCTTTGGCCCGGCCTCCGAGGCGGTGGGCCTGGGCGTTGCGCATGACGGGCGATAGCTCAACAAGATGATACTGTGTCTTCCTGCGGCCCAACCATCCAAGCGAACGCAGGACGCCCTTAGCCAGATGCCCGGAACCACCGCCGAGTTCGATCAAGTGCCACTTTCCACAAGCTCCACGCAACTTATCTCCGGATGTCGCAATCTCTTGCTCTATCCAGCGAGTAATGGCTTCCGAAAATCCCGGATCCAACGATGCGCTGGTCGCGAAATCCGCAGATTTCCCACCTACCGCTGCGATGTTCTGAGTGTAGTAGCCAGCGTCTGCGTCATAGAGGGCGCGCGCCATGAAGTCGCAGATCGAGATCCGCTCATTCTCCGCTGGCAGTAATCTATTGCGGGCTGTGCTCAAGTGGTCTCTTCTCCCAGCATCCCGTGGAACTCTTCCTCACTGAGCACGCGCACACCCAGTTTCTCAGCTTTCGTCATCTTGCTTCCCGCTTTCTCCCCGGCTAACAGATAAGTGGTATTCTTGCTCACGCTGCCCGTCACTTTCCCACCATGGCTACGGATCGTTTCTGCGATTCCCTCACGACTCTCACTCAGCGTTCCGGTGATGACCCAAGTGGTATCAGCAAAGGTCGTCGCGGCTCCTTCGATACCAGATTCCTCCTCGATCGATTCGAATGGAAGTCCTGCAACACGCAGTCTCTCTAACATTGCACTCGTCTCCTCGTTCGCAAAGAAGTCGATCACGCTCTGAGCAACGATACCACCAATATCCTCTACGTCCTCAAGCTCTTCCAACGTTGCTGCGCGAATGGCATCCACTGATTTAAAATGCGTCACCAGCGACTGAGCGGAAGAACTTCCAACGTGCAAGATTCCCATGCCGAACATCATTCGCCACAGCGGTTGTTGTTTGCTTGCTTCAATTCCTGCAAGTAACTTCTCAACACTACGCTGCCCCTGCCGTTCCAAATTGATCAGATCATCAAATTTCAAATCGTAGATTCCCGCAACATCGACAGTCAGTCCGGCTTCGACAATAAGCTCTACCATCACGTCGCCCAGCCCTTGAATATCCATCGCGCTGCGTTGCGCGAAATGCCGCAGCCGCCGTTTCACTTGCTCAGTGCAATGGTAATTCGGGCACCGCACAGCTACTTGCTCAGGATCGCGCACCACCGCGGTCTCACAGCTCGGGCATTCTTCGGGCATCACGAATTCAGTCTCTTCCCCAGTGCGGCGATCCGTCAACACTTCCACCACTGCGGGAATAATCTCTCCAGCTTTTTCAATAATCACACAGTCACCGATGCGGATGTCTTTGCGCTTGATCTCTTCTTCATTGTGAAGCGTCGCGCGCGAGACTGTAGAACCACTGACAAACACGGGCTCCAGATTCGCGACGGGTGTCAGTGCGCCCGTGCGTCCGATTTGGATCTCAATCGATAGTACCTTGGACTGCGCCTGCTCCGCCTGAAACTTGAATGCCATGGCCCAGCGTGGTGCTTTGGAAGTGCTACCCAGTTGCTTCTGTGCCGCGATCGAAAAGATTTTCACCACCGCTCCATCCGTATCATACGGAAGCGAGTGCCGCTTTTCATCGAGTTCCCGGATCGCGGCGAGAATCTCGTCCGAGTTGCTCGCATTCCAGCGCGCATCCCCCCCGCGCAGTCCGGCACTTTGCAGCAGATTTCGGAAATCATCCTGCGTCTTTAGCTCAAGGCCTACCAGCTGACCAAAGCCGTGGCAGATGATGTCCAGCGGTCGGCTGGCGGCGACTTTTGGATCAAGCTGCTTGAGCGTTCCAGCAGTCGCATTGCGTGGATTTACGAATGGTGTATCGCCCGCTTCCAGACGCTTCGCGTTCATCGCCGCGAATCCATCGTTTGCCATGAAAATTTCGCCACGGACTTCGAACGTTTGCGGCGCGTCCTCCGGCAAATTCAATGGCAACGAACGAATGGTGCGCACGTTCTGGGTAATATCATCTCCCGTCCGACCATCTCCACGAGTCGCGGCATACTTTAGCGCACCATTTTCATAGCGAATAGCGACAGCCACACCATCTACCTTTGGCTCAATGATCGTCTCAAAATCGTCCCCCAGCACTTTCTTCTGACGATTGTACCACTCTACCACTTCCTCTTCACTGTAGGTATTGTCCAGACTCTGCATACGTTCTGGATGGGCTATCTGAGTAAACCCGACGATGGGCGCTCCCCCTACTTTCTGCGTCGGGCTGTTTGGGCTCTGCAGCTCGGAGAATTCCTGCTCGAGATCTGTCAGTTCTCGGAGACGCCGATCATACTCATGATCTGAAATCTCGGGGCGCGCTTCGGTATAATAGAGTCGATTGTGACGCTCCAGTTCGGCCGTCAGTTCCTTGACGCGTTTTTTCGCTGCTGTGATGTCTGCCATACGCTACCATTTCTACGCCGAACTGATCCTCAACGAAAAGCAAAATGCACCTCAGTCTCGACATCTCACTGGAAGAGGCGCGTTATTCAGTAAACTATCTAGATCTTCGAAGTTCTTGCGTGCCATTCCGGCGTAGTTTTCCTCATCTTCTCGATGCGGTGCCATTTGGCCAATGGCGTCCATTTCATGTTGCTTAAATCGTCGGGCCGCATCTTTTGCATGATCGCTCTCATGCCCGAGTTCCTCAAGCACGGCGATGGCGCAGTCCAGAGAAGACCCCAGTTGCTCGATGAAGAATTTCACGTTTGCCTCGTGCAATCGATAGGCATGCTGCCGGGAACAGGCACGCGCCAGGATTGAGAGGTTCGGAAAGTGCTTACGGCACATTTCAATGATCGTCATGCACTGCTCTTCGTCGTCAACTGCCAGAATCAATATCTGTGCTTCACCAGCTCCGGCGGCCTTGAGCAGAGGTAGACGGGTGGCGTCCCCGTAGTAGCACTTCATGCCAAATTTTCTCACAAAATCGACATGATCACTGTCGCGCTCCAGCACCGTCGGCATGTGTCCGGCACTGCGCAGAAGTCGAATAATAGGATGGCCGAATCGTCCGAAACCGACGAGCAGCACGCGGGCGTGGTCATTTTCGACATCGTGTGGCCGCGGATCATCTGCATCTTTGGACGGCGTTCCGATGCGGGGCAGTATCAACTTCTGTACCAGCAGTAACAGTGGCGGGGCAAGCACCATGGATAAGACAATCGCTGCAATCATCTGCGCCGCCAATTCTTCACCAATGATTCCCCGCCCTGCGGCGAAACCACCGAGAACAAACGCAAACTCACCGCCCTGCGCCAGCGCCGCAGCGAACAGCAAGCGTTGATCCATCGACAAGCCGAACACTTTCGCCAGAATGTAGAGAATGACGAACTTCAATGCGATGAGCGCCAGCACCATCAACCCGATGGTCAATGGCTCAGCAGCAATCAGTCCGAAATCGATCCCTGCTCCAACCGCGATAAAAAACACTGCCAGTAACAATGCTTTGAACGGTTCAATATCGCTCTCCAGTTCGTGGCGAAATTCACTACTGGCGAGCATGACACCGGCGACAAAAGTTCCCAATGCAGGTGACAGTCCCACCGCATTCATCAACAGCGCCACGCCAACAACCAATGCGAGAGTCGTCGCAGTCAACGCCTCGGTCACTTTTAAACTGGCAACCCAACGGAGCCAGGGTGCCAGAAGAAATCGGCCGATCACAACGATGAGTCCAACCGCCGCCATGATCACCAAGCCATGGCTCCAGCCAGGTAACGAATCAATCCAAGTGGACGCGCCATGGCTATCACCCTCTGCCGATTCCACCGGCAGATGCGCAAGCAGAGGAAGAATCGCTAGAATCGGGATAACAGCGATGTCTTGAAATAACAGAACAGCGAAACTTTGTTGCCCGGCACTGGTATCGGAAATTCCGCGCTCACGCAGAGTCTGCATGACAATTGCAGTGGATGACAACGATACAATCAAACCGAGCGCCAAGCTCTCCCGCCACTCGATTCCGGCAGCGATGGCGACGGCAGCGATCACTAGAGTAGTTCCGCCCACTTGCAATCCGCCCAATCCCAGAATCGGGCCACGCATTTTCCACAATCTGGATAAATCGATCTCCAGCCCGATCACAAAAAGCATGAGAACGACTCCAAACTCGGCGAAGTGCATCACTTCCTTGCTGTCTTCTCCGATCAGTCCGAACGCAGCCGGACCAATCAAGGCCCCCACTAACAGGTAGCCCAGCACGGCCCCCAGCCCCAACCGTCGGCCAAGTGGGGCGGCGATCGCTGCGGCTACGAAGTAGACTAGAAAACTGAGGAAAAGGTGATTATCCATCAGGCGTGAATCTAGGAGAGTCGGCCTGGCAATCAAGCGGCACACGCTCGAAAGATTCGCAATCAGTCAATTCTGCCTCGCCAGGCAAGCGAGTTTCAGAGAAACTCTCAACCTGCGAACAGAAAACTCAGTATGAAATCAACGACCTACTCGCTTGTCACTGCCATTACAGCCATTGCCTTACACGCTGTAAGTTGCACCCTATCTCAGGCCAAACCGCTATTCTCGAAGGAACTCATTTTTCCGCAGGAACACTGGCACAATCACGGCTCGTGCGTCGTCGAGTGCCCTAATGGAAACTTGCTGGCTTGTTGGTTTCACGGCTCCGGTGAGCGCAAAGAAGATGATGTGCTGATTCGCGGTGCCCACTTCGACAAAGCAACCGGCCAATGGTCTGAACCTTTTCTTATGGCGGATACACCTGGATTTCCAGACACCAACTGCTGCATGATCATTGATCCGCAGAATAGACTCTGGTTACTGTGGCCAACGATTCAGGCGAACACGTGGGAATCGGCACTTATGAAATATAAGATTGCCAGCGACTATTCCATTCCAGGAAAGCCTCCCGTCTGGACTCATGAGAAAGTCCTGCACGTCAAACCAGGAGATGCTTTCCCGCAGATCGTTCGTAAAAAAATGGCGGCTTATCTGAGCAATCGTTCCCTGTCTGCGAAGTTACTTTCGTGGGCGAGCAGTTGCTTTGATCAAGCCGATGACAAACTGACCAGGCGCCTTGGATGGTTCACTAGAGCACATCCCTTCATCACTCCCGAGGGACGCATGATCGTGGGACTTTACTCCGATGGTTTCAGTTTTTCGCTCGTTGCTTTCACCGACGATTGGGGAGAGTCATGGAACTTTAGCGAACCCATCATCGGCGGCGCTAACGTTCAGCCAAGCTTTGCGCGCAAGAGGGACGGAGGACTCGTCACTTATATGCGCGACAATGGTCCACCGCCGAAACGGGTGATGGTTTCTGAATCACAAGACAATGGGATAACATGGAGCACGGTTTATGATCACCCGCAGCTTTCGAACCCCGGCGCAGGTCTTGAGTTGACGAATCTTCAGGACGGAAGATTCATCGTCATCTACAACGATGCGGAAGACGATCGCCACAGGCTGGCAGTTTCACTTTCGCCCGATGAAGGGAAGACATGGCCAATCACCCGTCATCTGGAAAAGGTGGAGAAAGGCCAGGGACGTTTTCACTACCCAGCGCTCATCCAGACCAGCGATGGCCTGTTGCATGCCACCTACAGCCAATTTGTTCCAACGCCAGAGGGAGAGCGAAAATCCATCAAACATGCGGTGTTCAACTTGGAATGGCTGGAATCGCAAGCGGCTGAGTAGCGAGGTGATGCAGCCAAAACCCAGCAACACAAATATTAGACAGTATTTAGACGCAACCTAAACAAGCGGAGGTGCGTAATTTTGTTCTGAACTCAGCAAGAGCTGAGACTACACCATTGATTCAGAACCAAACTTACCAAAGAATATGAAAAAAACATTCGCACTTTCGCTCGCCTCCGCAGCCGTTATTGGCGCTTTCGCCGTGACTTCCAGCATCGCTGATCACCACAAAGAGAAGCCTGCTTCGGAGCAGACAGTAGTCGAAATCGCCGCTGGGAACGATTCGTTCAAGACACTCGTGGCTGCTGTGAAGGCGGCTGGATTAGCCGAGACCCTGAGCGGCGACGGGCCATTTACAGTCTTCGCCCCTACGGATGAGGCATTTGCCAAACTTCCGAAAGGAACGCTTGAAAGCCTGCTGAAGCCCGAAGCAAAGGAAAAGCTGGCAGCTATCCTAACCTACCATGTCGTCGCAGGAAAAGTGATGGCGGCCGACGTCAAGCCTGGTAAGGTAAAGACTGTCAACGGCAAAGAGTTTGAGATCAAGGTCAAGGACGGCACAGTAATGGTAGACGGCGCAAAGGTCGTCAAGACCGACATTGTCGGTAAGAACGGCGTCATCCACGTGATTGACGCAGTCATCCTTCCGTAACCTCTAATAAATCTATAATTAGTTGAGAGGCAGGCACCTTCGGGTTCCTGCCTCTTGTTTTCTAAAGGTTTCCGAATCGTTCTTGGTAGTGCTGAGAAATTGACGGCGCTCACATTCGACCTGACTCTCCTTGATGAGCTCTCTACAACATTTTGCCGCATGTGCTACAACTGGAGTATTGATATCTGCCTGTTCTTTGGCCACCAGCAGGGGACGCGAATGGACTAGTAAAGCCGGCTCCACGATCGAAGCTGAACTGGTTCGAGTCCATCTGGATAACGCAATCCTGAAAAAGAAGGACGGCAAAGAACTGGTCGTGCCAATTGCCAGATTGAGTGCCCCTGATCAGCAGTTCCTCCTGGAAAGGGCGAACGCAGTGAAATCAAAAGGCGTGGCAAAAGGATCCATCGTCAAAGAACTCACCGGAGATCTTGTGAAAATCACTAACGGCAAAGTAAAGCGAGCTGATTTCGAGAATCCGGAGGCGATCAAGTATCTTGCGGTTTATTTCTCTGCCCACTGGTGTGGACCCTGTCGCGATTTCACCCCGGATCTCGTTCAATTCTACAATGAGAAAAAGGCAAGCCATCCTGAACTTGAGCTTGTGTTTGTTTCTTCTGATCGTTCGGAGGAAGAATGGGAGGCCTACATGGCCGAAGAGGAAATGCCTTGGTTTGCGGTGCAATTCCGCAAAGCAGCAAAGTCTAAACTAAAGAAGTTTGGCGGTGCTGGGATTCCCTGCCTTGTGGTGATGTCTCCTGACGGAGAAGTTCTTTCGGATAGTTATGTGGAAGGCCAGTACGTGGGGCCACGCAAAGTGATCGCAGATTTACAAGAGTTACTGGAGAAGACTGACCAGGGAGTCGACCTCGATAGAACACTTAGCAACCACCAACCTTAGAGTTCGTAACTTGTTCGTAACCGTAGCGGTGTCGTTGTAGTGAGCGGATCAGTAGATCAAATAAATGGGCTGCCTTGCCAGAATTACTCAAATTCACGCAATGTAGCCGCGCGGTCCAGGTGGGTGTAACCTCCGTCGACGTAAAGAATTTGCCCTGTAGTATGGGAACTCCGCGCTGACGCCGCGAAAACAACTGCATCAGCAATCTCACGAGCCGTTGTAAACCGCCGTCCCAGTGGCACTGTGCTGGTGATCTGAGCCAACGTCCCCTCAGGATCGGGAAGTGTTTGAATCCAACGCTCGTACATCGGTGTCATCACTTCGGCTGGGATCACCGAATTCACGCGGATTCCGAATCTTGCCAGATCGACCGCCCACTCACGAGTCAGCCCATTCAGCCCTCCCTTTGCTGCAGCGTAACCGGAAGTGCCTCCCTGCCCAGTCTCTGAGACTTTGGATCCGATGTTAACGATGTTGCCTTTCGATTCCTTCAGCGCCGGAAGACAGTAGTGCATCAGTGCATACACATGCACTAAGTTCCGCTCCAGCGATTCGCGAAAGGCCTCAGGCCCAGCATGAAGATCCACGCCATCGTTCATCGCCGCATTGTTGACTACAACATCGATACTCCCGCGTTCGTCTAACACTTTTCCCACAACCGCTTCCAGCGCAGGAAGGTCAGTCATTTCGACGTGCTCAGCAATCGCCTCCTGGCCACGTTCCTTTAATTCAGCCACCAGAGCAGCAGCCTCCTTCGGATTTCTACCAAGGATGACGGGCACCGCACCTTCTGCGGCAAAACTCCGCGTAATGGCCTCGCCGATTCCCTTCGCGCCTCCCGTCACCAGAACGGTCTTATCTTGAAGATCTAACTGCATGATGACGCCACCTGCTTCTGCGACCCTAGTCCCTCAATTCCAAGTTCCACCACATCACCACGTTGCAAATACCGCGGCGGCTTCATTCCCATTCCCACGCCTGCTGGAGTTCCCGTGGAAATAATATCCCCCGGCAGCAAAGTCATCATCTGACTGACATAGCTGATCAATTGCGGGACATTGAAGATTAAATTCGAGCTATTCCCCTGCTGACAATACTCGCCATTCACTTTGAGCCACATCGCCAGGTTATTCACATCGGAGATCTCATCAGGCGTCGCAATGAATGGTCCGACAGGAGCAAAGGTGTCGCAACTTTTGCCCTTCACCCATTGCCCACCACGCTCCAGCTGGAAGGCGCGCTCGCTGTAATCATTGTGTAATACATAACCTGCAACATGCTCCAAGGCAGTGGCCTCTTCAACATAAGTGGCGGTCTTCCCGATGACGACGCCAAGCTCTACTTCCCAGTCCGTCTTCTCGCTGCCACGAGGAATCGTCACCCCATCGCTCGGCCCGGTGATGGCGGACGTCGCCTTGAAAAAAATGATCGGCTCGGTTGGCTCAGCAGCTCCCGTCTCAGCCGCGTGATCGCTGAAATTCAGTCCAATGCAGATGATCTTGCTGGGTCGACTCAGCGGCGATCCCAACCGCACATCCTGCCCAATTTCCGGGGCACTGGCAGCGTTACCTTGAACCCAGTCCGCCAGTTGCTGCATCCCATCGCCACCAAAGAATGCCTCATCGTACGCTGGGACGATAGCGCTCACGTCGATACGTCGTCCATCAGTAAGTTCAAGCCCGGGCTTCTCTTGACCGGGTTCGCCAAATCGAATCAATTTCATAGGCCGCGAACGTAGCAGATCACCAACCAACGCAAAGTCATTTCAATGATTCTTCTGTCCATTCTTTATACTCTGTCCCCTATTTCTAGCGCTATCTGTGGCGGGCGGGCGAGGCGGACTGCTGGAAACTGGGCGAAATTCTTCTTTGCTATAGGCTGAGGCGGTTCCTATGGTGCGCAAATGAATCAGGATGTTGAAAAACTTGTAGCAGCGGGGCGGCTCAGCGCCTCCGTTGGTGAAATTATCTCACAAATGGAGGTGGGCGCGTTTTGCGTGCACCGCAGCTGGGGCCCCGGACGCATCGCGACTTGGGATCTTCTCGGCGACTCAATGACGATTGATTTTGACGGTAAAGCCGGGCACGCAATGAAGCTCGAATTTGCCGCAAAATCTCTGGAAGTCATTTCTAATGAACACATTCTGGCAAAGCGACTGGTCGAGAAAGAGGTACTGGAAGTGATGGCAAAGGACAAGCCGACCGAACTGGTCGAAATGGCACTTCGCTCCTACGGAAACACAATGTTGCTGGACGATCTGGATGACATTCTCAAAGGCTACGTCGTTCCTGAAGCCCGCTACAAAAGCTGGTGGGATTCGACTAAAAAGCAGATGCGCCAGCAGACAAAATTCATTGTTCCCTCAAAAAGAAACATCCAAATGGAGCTGCGGGATGAAGACCTTTCTCAAGCAGACGCCCTCGTTTCTGACTTCAAGAGGGCTTCTGATGCGAAGTCGAAGGCGAAAATTGTCGATTCCATCGTCAAAGAGGTCGAGTCATTTGCCTCTCCCGCCGAAGATCTCAAACCAGTGGCTGTGGAAGTGGATGAGGCGATTTCAAAGACAGTCCGGCTCAAGCCAGCGGCTGCACTGGAACTCATCTTTGTCCGCGATCAGCTGCACGAAAAGGTGCCTGAACTCAAACCTGAAGGAGAAATTCCCAGCGCGACTTCAGTCATCATCAAGAATCGCCCTAAACTGGCAGAATTGATCCGCGCCTTGCCAGTCACTGCTCAGAAGCGACTGATCGATATGATGCCGGAGACTTTTGGCGACACTTGGGTCGACGAAGCATTGGATCAATTGAATCAAGCGACGGTTCGCACCGTAACTGAAATTGCCCGCTTCCTTCGTTCGAAGGATAAAGGTGACGATCTTGACTCCTATCTTAAACTCGGGCTTCAAGGCCGGACGTTGAATTCCGAAGCACTGGCATGGATCTGCAAAGAGCGTAAAACTGGTGCAAAGTCAGTATTCACCGCAGATCTTGCGACCGCAATCATCAACGCACTCGAGAAAGAACACTTCGAGGACGACTCGAAGAAAGCGAGCCGACTCCACGATGTTGTCATCGCGGACAACGAGCTCCTTCCGGATTTGGTGCAAATGTCAAATGCACGCGAGGTCAAAATGTTCGCCCGACGCCTGCTCGCGACACCCGTTTTTGAGGAATTGAACAAGCGTTCGCTTCTCGCCCGGGTCATCAAAATCTATCCCGAAATTCAAAAACTCGTCGAAGGCGACGACAAGAAAGAATCACAGGATGACGCTTCACTAGTTGTCTCCTGGGAAAGTCTCGAAGCCCGCAAGGAAACTCTGACCGAGCTGGTCAAAGTCGAGATTCCTAAGAATACGGAGGACATCAAGATTGCCCGTGAATACGGAGACCTTCGAGAGAACTCTGAATTCAAGATGGCCAAGGAGTATCAAGGAATTCTCAGACGCAAGGAACAGGAACTGCAAGATGATATCGCTCGCGCCAGTGGTACCGACTTCAAAGGTGCCGACACTGAACAGGTCACTATTGGCACCATTTCCGACGTGACGTCTACCGATGGGACAAAGGAGAGCTTTACCATTCTTGGAGCCTGGGACAGCAATGCAGAGAAAGGCATCGTGTCGTACCTCTCGGCAACAGGAATCGCTCTGCTTGATCACAAGGTTGGCGATGAGATCGATCTTCAGACCGACGAGGGTGGCATCAGGAAGGTGAAAATCGAAGGAATCAGAGCCTTCAATCCATAAATCAAATCGCAGTAGGGCTGAAGGATATTTTAGAAATCTAAAATTTCAGCAATAGCAAATATTGAATAACCCGAAAACTATGGTTTTTTAACCACGTCTTATGGCACAAACGACAATCGTCTCAGTTAAAGGCCGGGAAGTCCTCGACTCCCGAGGAAATCCCACAGTGGAAGTTGATGTAACGCTGGCAGGCGGAGCGCGTGGTCGCGCCGCAGTCCCCAGCGGAGCCAGCACAGGTGAACATGAAGCATGGGAGTTGCGCGATGGCGACAAAGCCCGCTATCTTGGCAAAGGTGTCATCAAAGCAGTTGCAGCAATCAATGACAGCATTGCCCCGGCACTCATTGGAAAAGATGCCTGTGATCAGAGCGGCATCGACCGCCTGATGCAGGAAAAAGATGGCTCACCGAATAAAGCGAATTTTGGTGCAAATGCGATTCTGGGCGTCAGCCTGGCAAATGCGCACGCGGCAGCCGCTGGCTGTGGAATTCCGCTCTACAAATATCTCGGTGGACCGAACGCCAAAGTGCTGCCTGTCCCCATGATGAACATCATCAATGGTGGAGCCCACTCAGATGCGCCGATCGATTTCCAGGAATTCATGATCATGCCAAAGGGAGCGCCCAGCTTTTCTGAAGCGCTGCGTTACGGCACGGAAATTTTCCATTCACTAAAGAAACTCCTGCATGATCGCGGACTATCGACAGCAGTAGGTGACGAAGGCGGATTTGCACCCAATTTGAACTCTGCCGATGATGCTCTTGAAGCTATCGCACAGGCAGTGGAAAACGCTGGCTACAAAATGGGAGAAGATATTTTCATCGCTCTCGACGTTGCCTCCAGTGAGTTTTTCTCCGCAGAAGAAAATGCTTACATCTTCAAAAAATCTGACGGCTCAAAGCGCAGTGCATCTGAACTGGTCGACTACTATGCAGAATTGCAGAAGAAGTTCCCGATCATTTCCATCGAAGACGGCTGCGACGAAAATGACTGGGATGGCTGGAAAATTCAAACCGAAAAAATCGGCGCAAATACTCAACTGGTCGGTGACGACTTGTTCGTAACTAACGTGCAGTTCCTGCAAAAGGGCATCGACCTAGGTGTCGCGAATAGTATTCTGGTAAAAGTGAATCAAATCGGATCGCTCACAGAAACGCTTGATGCTGTGGAACTTGCCAAAGAAAACGGCTACACATCTGTGATCAGTCACCGCTCGGGAGAGACGGAAGACAGCACCATCGCTGACATCGCAGTCGCGACCAACGCTGGACAGATCAAGACCGGTTCGCTGAGCCGCTCTGACCGCACAGCCAAGTACAATCAACTCCTCAGAATCGAGGAAGAACTGGGCGATGACGCCGTCTATGGTGGCAAAATAAAGCACTAACACATTCCTAATTTCTTAAGCGCCGGAGTCGCCCCTCATCTCATGGGTTGCTCCGGCGCTAGAGTCCTCCCCTCCCTCTGAAAAACAACCCTGGATTCTAACCTACCTTGAACCGAAAACGTCATCAGTCGTCAGGCCTTGATATGGCTTCTCCCGAAAAGGAGACCATATGGCAGACGTTGAGTCGTATCACGGTTACTTTAATCATCGTCGCGGCTCTGGGTGTAGCGCTGACGTTCTTCATTCCGGAGCTCGATCATCAAAAAGCTCTCGACCGCGACATCGTCCGACTGGAGGCTGAGCGGCAGGAAGCATTAGCCACCCGTGACGATCTTAAGAGAGAGTTGCGACTATTGAATGACGACCCTGAATACCTTGAGATCAAGGCGCGCGATCGTCTCAATATGTATAAGGAAGGCGAGACTATCCTGCAAATCGAAGGCAACGAACTCGAACCCGTCAACGGCTTGACTACCGGCGTCCAGTCCTCCGGTCAGCTACCGACAGGATAAACGAAATCTTTTCCTCCGGCGTTGAAAAATGCTGAACGATCATCGATGCTTGCTCGACTGGCGCCTGGGCACCGATACTTTCTGCAACTTTCAGGATCGTATCTTGTTGTTTCGTTTCACTGGTGATGGAATCTGCCGTTGACCAGGCTCCATCGACCTCTCCACCCGAAGCCAGTTCTACGGCAATCTTAGCCAGTGCATCATCACGCACCCGCGGCACCTCGATATTTTCGGCAGTTAACACCGCGTCTCTAAAGTCCCCGCTTTTCGCCTCTTCTACCGCGATCGCGCTGAGCTGTTTCGACTGCTGAGCTTGTTGAGGAATCGCATAGGCAACGTCACGCGCGTGATCGCGCATCTCCTGGGCAGCGGGCAGATTCCCTCGCAGGAAGTGTTGCTTACCAATTTCGAGAAATGCCAGAGAACGCTGCTGTAGCACTGGAATCCCCCTTGCAGTTGAATGCGCGTCACCCATCTCACCCTTCCTGGCTAATGCCCCCGCAATGTCTTTTAGAGCTGCTGCTTCAGTCTCACTATCCTTGATCAATCTTGCCGTGAATTTTGCCGCCCGAGCATCCAACGAGAGGCCCGCCTGCAATTTTGCGATACCAGCAAGCGCTCGCTCTGCCACACCAGAATCGGGTATCCTTGCCACCGTATTCCTTGCAGTGTTGAAATCCATGCTCTTTGCCTCTTCCATAGCAACGCTGGTGAGAGCCCTGGACTTGCTTTGTCGGTCATTGATCCGTGAAATCATCTGACTGGCCCCAATCAGGTCTCCATTCTGTGTCCTGTAACGCGCAATTGTCTCATAAGCTCGGTCTTTCTCCTGCTTTACTTGGATCGCACTGGCAATAAATTCTGCGCAGCAGACGTCGCCCACGAGCAACGATCGAGCCACCAGATCCGCATTCGATCGGGCCTTGATTCGCACATCAGTAATCGATCTCACCGTCATTTGAGCACCTTCCATATCGGACTGCGCCGCTTGCACCATGGCGATTCGCTGCAATGTCTTGCTTCTGGTTTCGCCGTTAGTGATCTGACTGGCGGTCGTGCGGGCGCCCCTGGGGTCGCGCTTCTGTGCCTGCGTTTGCGCAATTCCAGATAACGCGTCGGCCATCTTGTCAGGCCGGCGGATACTCATCGCAGTGCGTTTCGCCCCAGCAATGTCATCGTCGCCCGCTTCCACCCTGCTGAGTGCAGCCAGAGCCACATCTCGCAGGCCTTCATCGTCAATGAGCCTGGACGTGGCACGGGCTTCATCCAGTGATCCCAGTTGTGCCTGCACCGTAGTAATTTTTGTCAGTGCCTTCGCCCGCGCATTATCTGACTTCAGCTCCCCGGCCTCGTTGGCAGCCCGTAGCAGGCTGATGTCCATTCCAGGCTTACCCGCTAACCGAGATTGCCTTTCGGCGACTGCCAGCAATTGATCCACTGCTGCTTCTGTTTGACCTGCCAGTTTGGATGCCCTGTCCAGTAACCGCGAAACGATAGGAGCAGGATCAACCGGGGCAGCCTTCGGCTTCTTCCTCGTGGTTTCTTTAGCCTGCTGCCGACCCTTGATCGCTTGGCGAATGAGCTTATCTCCTGCCTGCTTCAGCGAACTCTGCCTGGCTTTCGTCTTCTTCCCGTTAGCGCTGGCAACCGCATCTACCTCTGCAATCTCTTCGACTGAGTCACCAGCCTCTGTGGCTTCCTCAATCTCGATGGAGACATCCTGCGGCAGCGCAGCCTCATACAGCTGCATCTCAGATAGCTCGACTGCCACCTCCTCCAGCTCCCACTGATCGAATTCTTTCAGTGCCCAGGCTATACCTAACGTTCCCACCACACAGAGAAAAAACCACGGAGCTCCCAGCACAATCACAGTTCTCCGGATATCACCACGCTCACCAAAACAAAACAGCCGAGACAATCGTCTCAGCTGGCTTGATTCTAAATCCTTTATAGATTTCATTGATGTCCCTCTCATAAATATACAAAAACTCGGGGGTCGTAAAGTTCCCACTCGTTCCAGAATACGCAATCGACTCCACCGGTTCTCGACACAATTTGCTCATGTTCTTGCCCATGCATCGCATTGACACGATCACGAACACTTCCTAATATCAACAATGAGAATTCCCTAACAATTCGCTAAAGGTCTAGAAACCATGAATATCCACACGAGACAATTCTCCTTTCTTGCTGCTACCTGTGCGACGCTGCTCATGCAGGCGAGCCATGGCACGCAACTCAGCGACTTCACTCTAGTAGACGTGAACACTCAATCTCCTCGAGCGGGCGATACGGTGTCTCCCACGCAGTATCGTCAACAGGTTTCAGTCTGGTATTTTGGATCGGCAACTTGAAGCTATTGCCGTGCCCAGTTTGGGCACCTGGAAACGATCCCAGCTCAGCTTGAAATCAGCCGAACGGAGCTTCATTGCTCGATTGTTGGCGTGAATCGCAAGACGGATGCTTCTGGTAATTCCGTCATTTCTGCCGAGCGTCGGCTCCCCTGGATTCAAGACACTGAAGAAGCCGATGTCTGGACGCAATGGAATGTCACTTACCGCGATGTCTTCATCGTCGATGGTGCAGGTGAATTGGCAGGCGTCTACAACCTGACCTCCAACGACCTCTCAGTTCCTGATAATCTGCTCAGTCTGCAGCAATTGATCATGGCCTCGGCTGTGCTTCCAGACACGGATGCCGACAAGCTAAGTGATCTCTGGGAACAGGCTACCTTTGGCAATCTAACAACCGCCAATTCCACGAATGCCGATCAATTTGTTGCCTACGCATTAGGCTCATCGCCCACAGCACGCTCGCCGCACTTTAAACTTCGCATAAAGCGGGAGCTCCAGATTCAGTATGCGCAAATAGAATTCGACGCCCGCCTTGGCGCAGCAGGTGGGCTCACTTATTCAATGGAAGTGTCGGAAAGTGGCATTGAATGGTCTCCATTGGAAGTGATCTATGACGCCAGTGCTCCGCCCGTTCCACACTACAATGGCACAGCGATGCAAACCTATACCTTTCGGACACAGACGTTGACGCAGCCAGCCGGGCTCATTCGCGTGCGCGCAGGATTCCCTTTACAGTGAGGTTTCCCGCACCAGTTCTCCACTACAGACGATCTGCGCAGCACCATTAGGCAATCTTAGCAGCAACTCACCACCAGGGCCGAATCCTGAAACGCAGCCTGACACTTGCTGCCCAGACGAGCTCATAGTCACCGTTTTCCCAATCAAACTACTGCGCTGATGGACTTCAGCCAGCGCCGAGTCAAAAGGCTCGAGAGCAGAAGCATAGAGATCCGCAAACTCCCTTAGGAAACGCGCTAAGACTGCGATTCGATCGACCACTTGCCCTGATTCCTGCAACAATGATGACGCAGTCGTCTGCAGCTCTGCCGGGAAGTCAGCAGGCTGCAGATTCACATTGATTCCCATGCCCAGTACCAGAAAGCCACCGTTGCTGGATGCAGCACTTTCCAATAGAATTCCGGAAATCTTCCGCTGATTGATTAGAACATCATTGGGCCATTTTATTTTTGCCCGCTCTGGAGAAATCAGCGTGTCCACCGTTCTGCATACCGCAAGTGCCGCCAAATGAGTCACACGCGGCCAGTATTCCGGTTTCTGAGTCGGTCTCAGTAGAATCGAAAACAAAAGACAGCGACGAGGTGGAGCGATCCAGACATTTCCTCGCCTCCCCCGCCCTGCTGATTGCTCTTCAGCCAGGACGATCGTCCCCTCAGGTGCGCCTTCCGCTGCCAATGCCCTGACGTCATCATTGGTCGATTGCGTGGCATCTTTAACTTCAAATTGATACCGCATCCCTGAAACGGAAGCGGCAAACTCACGCGCCAGTCGCGCAGCATCCAGGGCAGCACCGATCACTATCACTCGGTGGCGATTTCCTCACTCTCTCCGAAAGTGAGCGATAAATCTAACGCGGCTGCGGAATGGGTGAGCGCACCGACTGAAATACAATCTACTCCTGTCTCAGCAATCGCACGAATCGTGTCGAGATTCACCCCGCCACTTGCTTCAAAAATGACTGGATGTTGGCCGCGCAATCCCAGCGCTTTTTGCAGCTCGGCGGGCGGCATGTTATCGAGCAAAATGATATCGACACCGCGCATTTCCAGGAAGCGTGCAACTTGATCAAGGGTGTCTGCCTCAAGCTCTACTTTGATATCAGGGTGCTCGGATTTGAACGCATCGATTGCCGCCTGCAGGCCCTGTCCCTGCGACTCACGGAGCAAGTGGTTGTCCTTAACCATGACCCGATCGTAGAGTCCCATGCGATGGTTGTGGCCACCTCCAGCGACGACGGCTGCCTTCTCCAGCAGGCGCCATCCCGGGGTCGTCTTCCGCGTGTCGAGCACCTGTGCAGGCAACTCTCCCACAGCGTCGACGTAGCTGCGTGTCAGTGTTGCCACGCCAGAAAGTCGCTGAAGAAAATTGAGAGCTGTGCGTTCGGCGGTGAGTAGTGAGCGCGTGGGCCCTTTTACCATCAATGCAGTGTCCCCCATAGCGAGGACTGCGCCATCATCTTGTGCGTGGAGCCATTCGATCCGACTGTCCACAGCAGCAAAGACCATCCGGGCAGCCTCGACTCCTGCCAGGATTCCTGGCTGCTTTGCGATGATCCTGGCCGTCGCCACGTCGGAATCCAGCACAAACCATTTCGCAGTAAGATCTCCTGGGCCGATGTCCTCCTGCAGGGCCATCGCAACCAGGGCGTCCAGGTGGTTGTCAGCTTCGTTCATTGATTCGACTCAATCGCATTCGCACTCAGATTACAATGCCGAAAAAAATCCCCGGTGCCGCACGCGGCACCGGGGACTCAGAAGAAACAAGAATCTAAGTCACAGAGGAGATTATCCTTTGATGACTTCGTTGTGGAAACAAGTCCAGTCGTCGATGTTGTTCAGATTAACGGCATCGAGAATGGTACCATTGTCCTCAAGATTTGCAGCACCGAGGATCTCTTTACGAGTTCCCTCAGCGTGGTTGTATCCAGCGATGCTGTCATTCAGCTTTTTCACGGCGGCAGTATCAAGCGATCCACCCTTTTTGTCCAAAACCCACTTTTCGGTTTCGACGTAGCTTGGGGTTTTGTCCTTGATGAAACCAAGAAATTCTTCCCGATCGATGCCGAGTCCATCAAGCACCATCTGGTCATAGCCTTGGCCAGCGGCAGGATAATCGTCATGCAACTTTCCGACTGCGCCAAGCGAAGCCTTTTGCCACAGACGAGGAAGGTGAAGGACACCGAGAGGACCGGCGATCCCAGAACTGATCATTGGAATGAGTTTGCTCATAGTAGATGTTTATTTAGCGTTTATTGGACGTTCCTGACAACAGGAACCGGGACAGAGCCACGGATTTCCTCGGTTTATAGGCCGGGGTTCACAGGAGAGCAAGTTTTTTGCTTTTGCTGAGCTTGATCATAGTCGCAAATCACTGGGATTCAGTCAATCGCCGTCGAAATCGGCGGAAATACTCCCACCCCTCCCAAACGGGAGGCAGATCCAGCGATATGAAGAAGAACTGATTTCCAAAATTATTGCCCTCCTTCAATTCTGAAACGAATCAACTGTCGGTCCTGCCGCCGATATCCAAGGCCTTGATGCGTTGCCGCAGTGTGACTCTGGAGATGCCCAGTAGCTCGGCGACATTGCCCTGATGGCCATTTTTCAGCCGGAGTGCTTCCTCGATCATGGTCGTTTCCAATTCGGCGACCAATCGCGCATGACCGTCCTTGCTGCCCGTTTTCTGGACATCTGTTAACACAGAGTGCACCCAGCTCCGAAGCGGAGCTTCGACACCAACGCGATCGTGGATACTACGGTTGGAACCGCTTTCTTCGAGAATTCCAACGATGTCTTCGACAGTCACCACGCGCCCTTTCGCCTGCAGAACCGCGCGCGCAACGACGTTCTCCAGTTGGCGCACATTTCCTGGCCACTCGGCGCTCTCCAGCTTCTTCAGGACGGCTCTATCAAACCGCGCCGAATCCACCTTGAAATCCCCGGATGCTTTGCTGAGAAAATGGGACACCAAATCGGGTATGTCCTCCTGGCGATCGCGTAGTGGAGGCACTTGAATCACCACTGAGTTGAGCCTGTAGAATAAGTCTTCCCGGAATTTTCCCAGGGCGATATACTTCTCAAGATTCTGATGCGTCGCCGCCAGAATGCGCACATCGACTTTCATATCCGTTGAGGAACCTAACGGTTGAATCGTCTTCTCCTGTAAAGCTCGCAGTAACTTCGCCTCGCGCTAAATTAAGTCACAGAGTTCCTGGTATTCTACCAACAAATCTACAGGACTCTGATATTGTGCGATTTAAGCGGCATTCTAAACGAATTGCAACCGCGTTGTTTAGAATCAGTCGGCAGCAGAATTTCCCGCCTCTGGAGGTGAACCAGCAGCTTCCTGAAACGGGGACAGAGCCGCCACCAGATTTGACTGTAGCGGTCGCACCCGGCCAGTAATGCCTTCGGCCAGAGATTGTCCCGTCTGGTAGGCGTCTTTGACCATTTCGAGTTTGGCATCAAGATTGTCCACGTAGTGCAGCGCATATGCCTCGGGCGTCTTTGGCAACACAGGCGATCCGAACTGCAATTCCCCATGATGGGCAGCCACAAGGTGCAGCAAATGCAGGCGAACTGTCTCGCTCGCAGGTTCAAGTTGCTCCCAATCCTCAGCTTCCGGCGCATCCTTGATGTCACGCCACAGCTTGTTCACCAACTCCATGCCAATCGGAATATGTCCCAGCAACTCTCCAATGGTCGAGAATGGCATAACGAAAGAACTGTCAGAGCAGTGATTCTCCCAGAGTTTCCCGCAATCATGGAACAGCACTCCAGCGATCAGTAGATCCCGATTCAGCCACGGGTAAACGGCCTGCAATGCGATTGCTGCGCGCATCATCTGCGCCACGTGCTCCACCAGTCCTCCACGGCGAGCATGGTGATTTCTGCGCGCGGCAGCAGTTCTCTGAAATCGCTCACCAAACTGCTCGAAGAACGCATCGCAAAGTCCCAGCAAGCGCGGATCACGGATCGAACTCACCGTTTCTTTAACAAATGCAAGGTCTGCAGTCTGCTTTGCAAGAAGCTCCGCTGAACCAGCAAAGAACAACGCTACTTCATCAGCAGTCAGTCCACGAACCACCAGTTGCTGAGCATCGATCCCCCATTCATTCTGTGTCCAGTCACCATCCAATTCCGCCACAAAACTCGGCTGCAATGTGCCAGCCGCACTAAAAATTGGAGAATCACTCCACGCGCGCAAGGTGAATCCATCTTCCGCATCCACGACACGGATTTCCAGAAATGGCTTACCATTGCGTGACTCCTTTTCCTGCACGGCATCCACCTGCACCCAGACGCGAGCCGAAATCGCAGGCTGGCCAGCCTGACTTTTTAGCTCACGAATACTGATGTTACTTTCCTGTGGCGGAGGGGAATCACTCATTGGCATCATTTCGCGCTACATCCCAGCATTTGGAAAGCACGTAGTTGGCTTTTCTGCGATTTCAGTTCAGACTGCCACGATGAGAAACCAACTGCTTTGCACTCTCGCAGCCTGCTGGCTAGCGGCTCCACTTGCGCTGGCAGCCGAGCACCCGAACATCGTCGTGATACTGACCGACGACCAGGGATGGGGTGATCTCAGCCTGCATGGCAACCAGAACCTCAGCACGCCCAGGATTGATGCGCTGGCAAAAGAAGGAGCGCAGCTCACCCATTTTTATGTCAGCCCCGTGTGTTCCCCTACTCGCGCTGAGATGCTGACAGGACGTTACCATCCACGCACTGGTGTGTTCAGCACCTCAGCAGGTGGTGAACGGCTGGATCTTGATGAACGCACGATCGCCCAGATATTTCAATCAGCTGGCTATGCCACTGGAGCCTTCGGCAAATGGCACAATGGCATGCAGCATCCCTACCATCCGAATGCACGGGGTTTCGACGAATTTTACGGCTTCTGTTCAGGCCACTGGGGAAATTATTTTAATGCAATGTTAGAGCACAACGGTGAAATCGTTACCGGCAATGGATTCATGGTGGATGACCTCACCGATCAAGCAATGGCATTCATCGAAGCCAGTGCAGCGGCGGGAAAGCCCTCGTTCACTTACATCCCTTACAATACTCCTCATTCTCCCATGCAAGTTCCCGAGACGCATTGGGAAAAGTTTGCCGACGCGGAGTTACCTTCTCGTGGCAGATCAGAGAAACGAGAGAACCTCGATCACACGCGCGCCGCAATGGCGATGTGTGAGAACATCGACTGGAATGTTGGTCGGCTACTCGATAAACTGGACAGTCTGAATCTGGCAGAGAATACAATTGTCGCCTACTTCAGTGACAATGGCCCCAATGGCGCGCGCTGGAACAATGGCATGAAAGGCCACAAGGGCTCGACCGATGAGGGAGGTGTCCGCGCACCTTTGTTCATGAGATGGCCTGGGCACATTGCACAGAACTCCATCATCCCACAAATCACCAGCGCCATCGATTTACTGCCAACGTTCGCATCACTCGCGGGCATTCCCGTGACTGGCACTAAACCGCTGGACGGTGTCGACGTTTCACCGTTACTACTTGGCAAATCCACGGAAGAATGGCCAGAGCGCATGATCTTCTCACACTGGAACGGCAGGGTCAGCGTCAGGACACAGCGCTACCGACTGGATACAAAGGGAAACCTGTTCGATATGATAGACGATCCAGGGCAGACACAAGTGATCAACAGCGATGCAGCCTCACCACTTCGAGAATCTGTGGTCACTTGGAAGCGAGAAGTGCTCAGCGAACTACGCCGCGATGAGAAGCGCCCCTTCCCGGTGGGCGGCGGGACCATCACTCAGCTACCGGCAAGAGATGCCGTCGTCAGCGGCAATTTGAAACGCTCCAATCGATTTCCCAATTGTTCCTACTTCACGAATTGGATCGCGCCCGACGACGCCATCAGCTTCGATGTCGATGTCATCGCAGCGGGCGACTACGCGATCGATATCTATTACACTTGTGCAGAAAAAAATGTGGGATGCGAGGTAGAACTGTCCAGCGGAAGCGATTCGACCTCCGGAAAAGTGACTACCGCAAATGATCCGCCCCCATCCGGGGCGGAACACGATCGCGTTCCGCGGCAGGAATCATTTGTCAAAGCCTTTCGACCGATGCGCCTGGGAACCATCTCTCTGGAAAAAGGCAGCACCACACTGACTCTTCGTGCCACCGAAATCCCGGGAGATGCGGCAATTGAATTTCGCATGCTGCTCTTGCGCCGCAACTAAGAATGCAAATCCGTTGGCACCTGCAACGATGTTCGTGTAACAAATCCGCCAGTGAGCGAATCATCTGATCCACAACCACGCACAAAAAAAGAACCTGCTTCCGGCTTCTCTCCGACCCCCGGATGCCTGATCTTGCTATGTGTATTGCTCACCTTCATCGGCCTGGTAACTTGGGCGGGCATCACTTTCGTCAGGCAAAACCGACAGATCGACGCCTTTACTGCTTCGGCTCCAGTTGATATAACGCCTCAGGACATAACAGAAGCAGAGCGCGATGCTGTGCTGGACAAACTGCAAGCATTCAGAGATTCGGTCGCGGCTAAGACGGCTGCAGAGTTTTCCCTGAACCTGGAGGAATTGAATGCTCTGCTGTCCCTTGAACGTTTTTCTGACAATAAGGTGAGCACTGTGCTGCAAGTCGTTCGAATCGACGATGATGCGATTCACGCAAAGATCAGTTTCCCCCTCAATTCGTTTCCACCCGGAACGTTCCGGTATTTAAATGGCACGTTACTGGCAGATCCTGTCATCAACAAAAAAGCCGGACTGGTTCTCAACACGAAGGATATCCAGGTACCTGGAAAAACGGTCGCGGCAGGGTTTCTGCAACGCTACCAACAGGACGGATACCTTGATCAGATGCTCATTGAACCATTCCGCGATGAAGATAAAGGCACAGAGATCGCCGATGTTTTGAAGGCGATCGATTCCGTGAAAATCGAGAATGGAAGCATCGTCATTGGTTACACGCCCGTCCCTCCGGGGAAGTAGTTACCAGTTAATCAAATCCAAACTAATCTAACATCGGATCATCGTCCACCGGCTCATCAGTGATTGCTATCTGATCTTCAACTCCGTCCTGATGCAGCAGAATTCTGCGCGCCGCATGCTCAGGATTTTTCGCAAGTGCCACATGAAATAGGCCGTCACCTTCATCGACTACACACTGAGTGGTCATCCCAATGATGACCCCTGCAGCAGTCGAAGTGACCAGTTCGCTGGTCAGCCCGAACGGATCGCCCACTCGCCCTAAAACCATCCCTTCTGACACGGCCTGGCCAAGCTTCACTCTCGGCTGAAGGATACCGCCCCTGGGTGCACGCGCCCACGTTGATTCATCAGTAAAAACAATGCGGTGCGGCTTCTCTGGTTTTCTTGAAGATTTTTCAGTCAGCATTTCCAGCGATCGCATCGCAGCAATAACACCGCGCAAACCACTGCGAACGACATTGCTATTCAAACGCAGAGCCTCACCACCTTCAAAAGTCAACATCGCCTTCCCTTTGCTTTGCATCCAGCCGCGCAGCGTTCCAGGTAACGCATCGGACTCGATGACAACAGGTGGCTGAAAGGCAAGCGCCAGCTCCTTTGCCCCATTGGCCTGAGGCGAATAGCGAATTTGAGGCAAATTTGGTCGATAGACAGCACCGGTATGCAGATCAATTCCTACCGAGGCGTGGGAAAGGACTTCATCGCAAAAAACCTTGGCCAGTCGTGCTCCCAGTGATCCTCTCACACTTCCTGGGAACAGGCGATTCAAGTCACGACGATCGGGCAGGTAGCGCGATCGACTTAGAAACGCCGGGACATTCACGACGGGCACCGCCAGAAGATCACCTCTCAGTCGCTTCAGAGCAGAATGCTTCAACAATTGGCGCACAATTTCTACGCCATTAATCTCGTCACCATGAACAGCAGCACAAACGACGAGGCAGGGCCCGGGGCGCCTGCCACGTAAAACGTGCACTGGCATCTCCACCGTCTGATGATCGATCAGACTTCCTGCCGGCAAGCGAACTATTCCGCGATCGCCAGGTCGGAAATCGACACCGCCAATGGTGAGTGGGGGGACTGTGTTAGAGCCTTGCGCTTTTTTCATTGTCATCCTGTGCCACGAGTCTTTGTCTTCCCTTCTTTGGCGTTCCTTTCGATGAACTCAATAATACTTCCCGCAACGTTTTTCTCGGTGGCAATTTCTATTCCTTCAAGTCCAGGAGAAGAGTTCACTTCCATCACAACTGGCCCGTGGTTGGCTCGGAGAAGGTCGACACCAGCAACATTCAATCCCATGACCTTCGCAGCGCGTGTCGCAGTCGAACGTTCTTCAGGAGTAATTTTGATAAGAGCGGCACTGCCACCGCGATGAATATTCGAACGGAATTCGCCTTCTTTCCCCTGTCGTTTCATTGCAGCCACAACCTTGTCACCAATAACGAAGCAACGAATGTCCGCCCCGCCGGCCTCGCTGATGAATTCCTGAGCGAGAATGTTTGCGTCCAGTCCACGGAATGCCTCAATGACGCTTTCAGCTGCTCCAGTAGTTTCTGCTAGAACAACACCAACACCCTGCGTGCCTTCCAGCAACTTAATCACTAATGGTGCACCTCCTACCATCTTGATCAGATGATCCGTCGCCTTTGTATCGTGAGCAAAGCCAGTCACTGGCAGGCCAATCCCTTTTCGCGCAAGCAACTGCAGGCTGCGCAATTTGTCCCTGGATCGAGTGATAGCAACCGACTCGTTGACGCAATAAACACCCATCATCTCAAATTGCCTTACTACGGCCGCGCCAAAGAAAGTGTGCGATGCACCAATGCGAGGAATGACTGCGTCAAAGTGGAGCGACTCATCACCGAGGTAAATCCGTGGACGGTGCGTCGCAATGTTCATGTGACATCGGAGATAATCGATGACCCGAACGTCATGCCCGCGTTCTCGCGCGACCTCCGCCAGCCGCCTGGTCGAATAGAGCTTGCTATTGCGTGAAAGAATACCGATTTTCATAGTGAACGTTCTGGCTGGGTAGTTTGCATCCTGCGATTTAGAAAATCGTCAGCTTGCAGTTGATTTATAGCGATATAAAAGGCTTTTACTCATAAGGTAAGAGAAATCGGGATCGACTACAAAGTAGCCTTTCAGTGCGGCGCGCCCCAGGAGCATGCGAAAACGCATCCCTTCCCTGTTGGTCAAACTGATGTCGATCGGCCATGAAAAGACGCCGATGGTCGCAGTTGTCCTTATGAATGGTCGTGCTTCGATATGCCCTCCTGAGTCTTTCACCTCTCGAATTCCAGTAACCGCTGCATCACACTCTCGGACAGTCGAACTGGATCGAATCGGGTGAATCGCGAAGCGCACACGTTGCTCGTCAGTAGATGTCTTATAGATTTCAAATTCCGCGGTATGCAGCGCCGAACTCCGCGCACCCGTATCGACTTTCACTTTAATTCCCGGTATTTCGAGATCAGGAAGTTGCAGCCACTCGCGCCACCCCAGCAGAAAGCGCGGCACATCCACGGAAGTAGATGGAACCTGCAACGCTACAGGCAATTGATCCGCCGATGTAACCGCTATCGGTTCCGGCTCAACGTTGTAGATTTCTTTCATAGTTCGAATAACGCCCAGCTCAGAAGATCGCCATTGAAGCAATACTAAGTCGCTACCTTTCTAAATTCCCAGCACTATCTTGGCGCAGCCAAAATAAATGATCAGCCCGGTCACGTCGACGATTGTCGTAATCGCTGGGGTCGCAACGACCGCTGGATCTTGTTTCGCGATCTTCACCAGCATCGGAAGTGCGGCACCAATGATTGTCGAGGCCGAAATTTGCACCGCCAGCGAGATGGCCACGGTGATCGCGACTTTCCACAGTTCGTAGGGATTGTCGACGAAGCCCATGAAGAGTTTGATCTGCAAAGCGATGCAGGCTCCTGTTGCAAGCCCAAGCATCATTCCAATGCGCAGCTCCTTCCAGATCACATGCAGGATCGCCGTCGGATCTAACTCCCCAAGGGACATTGCGCGAATCACCATCGTCGCAGCCTGGCCACCTGTATTTCCTCCTGCTGCCACAACCATGGGTAGGTAGATAGCGAGAATCATCGCACTCTCGAGTTCGGAGCCGAAGCTGTGCAGGACGAAACCCGAAATAATCGCCAGCAATGCCAGCACCAGCACCCAGCCAAGGCGACGTTGCAAATGAACTGCAACAGATGTCTGAAGATACGCTTCGTCGGCAGTCGCACCAACGATACCCGATTGTTTCTCAATATCCTCCGTCGTCTCTTCTTCCTGAATATCCAGAGCATCATCATGTGTAATGACTCCCAGCACCTGCATCGAGCCATTCACCACCGGCACCGCCATCATGTCATACTTGGCGATCATTTGCAGCGCTTCCTCCTGATCGGCTAAAACATTCACGGCCAACATTTCATCGTCCATGATTTCGCGGATCTTCACGTGATGGTCGCTGAAGGTTAGATCACGCAGTCTTACTTTTCCCTGCAGCCGATCATTTTCATCCACAACATATATTCTGGCCAGAAGCTCGGTCTCTTCCTTCATCCGCTCCAGCTCATGAATCGCGGCGCCCACCGTCATGTCTGCGCGAACGCTGGCGAAGGCAGTCGTCATGCGACCACCCGCTGAATCATCTGGAAATTTGAGAAGATCTTCCGCAGTCACCTTCTTTTTTTCCGACAGCAGGCCAATGGATTCCCTTTTCCGATCTGGCTCCATCTCCTGAAGCAGATCAACCACATGATCATCTGGCAGTTCGTGGAACACCAATGCCTGTTTCCCCTGCGGAAGGCCTTCCAGGATATCGACCGCGTCGGTCAGGGGCAGAAATTCAATAAAATCCGCAAGCTCGTCATCATTGTATAGTCCCACCAGGACAGAGCGTTGCACCGCCTTCATGCGAGCAAATGCATCCGCCACATCCGCCGGGTGCATCTCGTCTAAAATACTGCGTGCGTCACTGTGCGCGCCCGATCCAAGCGCGTTTTCGAGATTCCGGATTCGTTGATGTAATTTATTTTCCAAGCCCGCCAGTTTGACTCGTCCGCATCATCCGCCTGCTGCACGGGAAAGCAAGCGACCTCCTACTTCCATGCGCGATTATTCAGCGACGGCTTACTCACCACCGTCCAGCGGCTCTGGACAATAGGCACGCCGCTGACACTTGCGGCAATATTCTCCAAGATAAATCTGATCGATTTCTTCCATCATGGCACGCACCGAGGTGCGATCGTCGGTGAGAAACCCTGCTTCAAAGTTACGCCGATGCGGCCCTTTGCTGCCAAGTCCGGCTCCAGTCAGGTTAGCGGATCCAATAAACGCCCACTTGCCATCCACGACGATCGCTTTTGTGTGCATCCGAGGACAGAGCACGCGCTCAAAAAGATCGCTCTCAATGAGATCTGGGTAGCGGTCGAAGTCTCGACGAAAGCGTTCACCAGGTTCTTTTGCATGAATCAACCGCACCGCCACTCCCTGACCAACCAATTCTGACAAAACTGCAAGAAAGGGCCGATAGCGCTTTCCCGCCTGTACATGCATGTCCTTGATATCCGCCGTGGTAATCCAGAGAAACCGAGAGGCTGCAGGGATGAGTTCCTGCACCACGCGGTGGTAAATCTGCTGATTGAGGAGAAGCTCGAGCACTAAGCACAGTGGCCGGACATCGCCACTAGGGCAACCGGAACACGGCCGTCAAATATCTTTGATTCGCAGATTCAGCTCCCTTTCAGCATAAACGATTTCCAACTTGTCTGCCGCTTTGGTGATTTCGACATCGGTCAGTCCATTCATCTTAAACTTTTGACCGGCCAGCGGTCCTTCAGGGACTACTACCCCCTCTCGCAGCAAACGGGCGGTTGCCTCTATCCCTCCCAAGGACTCAGGAAGCACATGGGCAACGCCTACCATCGCGAGCCTAGACGAAAGCTCTGCAATGTTCTTCGCATTCACCATTACCTTTACCTCTTCTCCCTCTTCCAAAACTCCCCGAACCATGGGCAAAGAAATTGCGGTGATGATCGAAATTACGACCACCACGACCAGAATTTCGACAAGACTGAAGGCCTTAAACCCACCGTTTGCCTTGAAAGCGGAGTTGCTTTCCATTTTGTTCGTCTGACATCGCATAGCTCACCGTGAGTATAATTTCCATACTATTTATTTCAACAAGATTTATCACGTATATTTCCTTTTGATATTTTGACTATTATTGTTATATTTACTATGAATGGAAGGAATTAAACGGGCGCCGCATGCATTAATGAGCATCTGGGTATTGCTGTTTCTGCTGGTGGCGTTCGCTGCTGCGGATACAGACCGGCCGGACCGTGTCATGTTTTCGAACTTTCACAGTGCCCACTACCCAGATGAATTGAGACGGCCTAACGTCCGTGCACTCATTGAGTCGCGTGACACTCCCATGGTTTGGATCGGCTCCGATAACGGGTTAATTTCCTGGGATGGCAACCGAGCGAAAGTGCGCCTGGAACAGCCAGTGACAGCCCTGGGAATCGATGGCAACAATTACAACTGGCTATGGGTCGGAACGGAGTCTTCCGGCCTGTTTCGGATGTACAATGATGACAAAAAGCCTGTGCCCTATCTTCCAGGAAAAGGTGAGGACACCTTGATCGATGGACACGTTCGCTGCATCGTTGAAGGGACACTTTCGATTGAGTCAACCGACACTGGCGACAGAAAATCTGTGGGCCTCTGGGTTGCAACCAACCATGGCCTGCACAAGATCGAGCGCAGTAGCGAATTGCAGGTAGAGGACTTCCAAATTCGCCGTGTTGAACACACGTCGACTCAGCGCAATCAGGGTAGACATTGGGCATCTCGCCCAGACACTGGCACGATACTCAGTCTACTTCCCACCAAAGATGCCCTTTGGATGGGCACGCACGGCGGCAAACTGAAGCGTCGAGACCTGCGTACTGGCAAGACGACCACCGAATTCGAATTTGGCTTTCCAGTCACATCGCTTGAATGGCGTCCCAAGGAAAAGAAACTCGCACACACCCAATCGAATTCAGAGACCGAATATGATGAGGACTTCACGTGCCTGCTGGCGGGAACAGACGGGAACGGCATCTTTTGCGCCAACGTAAAATCTCGCTCTCAACATCAACTCACAAATAGCCTCGAGAGCGGCAGAATCACCAGCCTCGCGGTAGATTCCCAAGGCACTATTTGGGCAGGCACACGATCGGGACTAGCCCGACTCAACTTTGGCGCGACGGAATTTCAGCGCTACTTCAGTGGTAACAGTGGTACTGCGCTGACTGGTGACGAAGTAGAATGCATCTATCTGAGCGGCAGAAACGAGCGTCTCTGGGTTGGGACAACTTTTGGCGTCAGTATGCTGAACACGACGCATCGGTGGTTCACACACATCGCCCCGGTTTCCACAATGCCAGATAGCCTCGCAGGCAGAATGGTCAGTGGTTTTGCCGAGGCTCTCCACTCTGAATCCATTCTGGTTTGCTCCGATCGTGCTCTGGAAGAAATCGATCTCAAAACGAACAAAGTAATCCGGCGACTGTATCATGATCGCATCGAATCCCTGCAGATCAACGCGGCACTCGTAGACCGAAACCAGACTCTCTGGATGGCCACCGACCAGGGACTCAGCTGGCAAACATCTGACAAATCGACACTTGAACCCATCTACCGAACTCAGCTGGACGATGCGATAAACTGTTTCCTCGAAGACTCTACTGGCCAGGTTTGGATCGGCACGTCTAACTCAGGGGTCGCCATCCACCCGACTCAATCGAAAGCGACGACAGCAACACTGCAATTCCTAATTCAAAAAACGACGGCCAGTGTCTCATTCTTACACGAAGACTTGGATAGCAACATTTGGATAGGCACTGCTGGCGACGGTCTCTGGGTGGTTTCCAGACACACGGGCGAGGTCACTCACCATGGCGGAATTAGCGGATCCACGTCGGCTTTCGACGCGGACTACGTCAACACCATTCACCACGACAGCACTGGAACACTGTGGATCGCAACCGCCGACCGTGGCCTGTTTCGCTGTACTCAGGCGGGCATGCGATTCGAACGTATTGACGGGTTTCCTCCACCTCCTGAGGAGGAAAAAGATGAATCGATTCGCCTGCCTGATGATATTCGTTCTGCCATCGTCGACGATTCGGACAATCTTTGGATCGCAACGAGTAATGAAATAATGGTTCACTTCTCCGGCACACGCCGAACTCAGATATTCACCGCATCTGATGGGCTACAGGAGTCGTTTATGGAAGGCTCAGCCTTTCTCTCCTCTCGTGGAGAATTATTTTTTGGTGGCAAGATGGGATTCAATGTTGTGGATCCCTCTAATCTTCCAGAAAGGCAGACGGCGGTCGCAGTCCTCACTGGATTAGAACTTTTCGGGGAACCAGTCAATCACGGCCCGGGAAATATCATCGAACGTCCACTGAATCTGGTAGACCGGCTGGAACTTGACTTTGAACAAAATCAGGTTGGTTTCAACTTTTCCACTCCCGGGTTCGATTCGTTTGGTCGCACATCATATCGCTACCGAATGCACAACTTTGACCAAGACTGGCGATCACCGGCGAAAGGACGCAGGGACGCGCAGTACAACCTTGAACCGGGACATTACGAGTTCGAGGTTCAGGCCGCACTGGACGGTCGCAGTTGGCAGGGAACGGGGCCCCTTCATATTATCGTGAGTCCTCCATGGCACCAGACGGTCTGGGCAAAAGCAGGCACCGCCCTTGCAGTGATTCTTCTGCTAGCAGGAGCCATGCA
>JBNMNB010000011.1:0-59687 GCA_051270635.1 Verrucomicrobiales bacterium | reverse complement strand
ATCGCCGTAATGTTGGCAGCGGTCAATCGCTTCATGTCAGATCGCGAGTCAGTCTCTACCTTAGCAGAAAGGTAGACTACCGCTCCTTTCTCGAGCCCTTTTCCACACTTCTCATAGACATCATTCCACACCATTACCTCCGATTGACCCGTGAAATCTTCTACATTCAAGATCGCGAATGGCTTGCCTTCTTTCTTTGTGTACTTGATCGCGATATCGCTGATGAACACGATAAACGGATGCTTCACATCACGCCCTTCCTTGAGCTCATCGAGTTCACCTAACATTGCGATGGCCGCCAACTCGATTTTCCTGCGATGAGAATCGAGTGGGTGTCCCGTGACGTAGAAACCTAACAGATCTTTCTCCATCGACAGGATCTCATCGCGTGTCCATTCTTCGATCGGCCCCGTGCCCACTTCAACCACTGGCTCGGGCGGCGGTCCGGACAGCTCCATCATATCGAACAGGCTCCCCTGCCCTGACTTTCGATCACGCTGCTCAAGAGCTGCAGAGGCGACCACTGAATCGATCCGCGCAATCAGCGCTTCCCTTTTCTCGCCTGTGAAATCAAACGCACCAGCTTTGATCAAGTTTTCCAACACCTTTTTGTTCACCACTTTAGAATCCAGTCGGGTGGAAAAATCTTCCAATGAACAGAAACAACCATTGGCGTCCCGCTCGGCGATGGCCGTTTCCATGGCCGCCGAGCCGACGTTCTTGACTGCAGCCAGCCCGTATCGAATCGAACCACCCTTTCCCTCTGCGTCAGGAAGCGATTCAGGCGCAAATTTCTGCATGCTTCGGTTCACATCTGGTGGCAGAATTGCCATTCCCATGTTGAAGCATTCGTTGACGAAAACGGATATCTTGTCTGTGTTATTGATCTCATTCGACAACAATCCGGCCATGAATTCAGCCGGGTAATTCGCCTTCAAATAGGCCGTCTGGTAGCTGATCATCCCATAGGCTGCAGAGTGCGATTTATTGAATCCGTAGCCGGCAAATTTCTCCAGCAAGTCGAATATCTTGTTGGCTTTTTTCGCCTTAATTTTGTTCACCTTCTCACAGCCCGCGACGAAAATGTGGCGCTGCTTATCCATTTCCTCAGGCTTCTTCTTACCCATCGCCCGGCGCAAAAGGTCAGCATCACCGAGGCTGTATCCCGCCAGGACGTTGGCGGCACGTTGCACCTGCTCCTGATAAATTAGAATTCCGTATGTTTCTGAGCTCACCGCCTCCAGCAGCGGGTGCTCATACTTCACTTCTTTCTCCCCTTTCTTCCGCGCAATGAAGTCCGGAATAAGATCCATTGGCCCCGGTCGGTAGAGCGCAATCAGAGCAATAATGTCTTCGATACGAGTGACCCCAAATCGTTTACACAGACTGATCATACCACCGGATTCCAACTGGAATACGCCGATCGTTTCGCCTGCGTTGAGAAGATTGAAAGCGACCTTGTCGTCGAGCCCGACGTGATTGATATCAAAATCTGGCACGCGTCGGCGAATGAAGCTCACAGCATCCTGGATCACTGTCAGTGTTTTCAGTCCCAGGAAGTCCATCTTCAACATTCCCAGATCCGTCAGTGGGCCCATCGCATATTGGGTCACCACCTCACCTTCATTGCCTCGTGTCAGCGGCAGGTGCTCGTCCAAATCGCGGTCACCGATCACAACACCTGCGGCATGGATACCAACACCGCGTGTGATACCTTCCAGAAACGTAGCGAACTGCCACAGCTGCGCCACCTTCACATCCCGCTCGATCGTCTCCTTCAGCTCGGGATTCTTCTCTACGGCACCGGACAATGTGATACCAATTTCAGCGGGGATCATCTTGGCGATGCGATCCGTCTCGCCATAGCCCATCCCTAACACTCTTCCCACATCGCGCACTACTGATTTCGCACCCAGGGTGCCGAAAGTAATGATGTGCGATACAGAACGTTCACCGTAGCGCTTGCGCACGTAGTCGATGACCTCTGCGCGTCGAGTCTGACAGAAATCGATATCAACATCCGGCGGTGAAACACGTTCCGGGTTGAGGAATCGCTCAAAGATCAGGCCAAATCGAATAGGACATAAGTCAGTGATTCCCAACACATACGCAACCAATGATCCGGCTGCGGATCCACGCCCTGGCCCGACGGGAATGTCGTGTTCTTTTGCCCAGTTAATGAAGTCCTGCGTGATCAAGAAGTAGCTGATGAAGCCCATTTTCTCAATCACACCCACTTCGTATTCCAGTCGTTCCCGCAATTCTTCGTCCGTTTCAGTGCGCTCTTTTCCGTAGCGTTTCTCCATCCCCTGCCAGCACAGATTTCGGAAATATGTTTCCCGCGGACTTCCATCTGGCGCGTCGAACTGGGGATACTTTTCCGAGCTCGTTGCATCGAGGTGAAATTTAAAATCGCACTTCTCTGCGATCTCCAGTGTGTTCGCGAGAGCTTCAGGAACATCCGAAAATAGCCCCGCCATTTCATCACCAGTTTTAAAGTATACCTCATCGGTGTACTTCATTCGATTCTCATCATAAACATTGGCACCAGTGCCGATGCAGATCATGACGTCATGCGCTTCGTGGTCAGCCTTGTGGAGGAAATGCACATCATTGGCCGCTACCACTTTCAATCCATAGTCCGCTCCGAATTGCTGAAGTTGCGCGTTGCACTTGTGCTGCATTTCCATGCCATGGTTGTGCATTTCCAGGTAAAGGTCGTCCTTGCCGTAGATCGCGATGAATTCTTCGAGACTCTTCCTCGCCAGATCAATCTGATCGGCCTGGATGAATTGATTGATCTCACCGTTGATACAACCGCTCAAGCAAATGATGCCATCGCTGAAATTCGCCAACTGTTCCTTATCGATCCGCGGCTTGTAATACATCCCTTCAAGGTGCGCCTTCGAAACCAGCTTTACCAAATTGTGGTAGCCCACGGAATTCTTGGCCAGCAGAGTGAGATGGGAAGCATTCTTACGGCCCGGGATCTTCTGCTTGTCTTCCATGGATCCGGGAGCCAGGTAAACCTCGCAGCCAATGATCGGCTTGATCCCGGCATTTTGCGCATTTTTGAAGAAATCAATCGTGCCGAACAAGTTGCCGTGATCCGTCATCGCTACCGCTGGCATACCGAGTTCCAAAGCTCGTGCCATAAGCTTCTTAATGCGCACAGCGCCATCGAGTAGCGAATATTCAGTATGGAGATGGAGATGGACGAAATCAGTCATGGCAAAAGACGGGCGAGTTGCTTCAAATTCCCGAAACTCTGAGCAAACAGCAGAGCAGGAATCCGGTCAAGGCTCTACGGTGACTGTGGTTCCTCCATTTCCTCCATTTCCTCCACTGTGCTCGAATCAAGCGCTTCAGCGATGGACGTGGCTTGCTTCATTGGCGGATGGATGCTAGACCAAGGCATGGACAAGGAAAAAGTCTCACCGGCACTCGGAAAAATTGCCAGCGGTCTCTTTATTGCGACCAGCACAGATGCCGCCGGAAACCGCATCGGGATGCTCTGCAGTTTTGTCGAACAGGCAGGCTTTGAACCTCCCATGCTCACCATCGCGATCGCGCCCGACAGGCGGCTTGCGCAGGCCCTGGTGGCAGGCGGAAAACTTGGCATCAATGTGTTGGGCCAGACCAACGGTGGCGCATTGATGAAGCCTTTCGTGAGCAGCGGTGACGGCGATCCGTTTGTGGATCTCGAGCTTAAAGAGAACGCGCATGGAATTCCGCAGCTAACCAACGCACTCGCATTCCTGACCTGCGAATTGAAAAACCAGATGCCTGCTGGCGATCACACCATTTACCTGTGCGAAGTGATCGACGGCGAAATGCCAGCGAATCCGGAGAAAGACCAACCGATGACCCGCGTTCGCAATAACGGATTCGGATACTAATCGTATGAAACTCTTCCTCACTATCATCATGTCCCTCGCCGTCCTTCAAATAGGGATGGCAAGTGAAGTGCAGTTTGATCCAGTAGAACGAAAAATCGAAGGATGGACGGTGCACGTTGATCCAGCATTGGTCGAAGGCGTACATGCCGAGGAAGGGGCGCGCGCGCTGAAGATGCTGGCGAATCATCTGCAACGAATCACTTTGCTCATGCCTACCGCAGAGAAGCTGGCGCAGATGCAGGAGCTGGAGATCTGGATCGAACGAGAACATCTAGAACTTAAAACAATGCAGTATCACCCGAGTCCTATCTGGCTGAGGGGAAAAGGATACGATCCTCGCTTGGCTAAGAAAGTTCACATTCCTGTGGCGCGTCAGCTCGTCTCTCGCGAACAATTGCTCAAGCACCCGGCCGTCATTCTTCACGAACTGGCACACGCCTATCATGATCAAATTCTAAGCTTCGATCACCCGAAGATCATCGAGGCCTTCAAGCGCTCTGCAGACGCTGGCATCTATGAGCGGGTTCTGCTTTATACTGGCGACACCGTCCGTCACTATGCCTTGAGCAACCACAAGGAATTCTTTGCCGAGGGAACCGAAGCCTATTTTTACCGCAACGATTTCTATCCATTTGTCCGCGCAGAGCTGAAGCAACACGACCCGAAGTTTCACGATTTGCTGCGGGAAATCTGGGAGTAAAACCAGATAGGCAGAACACCGTAGCCATTCTAGGCCGATATGCGGAATACCACCCGATCGGGCTTCCCGATTTTTCATCTATCCCGATCTCACCAGCCAAGATACCCTTCTACCGGCTACTTAGAAATGTAGCCGTCTACTAGTTCCTCGAGTTTGATCATATCGGCGGCGAACTTGCGGATTCCTTCGGCGGTTTTCTCGGTCGCCATGGCATCGTCATTCAGAAGGTAGCGAAACGCCTTTTCTTCGCACGGTAGACGTTCGATTTCCTGGGACGCTGAATCCTCCGGGTTCAGCACACGCGGCATGGGATCGTGTGCATTCTGCAGTTCTTGCAGCAGGTCTGGACTGATCGTCAGCAGGTCACAGCCGCCGAGCGCACGAATCTGCCCGACATTACGAAAGCTGGCACCCATGACCTCGGTCTCATGACCAAATTTTTTAAAGTAGTGATAAATTTCGTGCACTGACTGCACACCTGGGTCATCCAGTCCGCTGTATTCATTGCCCGTGGATTTCTTGAACCAGTCGTAAATGCGACCGACGAATGGCGAGATCAATTGCACGCCAGCCTCGGCACTGGCAACGGCTTGCACCAGTGAAAACATCAGCGTCAAATTGCAGTGAATCCCCTCTTTTTCCAACGACTCCGCAGCAGCGATTCCTTCCCAAGTCGAAGCGATCTTGATCAAAACGCGTTCACGCGGAATGCTTTCTTTCTCGTACAGATCGATCAGCGTGTGTGCCTTGTCGATGGTGCCCTGCACATCGAATGAAAGACGTGCGTCGGTTTCTGTCGACACCCTGCCGGGCACAATTTTGAGGATCTCCTTGCCGAACAGAATGAGAATCCTATCGATCACACTTTCCGTCAATGCGCCGCCGGACAGTGTCGATTTTGCATGCTCCTGAACCGCCTGCTCCACCAGTGGCCGATAGGCATCCTGCTGCGATGCCTTGAGGATAAGCGAAGGATTGGTCGTTGCATCCTGCGGGGCATATTCTTTCATCGTGGCGAAATCGCCAGTGTCAGCCACCACAGTCGTGAACGACTTGAGTTGTTCCAGTTGATTGAGTTGATTCACAGTGTCAGTCATTTTGTAGTGTCGTTCAGATAGTTAATCTTCAAATTAGAATTGTATCCCAAGGTTGGTGAGGTTCTTAAGACGCGCCGCATCTTTTTTAAAATCGTCGCGAAAGCGGTCTGCTTTCTCCTGTGTCCATTCGCTGACGACCATGGCACGATAAACTTGCACCAGCTTAAAATTCTCGGTCAATGGCCCGATTCCCCACGCCTGATAAGATTGTCCTGATAATTTCTTTATGTAAACCTGGAGATCTTTGCGGACGCCTGTCCCCTGTGAGAAAGCTGCTTTTCCCGTGGTTGCCTGCCAGTCACCATCCGCGATCACATAGCCATTTTGCTGGAGCCAGTTGACGGATTGCAACTCGAACGCCCGACGCATCGAGTCTTCGCGGAATTTTACCTGATGCACTAATTCAGGAATAATAATGTGCCGTTTTTGAAATCCATCAAAGCGGAGAAACAGGTAAGTCAGACCTGCGATCAACATCAAAAACGTGATCAGCAGAGGACGATTGAAGAAAGTGCGCATCATAGGCGTAATCTCAAAATGGCCACTGAGGCATTAACTACGGTAGCTGTTGCAGCGATTGGTCCAGCCGGGCAGCCAGCGTTTTTCGTCCTTGGGTGCATTTTTAACTCGGCGCGTCAGCACGCGGATAGCAGCAGAGGCATACTCGTTAACTGCAGCGCCGCCGGACTGGTTCCCATTCATTTCCTGCAGAACCTGGAGCATCCCCCAGCCCTTGCCGCCGTAGCGTTCCTTCGGGTTAGTCCCCTCTCCCTTGAAATTAACATAATCCATCAACGCATATTTACCCTGTGCAGTGGAGGCGACTGCGTAAAATCGGGCACGCACCTGCTGCCGCTCAGTCGCAGGCACCGCTGCCAGCATTTTCGGCAGCGCACGATCGAGCCGCTGCAATATGAATTCAACCTGTTGCGGAATCGTATTCTTGAGGAACGTGCGCAATTCCGACATCTTCGCCGTCCGGGTGGCTGATTCAAACTCTGCCTTCGAGCGCCACGGGCAATCAGGCGTCGCCCCAAGCCAGTCAGGCATCGTCACGCCCTTGCTCCGCATAAAGGCTATTAATGGCGGAAAGCTCTCCTCATACGGCGGTCCGATGCCCGCAGGAAACCAGATGAAGTGGCCAATTCCCAGCGAGGCAAAATTTTCGCCTGCGTTCCAGCTGGTGAGTCCGGCCACCGTTCCACCGCATTCGTTCTTCCAGATACGGCTGCCAATGGAAGAAGCTTCTGCACGACTGATACGGATGGCGGATCGCTGAGGAACGGCTGCAGGCGCTGGCCCATTATTTTGTCCCAGCCTCGGCTTCTGCCCACGTTCTAACCCTGTGATTGCCTGACCGTCTGATGGCGCGGTTGTGCACCCAAACATCAGGCATGAGGAGAACAAAGACGAGAAAACCAGCGGGCGAAAACTTGGAGACATGAGCGGAAGATAATCAAGTCGTGGCCCATTTCAACCGGCCTCTCACCGAAGCACTTAGTCAATTGTTCACCATTCTCCGCATTTTCCCTGCTAATCACTGTGAAATGGCCGAGAAAAGTGGTTGCGAACCTCTAACCATAAATTAGCTATACCCCGGCGCGTCCCGATCGGGCGAGCCATGTTTACCTGAACACTATCCGTCTATTAACCCAACGCTATGACTGACCTCTCAAAGTACCGGAACATCGGGATTTTTGCCCACGTGGATGCCGGCAAGACCACGACGACCGAACGTATCCTCAAACTGACCGGCAAGATTCATAAGCTTGGAGAAGTTCACGACGGTGCTGCGACCACTGACTTCATGGCGCAGGAACAAGAACGTGGCATCACCATTCAGTCTGCTGCAACTACTTGTTACTGGAGAGAACATCGATTCAATATCATTGATACTCCGGGGCACGTTGACTTCACAATTGAGGTTTATCGTTCGCTCAAAGTTCTGGATGGAGGCGTTGGAGTCTTCTGTGGCTCCGGTGGTGTTGAACCCCAATCAGAGACCAACTGGCGCTACGCCAACGACTCTGAAGTAGCCCGCGTAATCTTCGTCAACAAGCTGGATCGCACAGGCGCTGACTTTTACCGTGTCGTCGAACAGATCAAGACAGTGCTGGCAGCTCACCCACTGGTGATCACACTGCCAATTGGAATCGAGGGCGACTTTGTCGGTGTCGTCGATATCCTTGAGCGCAAAGCCTACGTCTGGGACGAATCAGGATTGCCTGAGAACTTCGAGATTAAAGAAGTGCCGGCTGACATGGTCGACAAGGTAGAGAAATACCGCACCGAACTCATCGAGACTGCAGTTGAGCAGGACGATGACGTTATGGAAAAGTATCTTGAAGGCGAAGAGCCAGATATCGAGACTCTCAAGAGGTGCATCCGCAAAGGGACGATTAATCTCACCTTCTTCCCGACTCTCTGTGGATCAGCATTCAAGAACAAGGGCGTGCAAAACGTACTGGATGCCGTCATCGACTATCTTCCATGCCCTACAGAGGTTGAGCCTCAGCCAGAAGTTGACTTGGACGGAACTAAAACAGGACGCTTCGCTATCGTTGATCCAAAAGGCCCGCTGCGTGCGCTCGCATTCAAGATCATGGACGACAAGTATGGTGCGCTTACTTTCATACGTATCTACTCCGGAACGCTACCAAAAGGCACTACCATACTGAACACTTTCACCGGGAAAACAGAACGCGTAGGACGGATTGTTCAGATGCACGCTGACAGCCGCGAAGAGGTCGATGTTGCCTCAGCCGGAGACATTGTTGCTCTTGTCGGACTGAAAAACGTGCAGACGGGACACACCCTTTGCGACGAAAATGACCCCGCAACTCTGGAGCCTATGGTCTTCCCGGATCCAGTGATTTCCATCTCAGTTACCCTTAAAGATAAGGCAACAGCGGACAAATTGGGAACTGCCCTTGGCAAAATGGTCGCTGAAGACCCCTCATTCTACGTCGAAACCGATCAGGATAGTGGCGAGACCATTCTCAAAGGAATGGGTGAACTCCACCTTGATATCAAAATCGACATTCTCAAGCGCACGCATGGAGTGGAAGTCGTCCCAGGCAAGCCACAGGTGGCCTACCGCGAAACAATCACTAAGCGTATCGAGGACTCTTACACTCACAAAAAACAGTCAGGTGGTTCCGGCCAATACGGTAAGATCGATTACATTCTCGAACCAGGCGAACGCGGCGAAGGCTATCAGTTCGAATCCAAAGTCGTGGGCGGAAATGTTCCCCGCGAGTTCTGGGCAGCGATCGAAAAAGGTTTCAGAATCTCAACCGCAACCGGCACGATGGCGGGCTACCCGCTGGTCGACCTGAAGGTTACACTTGTGGACGGTGGTTCCCATGCTGTTGACTCATCCGCGATTGCTTTCGAAATTGCCGCCAAGGCAGGCTATCGCCAGTCGATCCCTAAAGCTGGCCCACAGATTCTTGAGCCTATCATGAACGTCGACGTTTTCACTCCGGATGATCATGTGGGTGATGTTATTGGTGACCTCAACCGCCGACGCGGGATGATTAAGAGCCAGGAATCCGGTCCAACGGGAGTTCGTGTCAAAGCAGAAGCTTCCCTCAGTGAAATGTTCGGCTACATCGGTGACCTGCGCACCATGACTTCTGGTCGTGGCCAGTTCTCCATGGAGTTCTCACATTACTCTCCATGTCCGAAGAACATCGCCGAGCAGGTGATGATCGAAGCGGCCGAGCGCAAGGCAGCCAAGGAAAAGTAAGACGAATAACATAACTGGCCGCTGCCCGTGGCGCGAAATTTCAAGCGGCAGGATGCACTAGCGTCCTGCCGCTTTTTTGTGCACAGAATCCACACCCATCAGGCAGAAATTGAATCAAAGCTTCTCAGTCCCCTGCTCACCCAAGCCGTATTTCCCGGTCACAGGAGGTGTCCAGAAGCGCATGGCTTCCAGTAGCTCGCTGGGATCATCAGATGCAATCAGGCGTGAGCGATCTTCTCCGCGTAGCAATCCTGAAGAAACCATGTGCCGCAACTGCTGCAACAATCCATCATAGTAGCCTCGCACGTTGAGCAATCCACATGGATGGCGATGAATGGCCAACTGACTCCAGGCCAGAACTTCAAACAATTCTTCCATGGTACCAAGGCCGCCCGGAAGAGCAATAAACCCGTCCGCCATATCAAACATCTTGATCTTACGTTCATGCATTGTCTCGACGATGATCAACTCAGACAAGCCCTGATGACCCAGCTCCTTATTGTCCAGAAAAGTGGGAATGATCCCGGTCACTTTCCCTCCTCCTTCCAGTACGGCATCAGCAACGGCCCCCATCAGTCCGACACTTCCTCCGCCATAGACGAGATCAATTCCTTGCTCAACCAGCATCGTGCCTACATCCCTGGCGGCTTGAACATACGCAGGATCATGACCAGAACTGGAACCACAGTAAACAGCTAGCGTTTTCATTAATGAGGATCATTCCCATGCAGCGAAAGACTTCCACTCGCGACATCGGAACTCCCTCTACCATTTCGACTTACAGCATTCGTGCAAGCCATTCTTTCTCAAAAACGGCCCCCAGGGCCCAGGCGCAACAGGTGCGGCAGGTGCGGCAGGAAGAACTGCCGACATCACGCACTCCTGAGCGCACTAGCTCACCTCGTAAACCCGCACGACACCGAAGTCACCTTCCGCCTCTTTGTTGCGCGGCTGGCCATTGCCTCCCGCCAGAAATAGTTGTTTCCCGTCCTGGCTCCACGCAGAGCTGGTGACCCGGCAATTGGTTTTCAATGTGTGCAGTTCATCATGATTCTCAGCATCGTAGACCGCACTATTCCATGTGCCATTGAACAGGCGACCAGCCATGACAAAGAATGCGTTGGAAGGGTGAAAGCACAGAGTCTCCATGAGCCCTTCGCCGGTCTTGTCAGCATTGGTGGCAATCAATTTGGGCTCAGGTTCCTTCCAGGCGAATGCTTCCCAGAGCTGCTTGCCATTTCCTGCAGCCGGATCGCGTGTGCTGCCCATACCGCTGAGATAAATCTTCGAGTCATCAGGGCTGAAGGCGAGCGCGAACACGCCTCCCGTAAAGTAGTGCCCCTTGATAATCCCCCATCCAGTGAAACTTGGCGTCGTCCAACTCGCTCGAAGTGCACCCGTAGCCACTTCCCAAATACGGACTTCTCCCATCAAATTTCCTGCGGCAATGCACTTGCAGTCATTGCTGAAAGCGACCGATTCTACAGGTGGAACATGCGGTAGTGATAACATGAGATCCCCAGTCAGGGTCTCAAACACCTTCACAGATGGCTCAACCTCTGGTGCTGGCTCGTAGCGATGGCCACCGCACTGGTAACGCCCAGTCACACTGGCGATCATCTTTTTGTCGCGAGAAACCGCGCTCTGCCAACTCCAGAAATCATGCGCCTTCACATAACGGATCTCCGATTTCCGGCGCAGATCGAACCACTTCACCTGACCATCATATCCGCTGCTAAGCAGCACTTGCCGATCCTCCAACCAATGAACACCAGTGGCAAAATTATCGTGCCGGTACAACTCGCTTCTCTCACCTGACGCAAGATCTACCTGATACACTCCGCCGTCCATGCAGGCGCAAAAGATTCGCTGCGCGCTCGCATCCTCGGCAATTCCCAGTACCGTTGACGGCAGCGCTAACTTCCTGCCATCGGAAAATTCCGGCTTTCTTTGGCCTTTAATACTCGTTGGTGAATCAGAATGCGCAGCTTCTGGCATGTGCGCAGTTTACGACACATCCACCGCGCATGCGATGAATTTTCGAGGCTAGTTCTCGCCGACCGTTTCCATATTCCTCTCACTGACCTGCCCGTTCAGCGTGAAAAAATCGTAGATAAATCCGATGCCGAAGATGCCACCCGTAAACAAGTAGATCAATCCAGTGCCCCACTTGCCGATGTAGAATCGGTGAGCGCCGAACAGGCCCAGCAGATAAGTATGCAGCACCCAGGCTACCGTGTAGTCATATTTTCCAGCGACATACTTTCGCTCAGCCGTTCGCTCCATTCCCGGGATCAAAAAGAGGTCGACCAGCCAGCCAATGCCGAACAGTCCAAATGTGCAGAGCCAGATGGCCCCGGAGATTGATTTCCCGAAGTAGAAGCGATGCGCACCGGTGAACCCCAGCACCCATAGCAAGTATCCGATAAACACGCTGTGCGTGCTGCTTCGCTGGCCATTGGCGGCAGGTGATGGTTCAGTATTCGTTGAAGGAAGTGTTTCTGTCATGAATGCCTTTTTTTTGTTTATTGCTGATTCAACATGGCAATCATCGACCCTCACGCCAACTACAATGAAGGCCGAACTTTGCAACGCCGAGGCAAACCAGGGCAAGTGATGTAGCTACACCCCCAGGTCGAGTCGCAGCGGAACGACTTCACGACGGAGGTGCGCGAGAGCATACCGATATCGGGATGTGACGGTATTGAGGGGCGCACCCACTTTCTTTGCGATCTGGGCAAAGGTCAGCCCACCCCATATTTTTAACTCAATTACCTCGCGCAGCTTGCTGGGAAGGTCGCGCAGAGCCTTCCGCAAAACCACTGCCCGCTCCCGCTTTTCCACAAGATTGTCTTCGAACCACGGCCCCTTCTCCGTTTCCATAATCTGGTAGGTGGCGTCCTCTCGAGCAGAGCGCCGATCCAGCTGCCGACCAACGTCAATGGCTCTGCAACGAATCGTTTGATAGGCAAACGACATGGCAGGCACACCATCTGGACATTTTTCCCTCTGCTTCCACATCCGGGCAATCGAGTCCTGAAGAACATCCTCCGCATCGTGTTCGCAGCGGGTCTGCTGCCGCGCGTAGTTGAGTAGCTTTGCGCCGTTCTTTTCGAGCCATGCCTGCCACTTGGCCGGCAAAATATTCTTTTCGCCAGCTCCAGCATTGCCTGGAATGAGTGATTCTCGCTTTTTCCTGATCGTTCGCATACTAAGTAAACGTAAGAATTGTTTCCCTGCTGTATCCATTGCACGTAGGTATAGACCAATGGTTACCAGTTAAGACGCTTTCAATTGTGTCAGACCTATGTCCGCCATGGGTTCCCAAGCCTCCCAATTGCAAAACAGAGCGAACTTCACGCACCAAAACGACATTTGAATGAAATCCACTAAGAAACGCATCCTCCTTGTTGAAGACGATCACGGCATTCGTCGAGAACTGCTACAGGCTCTTGGCAGCGACAGCTACAGCGTCCAGGCGTGCTGCACCAGCAAGGACGCCCAGGAAAGCCTTGAGAACGGAGACTACGATCTGGTGTTGCTGGATCTTGGACTTCCCGACGGCGATGGTATCGAAATTTGCAAATGGCTTCGAACTGCCGGCAATACCACACCGATCATCATTATCACGGCAAGAGATGCCGTCGAAAGCCGTATCGAAGGGCTCAATGCCGGTGCTGATGACTACATTGTAAAACCGTTTCAAATCGGTGAAGTCATCGCTCGGATGCAATCTGTCCTGCGTCGTGCATCGGGTACCACTCTCTCCGGGCGCATTGCTCTGGGCGATTTATGGGCCGACTCTGAAGCTCGAAAATCGGGACGGACGGACCGGGAATTCCAACTCAAGCCGCGCGAGTTTGACCTGCTGTTCTTTCTTTTACAGAATCCCGGCCGTGCATGGACACGTGAGCAATTGCTAGCGCGAGTGTGGGGGCCAGAATTTGAAGGAGATGGCCGCACAGTCGACCTTCATGTGCGACGCCTGAGACAGAAGATCGAAGACGACGCCAGCGACCCTCGCTTTATCGAAACTGTCTGGGGCATCGGCTATCGAATGTCTGACAGTCCGACCTCTGGTGAGAACGCCAAGGAAGATGCTGAAGCGGTGACCGATTCTTGAACACAGACGTCGCTTCTAGCACTGATGCCAGCAAGACAGGAACCTCGGCTCCTGTCCCGAATATTCCGTGGCACCGACGCCTCAGCCTTCGCCTCGGGCTGGTTTTTGGTGCTTCGATTTTGCTGTTCAATGCCATGCGAGAGCCATTGTTCAATATGGCATGGAATCTCGTTTACTCAGAAGATCAACACTCGCTTTCAGCCGAAGAACTCTTCGATCCGCTCACTCTCCCGCGAAGGTTTGAAGCAATCATTCTCGATGCAACTCCAAAAAAATTCGATGCGTCGACTGATGAGGTGCAGAAGTTCACGGATGCTCTGCGCTCTCAGTATTACTCGTTCGCCTGGGTAGCCCAGGATGGCACCCTGGCGGGCACACCTGATGACCTCGATCTGGTAAGAGAAAGGCTTTGGGCCTACGATAATGCGATTGCCTACCCAGTGGTAAAGAGCGGGGAATCCGTCACTTCAGGCTTGGCATGGATGGAAAATTTCCCGCTAGAAGGAGGTCGAGGAATGCTGGTCTTGATTTCTTTTGATCCCCAGGGATTGGTTGGCGATACGGTGAGTGAGGGCACTCTGGTTCTACCACTCAAGGAAAATTCCCCTCTCCTGGTTCCCGATACCCGTGATCCGCAAGAAGAAGCTCAACGCTTCAAGAGGCTGCAGCAGGCAGTCTCATTCGGTGTCGCCATTCTATATGCTGCCCTGCTCGGATTAATCGTCGCATGGTCTATCACTCGACGACTGGCACGCCTAGCGCGTGATGCGCGCCAGTCACTGGAAGCGCAAACGGTTCCTGGTCGATTCCAGATCAGTGGCCACGATGAGATCACATCACTGGCGGAATCACTCAACCAATCCCGCGACAGGATGGCCGGGCTATTGAAGGAGGTGCAACACAGAGATCGCACCCGACGCGAATGGATCGCTCAAGTCTCGCACGATATCCGCACTCCTCTGACAGCACTTGCTGCCTGCATCGATCGTGCTGAAGGCCGTACGATCGGCGTGCAGGATCCAGCGGTAAGGACTGAGCTAAGCCTGATGTTGCACACTGCCAAGGCGGATCTTGATCGGCTCAACACACTGACCAAAGATCTCCTGGAATCGGCGCGGCTCGATCTTGACGAGTCCCTCAATTTAGAAGAACTGCTACCCGCAGAAGTGGTGCGCCACACTATGGCGACCATCCGCCCATACGCTCAAAGCAAGCGCGTCAACATCATGACCGAGATCCCACGAGGATTGCCCGTGCTACAGGGCGATGGCAGCAGATTGATGCGTGCATTCGAGAATCTGGTCAAGAACGCCATTCAACATGCCAGGGAATCGGTAACTGTCTCACTGGAAGCCGACAAAGAAGAATTCCGCTTCATCGTTGACGACGACGGTGCTGGCCTTCCCGAAAAAGATGGAAAAGTCATCCTCGCCGCGAAAGGCAAGAATCCAAACAAACAGGATTCCTCAGGACTGGGCCTGATTGTTACAAAGAAAATCGTCGAAGCCCATGGCGGAATACTCAAAGGAGAAAACCGCCCGGGTTGCGGAGCTCGAATGATGATCTGCCTGCCGATTACTGAGCCTGTCGACGAATAGCGGACTCGATCACTGGATCACTGGATCACTCGATCGCCTTTGCCATGATGTCGTAAGCGCGCTGCACCATGTTCTTGTTCTCTTCCAGCAATCCAGCGGAGAACAATGCATTGTCGAGAATCTGACTTGCGATCAATCCGGCGATTTCTGGACGGCTGTCTTTTGCTGCGGCAAGATTTTTGACAAGTGGATGACGCGGATTGATTTCCAGCTTCACTTTTAATTTACCTACATCCTGATCCATCGCCTTCATCATCTGGCGCATCTGACTAGTCATCTGCGCATTATGATTGAATGCGACGGCCGGGCTGCCCACCAATCGGGATCCAACACCGACAGACTCCACTTGATCTCCCAGTTGCTCCTTGATCCACGCACAAAGTGCGGTCGAATCCGCTTCGGCCAATGGGTCACCATCCGGCACGTCGTCGGTTGGCAATTCGTCAAGATTCAGGTCTGCCTGATCAGCAGATGTCAACTTGCGCTCGTCGAAATCGTTGAGCGCATTGATAACATATTCATCAGCAGGATCGGTGCAGAACACGACTTCAATTCCGCGCGCCTTAAAGGCTTCCAGATAAGGACCATTTTCAATGGCATCACGCGTTGGCCCCGACAAGTAATAGATCTCCTTTTGGCCTTCTTTGATTCTGGCAACGTAGTCTTCGAATCCCATGAGCTGACCAGATTCGGTCATGGATGACTCGAATCTAAGCAGTTTGGGCAATTGGTCACGAAACTGAAAATCAGATGCCGCCCCTTCTTTCAAGTAACGCCCGAACTCCTTGAAGAATTCCTGATAGGCAGCGGGATCGTCCTTCGCCTGCTTTGCCAGGAATTTCAGGAACCTCTTAGTCATGACCGCATTGATCTTCTGAAGGAGGGCACTGTCCTGCATCGTTTCACGCGAAATATTCAAAGGAATATCGGCGCTATCAATGACACCGCGCACAAAACGCAGCCACTCGGGCAGCAACTTCTCGGGATTCTCATCGATCAGCACTTTGCGGCAATAGAGCGCGACTCCTGGCTCCATTCGTCCGATTCCCCACTTCTCCTGATTGTCCTTAGGAACGAAAAGCAACGAGTGAATCTCAATCGGCGCGTCCGCGTTGAAATGCAACCGATAGCGCGGCTCGTCATACGCCTTGGCGGCAAACTTGTAGAATTCGGTGTATTCCTCATCGGTCACCTCGCTCTTCTGTTTCAACCACAGCGCCTCAACATTGTTAACTCGCTCGCCATTGAGGAAAATGGGGAACGACACGTAATTGGAATACTGCTCCAGCAATCCCTTGATTCGCTCCTTCTTCGAGTATTCCTCGTATTCATCCTCGAGTTCAACGACGATTTTAGTTCCGCGACGCTGCCCCGGTGCTTCGCTAATTTCGAATCCCGATCGTCCATCGCTGGTCCAGCACAGATGCTCACCATCTACGCGCCATGAGTGGGAGTAGACACGCACTTGCTTGGCCACCATAAATACACTGTAAAAACCAACGCCGAACTTGCCAATCACGTTGCCTTTTGCGGAGTCCCCTTCTTCCAGAGTGCTCAAAAATTTCTTGGTTCCTGAGTGCGCAATCGTCCCCAGATTCTCCACCATTTCCTCCCGAGTCAGACCGATCCCGTAATCCGATATCGTAATCGTTTTGGCAGTATCATCGGTCGTGATATTGATATCCAGACCCAACCCATCATCAAAAATTTCCCGCTCAGTCTGTTGCACATGGCGGAGCTTCTCAAGTGCGTCTGAGGCATTCGATACAAGCTCCCTTACAAAAATTTCTTTGTCCGTGTAGAGAGAGTTGATGACAATATCAAGCAGCTGCCGGACTTCTGCCTGGAACTCAAATTTCGCTTCTCCTTGGGGATCGGTACTCATGTGGTATTATTTCTGGTAACTCGTTCGTTCTAAAGTGTTGTCACTGTGCCGAAGTAGCACGCCGCGCAGGAATTCCTGGCATCGATGACAGCGGCGCAAGCGCACCGGGTTGTTTCCCTATATCGGCTTCGATCTTCCTTCAAGCGGAAGTGTGCATTGTTGCAGTTTACGCCTCGCCAGCAATGGGTCAGACCATCGGCTTCCAACCAGCGCGGTATTCCCTGCCCCAGAATTGATTGCTTTCTTCACCACCGGAAATTCGACCGGATTGCGGATCGATGCTGACCGCCCCCGTGGTGCGGTAGGCGATGTTCCCATAGTGGCAGAGCATCGTGCTGCGCTGCGCGTCTTCGATCTCCGCATTCAGTGCTGCACCATCGCGCACTGCGTCCGCCATGTTCTGAAAATGGTGCACATCGCTGAACGCCGGAACATTGCTCTCGATCTCTTTGCCATCGAGATCGTAGATCCGATAACCAGAACTCTCGAAAGCCAGCACTCCAGCATCACCGTAGATCGACACAAAGGCGTGCTTCTCGTGCTTGCGCTGGAGGCAACTACTCCCCTCCCAGCTAGCTCCGGTCTTGCCAAAATCAAAGTTACAATTAGCCGTGTCAGGAGTCTCCTGATCGTCATCAAAATGGTAACGTCCGCCCGTGAAAGACACGCGCACTGGTCTGTCCACATCCAGTGCCCAACGCGCCAAGTCCAACGCATGCACACCATTATTAGCCAATTCACCGCCGCCGTAGTGCCAGTGCCAATGCCAGTTGTAATGCACAAGATTGTCTTTGAATGGTCGCTCAGGAACCGGGCCTTGCCAAAGATTCCAGTCCAGCCAATCGGGAACTGGAACTGGCTTGCCTTTGCCGATACTCCCGCGGCGGGCATCATACCAGCACCGTGCAAATCGAAGACTGCCAATTGCGCCTGACTTTGCTTTTTCAATACCTTCGATGATCGCGGGGAGACTGCGCCGCTGGTTGCCCATCTGCACTTTCCTGTCATACTTGCGGGCAGCGTCCACCATCCATTGCGATTCCGCAGCATTGTGCGATCCCGGCTTCTCAACGTAAACATGCTTTCCAGCCTCACAGGCAAGAATAGTCGCCGGAGCATGCCAGAAATTCGGAGTAGCAATCGATAAAACATCGACGTCCTTGTCATCAAGGATGCGGCGAAAATCCGTCACCGCAACCGCTGGCGCATACTGCCCGGTTCGCTCGACAGCACGCGCGGCTTCAGCAGCCCGGCGTGAGTCAACATCACAGACGTAGGCGATCTCAACATTGCGCACTGCGCTGAATGCCTTGATATGCGCCATGCCACGGCTAAGTCCCATGACACCGACACGCAGACGGGACGATGGACTTGCACCGCCCCACACAGGAGAGCGACCCAATGAAAGTGCGGCAGCACTGCCAGCGGCTGCTCGCCCCAGAAACTGGCGGCGGGACAACTGAGAATCAACAGACTCTATCATATCAACAATTAGTAGAGTGGTTTGATACGCAGACTCTTGAACCACACCTTATCGCCGTGATCCTGCAACATGACACGACCACTCTTCTGGCCGAATGTCGGCGCATCGCGAAATTTGCTCTTTTCCAATGCCTTAGTCCACTCGTCACTCTCCATGTCGACCTCCAGCACTTTCACACCATTCAACCAGTGCTCCACGTTCCCATCCTTGGCGACGATCCTGGATTTATTCCATGCTCCAACTTTCTTCAACTTTTTGACAGCGCTGTCCGGTGCTATAACATCGTAAAGTGAACCGGCAGTCTGCTTTGGATTGGATCCATTCGAATGATTGGCATCATCGAGCACTTGATACTCACAGCCGATACTCTTCCCGTGATAGTCAGCGAATCGGTACTTCAATCCGCTGTTCGCGCCTTTGGCCACCTTCCATTCAAATTCCAGCTCAAAGTTGTAGTATTCGTCGACGGTAAAAATATCACCGCCCTTGTCACTGCGGTGAATCGTGCCGTCTACCACTTCCCAACCCGCTCCGACTTCCTTGCCAGCACCGTTCGTCCACCCAGCGAGCGATTTGCCATCGAACAGAGACTTCCATTCTCCTTTTTTGGATGCCGTGTCTTGCGCCGTTGCCCCAGAAAGAAAATAGCAAAGCGCGGGAAGTGTCAAAAACAGTGATCTCATCATGGCATAGATACTGTGATGACGACGTAACGATTGCAACCCCCCATTTCTGTCGTGTCAACGCCCCTAACAACTCTGTAATACGTTCAGCTGCTTCTGTGTAAAAGCCGTGTGGTTCCTTTCTATACAGTTGCAACAAAGGAAATAATCCGCAGCTGGTGTAACCCTGAAGAACGAATCCACTAAATAACCACAGAGAAAAATGAAAAAGATACTAATCACACTTCTTTCCGTAGCGACCCTTGGGATGCCCGTCCTCGCAGCAGCCGCTGACGATGATGCCAAAGGCAAGCGCGACAGTAAGCCATCTCGCGCTGAGCGCCAGGAGCGAAGCGCTGACGGAGAACAAAGAGAACGCCCGGCACGCGGCGAGCGTCCAGACTTCGCATCGATGACCATCGAGGAAAAATTGACGATGCTCAAGAAGCGCATGAAGGCCAATCCCAAGATGGCGAAAATGCTTACCAAGCGCTTCGACAAAGATGGGAATGATGCGCTGAGCGACACAGAACTTACTGCTGCTGCGGAGGCGATGGGAAAGCGAGGAGCCAAAGGGATGCGCGGCAAGAAAGAGAAGCGGGGTGGCAAGAAGCGCTCAGGCAGCAGTGAAGGTGCGGAATCATAGCGGAATCTCCAGCATCCAGGCGGGATAGATAATCAGGCGGAGTTCGGAGATCATTCCGGACTCCGCCTATTTTCGTCCGATGATGTCTTGCGTCGATTGCAGCAACTAGTCACTTTGCAGCCGATGCGCACGACCCAATTCAATCTTCTGGTGGGGGCACTCATTGCCCTGATATCCGTACCATTTTTCGTAGAAAACAGCAGGGCTCAGGGCCCACGCTCTACCCAGACGCCGAATGTCGTGGTCATTTTCATGGATGACATGGCCTATGCAGATATCGGCCCGTTCGGAGCAGAGGGATACGACACGCCGAACCTCGACAGGATGGCGAGAGAAGGGCGGAAGTTTACTGATTTTTACGTCACTCAGGCCGTCTGTTCAGCCAGCCGTGCAGGATTGCTCACAGGTTGCTACAATGTTAGGGTCGGGATTCAGGGAGCACTTGGTCCGGCAGCCACTCACGGGCTTCATTCTGATGAGATGACGCTGGCGGAAGTCTGCAAGCAGAAGGACTATGCGACTGCCTGCTATGGCAAGTGGCACCTGGGCCACCATCGCGAGTTTCTTCCGATGCAGCACGGGTTCGATGACTACTTTGGTCTTCCGTATTCGAATGACATGTGGCCCTACCATCCCGGAGTGCGTCACCTTCCCATGGAAGAGCGCATCCAACGCTGGCCTCACCTTCCACTCATCGACAAAAATGCGGTGATCAATCCTAAAGTGACTCCGCTGGATCAGGAACAGCTGACCACGCAATACACTGAGCGCGCTGTCAAATTTATTGATACGCACAAAGACAAACCGTTCTTCCTCTATGTGCCCCACTCGATGGTGCACGTTCCGCTCTATGTTTCGGACAAATTTCGCGGCAAAAGTCAACGCGGCCTGTTCGGCGATGTCATGATGGAAGTCGATTGGTCTGTGGGTGAGATTATGGGTGCCGTGCGCCGCCACAATTTAGAAGATAACACTCTGGTGATATTCACTTCTGACAATGGCCCATGGCTGAGCTATGGCGACCATGCTGGCTCGTCTGGGCCGCTGCGCGAAGGCAAAGGAACAATGTTTGAAGGCGGATGCCGCGAACCCACCCTGATGTGGTGGCCAGGAAGAATCCCTGCTGGAACGACCTGCAACGCACCAACGATGACGATCGACATTCTACCGACGATCGCAAAATTGATCGGAGCCAATCTGCCCGGCCACAAAATCGATGGCAAAGACATCTGGCCGCTAGTGGCTGGCACAGTAGGTGCAGAGAGTCCTCACGAAGCGTACTTTTTCTACTATGCCGGGCAATTGGAGGCCATGCGCATGGGCAAATGGAAACTACACTTTCCGCACCGCTACCGAACAATGAATGGTCGTCCCGGCGGCACTGACGGCATTCCAACAGCCTACTCGCAGGCGGAGATCGGCCTGACCCTTTTCAACCTAGAAACCGACATCAGCGAAACTACCGACGTGAAGAGTGAGCATCCGGAAATCGTCGCCAGGATGCAGCTGCTCGCAGATTCTGCTCGTGCGGATCTGGGAGATACTGCCACAAAGACAAAGGGCAAAGGTGTCCGCGCACCGGGGAGATTGACCAAATGAGAGAGATCGTCCTGACCAATCCCGGCCGATTCGATTTTCGCGATGCCGCACCTTGTGAACCACTGAATGATGGGGATGTTAGAGTGCGCGTCCGGACGATCGGCATCTGCGGCACGGATATTCATGCATACCACGGCAGACAACCATTCTTTACCTATCCGCGAGTGCTGGGCCACGAACTGGGGGTCGAAGTCATCGAATGTGCCAACAGTTCGACAGCTCTCCGCCCGGGGATGCTCTGCTCTGTGGAACCTTATCTCAATAATCCCGCGACTCAGGCATCCCGACGCGGCAGGACGAATTGTTGCGAAGATCTGCAGGTTCTAGGTGTGCACATCGACGGTGGCATGCGGCCTGAGCTGGTCCTGCCTGCTAACAAATTGCATGCCCACGACACATTGAATATTGATGAGCTGGCACTGGTGGAAACTCTGTGCATCGGTGCCCATGCAGTTGAGAGAGGTGCTCCAGACAAGGACGATTTCTGCGTCGTCGTGGGAGCTGGCCCCATCGGACTGGGATGCGCCGCGTTTGCGAAAACTCAGGCCGGACTGGTCGCGGTAGTGGATATGCAAGAGTCGCGCCTCACGTTTTGCCGTGAACGTCTGGGAATCACGGAAACCATTGCACTTGGGGCCTCCGAATCGCCACTTGAAGACCGACTGCGCGCCATCTCAGGCGGAAACCTGCCGTCGCTCATCATCGATGCCACTGGGAACGCGCAGTCGATGGGCAACTGTTTCGAGCTTGCTGCAAATGGCGGACGCATCGTCTTTGCCGGACTTTTTCAGGGTGACGTAACCTTCAACGATCCTCTCTTCCACCGCAAGGAACTCACTATCCTAGCAACGCGTAATGCGACGGCTGCAACCTTTCACCACGTCATGACCTCAATCGCTTCTGGCTCGGTCTCGCCTGAAACGTGGATTGGGGCCCGCATTCCTTTCGATCATGTCCCTGAGAAATTCGAGACTACGGTAGCCACATCCGGACTCATCAAAGCAGTCATCGAGCTGCCGTAATTTTTGCCAGCGGCGGATTAATGTTGCACAAAATCCATTGCCATCTGCGTTACAGCTTCGCATAGTCCGCGATCTATGATGACTCACAGCGTATTCTTCTGGCTGAAGCACGGCCTATCGGAACAAGATCTGCAGAAATTCGAAAATGGCCTGCGCGGACTATTTTCAATCGATGAAATTGCCAAGGGCACCATCGGCACTCCCGCAGCCACTCCTGAGCGACCGGTCACTGACAAGTCGTTCAGCTACTCACTCACGCTTAATTTCAAAACGATCGAAGATCACGACATCTATCAAGACCACGCCGATCATCATGTCTTCGTAGATTCCTGCAAACACCTGTGGGATCGCGTAGTCGTCTACGACTCTCAGGAAATCTAGAGTCTGGCTAAACTCGAATCACGGCGGTCGAGGCGATCTTGTCGTGCAGACATTTCTTGTCGCCACCAAAGATAAAAAGCATATCAATCAACGCAAAGAGGCCACCGATCACCGGCACCGCCTTGATGAACCCGGGCACTATCACCCGAAGAAGGAACGCATGCACAAATTTGGCTGTATCCATTGAAGGATCACGGGCAATTCGAATGCCAAGGAGAATTTTGCCCATCGTCTGCCCGCGCAATGACAGCAAAACGATCTGCACGATTCCGACCACCAGAAAAAATACTCCGGTCGCAATCGCAAAACGAATGATTCCCTTCTGCTCTTCCTGAGTCAATTCACCACGATTAAACGATCGGCGATCGATAGCCCTGCGGAAGAACTGGCGGCTCCGGTATGCTGTTCGAGAACTTGGGCGAACTCTTCCTCAGTAATATCGTTCCGGTATGCCTTCAAATCTGCCTCGAACGCCTGCTGATTAATCTGCATTTGGGTGCCACTCTGGCTTCCACCGCGACCCGCCAGATTCATGATCGACAGTCCATTTGGCAGCAAGATAGCGCTCAACAGCCAGATGCTCATCCAAATGATCGCACCATCGATGACTGCCGCACCAAGACGCACGCGTCTTGATGCCAGAACCGTTTCTTTCTTGATATCGAAGTCCTCGAAGGACTCCTGGTTCGGTGCAGGCACACCATTGGGATTGTAGGGAATTGGAGCGGCAGCTTCCACCGATGGCAACGGTTCCGTCGATACCGGCTTCTTCACAGCCACACCGTCTCTGCTCGATGCGTTCGATGAGGGAGAAGTGGGTTCCTCCCCGGCAACGGCAGGAGTTTCCGCTTTAGTTGCTGCCACAAAGTCAGCTTCATACTCGGAAGCCATGCCCAGGCATTTCCAAGCAGAAAGTCCTTCATACCAGAACATATCAGTCTTCTCCACGCCATTTTCGCGGATCATATCGGAAACCTGTTCCTTCTTGAACGGGCCTGCCTTGTTGTTTTCTCGGGCTAAGTAAATTTGCATACCACTACAATTTCCATAATTTATGGTAAATTATACTGTGATGCAAATAAAAATCGCCACCTGCCGCGCCTCAGTCCGCTGAAATAGCGCCGACCTCTTCATTCGGTTCTTCCGCCGGCTCGTCTTCCGCCGCGTCCTGTGAAGGCTCGTCAACGACTTCAGCTCGCCTCACTTCAGGTTCGGCCTGGCTTCGGATGCGCTCAAGCTGGCCATCAGGAAGCTTGGCGATTTTCTCCAGCTCCTCAGCCGGACTCGACGCAACGGCCCCACTCGCGTCACGTTCTCGCTTTCCAATTATTGTCTCCGGTTTTTCCACGAAATAATTCCTCGCAATGAGAAAAGTAATGGGTGCCGCGAGGACAAGTGCCAGCGCCAGTAGCACGGTGATGAGCGGCACCGAGCTTGAACGCGGCGCCTTCATTTCACTGGCGAAGCGCACTTTATCAGGAGCTTCCAAAAAAGGATAATGGTTCACCTTTCCAGACAATTCAGGTTTTTCGCCCAGCTGCGATAATCCATCTGCAACATCAACTCCAAGGTAATTCCCGTAGAGGCGCAGAAAACTCCTGGCATACGCGACTCCATCGAAAATTTGATAGTCCCCTTCTTCTAATGCCCGCAAATGCGAGGCAGGAATACGCGTCTCATGCGCAGCGTCCTCAATGGAAAGGTCGCGCGAAGCCCGTGCACCCGCAAGGTATTCACCAGTAGTCACCAACTCAGGTGTCATGGTCATCATAGTCGTCATTCAATGCAATCGTGAAATCAGATGAAGTAAAAGCGTTCGCGTCTTCCCGACCAAACACATCACCCCTTACTCGATACCTTCGCCCAAATCGACCAAAATTTCACGCGGCTTTGCGCCATCACCGGGACCGATAATGCCTCGCTGTTCTAGAATATCAATCATTCTAGCAGCTCGGGTGTATCCAAGGCGAAGGCGACGCTGGAGCAATGAAGTAGATGCACGCTTCTCCTGCTGAATGACGTCCAGGCATTTCTCCAGAATTTCTTCATCCTCAGGTGACACCTCATCTTCAGATTCCGCACCCGCTGACTCGATAGTATTCTGGATAGACTCTTCAAAGATGGGTCGCGCCTGCTTCTTACAGTGTTCTACAATACTGCCGATCTCATCATCAGTAACAAAGGCACCTTGGGCGCGTTGCTGTTGGGCACTTCCTGGTGGTAGATAGAGCATATCCCCCTTGCCCACTAACTTCTCTGCACCCTTCACATCAAGAATGACGCGACTGTCAAGTGCAGAGGAAACCTGGAAAGCAATACGTGTAGGAATGTTAGCCTTGATCACTCCCGTAATAACATCTGCTCGTGGGGTTTGAGTCGCGACGATCAAATGAATTCCAGCAGCACGCGCCATCTGAGTAATACGCGCGATCGCCAGCTCAACGTCCGCCGGGGCCGTCTGCATCAAGTCTGCCAACTCATCGATAATGACTACAATGTAAGGGTAGGAATCAGGAACCTCCAGTTTGTCACTGTAGTAGTCTTCATCTTCTTCTTTCTCTTCATCAAGGCTACCACCGATCTTATCTTCAATTCGCACCGCATGCGTTGCCATCTCTTCAAGTTCGCCCGCAATTTCATTGATAGCCTCGTCATCGATGATGTCTTCAATCCCCTCGGCATCAGAATCCTCCTCGTCTAGACCGGGAATGAATGGCTGCTTCGCTGCCGCAGCTTTTGCTTTTGCCTCTTCCTTGGGTTTTCGGTCATTAAATGAGTCGAAATTCCGCACGCCTTCCTGTGCAAAAACTTTGTAGCGGCGCTCCATTTCATTCACTACCCACCGCAGCGCTAGAAGCACTTTCTTTGGATCAGTCACTACCGGAATCACCAGATGCGGCAAGTTATTGTAGTTCTGCATCTCGACCACCTTCGGGTCGATCATGATAAAGCGTAGCTGATCAGGAGTGAACTGGAAGAGCAGGCTGGCAATAATTGAATTGATACAAACACTCTTTCCGCTACCAGTTGCTCCTGCGACCAGAAGGTGCGGCATCGAGGCAAGGTCGGCGATAATCGTGTTGCCATAAACATCCTTTCCGAGCGCCAGCGGCAACTTGCACTTGCCTGACTGAAAGTCCTCATCCTCAAGTAGTTCACGTAATGGAACCGCGACCTTTTCGCTGTTAGCGATCTCCAGTCCTACGGTGTCTTTACCAGGAATCGGCGCGAGGATATTGATCCTTTCGGCACGGGTTGCACGGGCGATATCAGCTTCCAGAGCGGTAATTCTGTTGATCCGCAATCCGTCGCTTGGGTAGATTTCATAGCGCGTAATCGTCGGCCCACGCGTGATGTCCCCTGCTGTCACATTGACACCAAAGGAAGCCAGCGTGCGAATAATGGTATCCTGAGTGCTGCGTAGAATCGCCACGTCAGCAGGTTTACGTGCTTCGTCGTCTTCCTCAAATTCAAGCAAATCCAGATCCGGCAAATCGTAGTCCTTGAATGCTTCGCCAAGCGGTGAGGGACGGCGAGGAGCATTACCCGCTTTATCGTCACCCCGATTGGCGTCCCGTTGCTTTCGCCATTCCGCAAGTGACAACTTCTTTTTTGCACTGTCCCTTACTGACGAGTCGATAATCTTTGGCTCAGGAGTTGCGGGCAGTAGCGGCAACTCCGGCTCTGCGACAAATTCTTCCTCTTCCTCGGAAGCAGCTTCTTCATCTTCCTCTTCGTAGTAGTATTCCCACTCGCCTTCTTCTTCTGAAACTCCCTCCTCGGACTCGACAGACTCAACAGCCTTCTTCTTTCCATTTTTCCTGTTACTCGCCGTCTCGGGCTGCTTATTCAGCTTCTTTTCGATGCGATCACGCTCTTTCTTCAATCGGCGTTCTTCTCGCTCAATCCGTTTCAGTTCGATCTCGCTATCATTGTCAGCGCCAGCAACGACAAGTCCGCGGCGTTCCTGCAATTGGTGGATCATCCCTGCAACGGCGTCACGACAGACAACGAAAAACGACACAGGTAAAAACCCTGACAGTAGCACGAGGCCCAGCATATAGACCAACCCCATGACTAGAAATGCACCGCCCGTGCCGATCACACCAGCTACCACTTTACCTCCCACGAACCAGCCAACGCAGCCACCTGAACTCAGCACATTGAATTCATCCTTCCAGCCATTGAGAAACCAAGTCTGGAATTCCATGAGGCAGGAACCCGCCAGGAGAAACAACGAAAACCCAAGGAGATGGCGCCAGGTGATCGACATCCGTGACAACAATTTTGCCACACCAAACCAGATCATGACGGCAGGAATCAGATAAGCTGGTGCCCCAAATAGAAAGTGCGCAAATCCGGCAATCATGGCTCCCAATGGCCCGATAATATTGTGCACCGGGTCGTTTTGGACGTCCTGGCTGCTGAACGACAACCAGTTCGGCAAGTCCCCCGGACTGTAGGAAATCATCGATAGAAAAAGCAGCAACCCAATAGAAAGCAATACGATTGCGATGAACTCGTTCCAGGGATTCCCTGCCACTTCCTCGGATTTTGTTGCTCGCTTGTTTACCATAAGAATTTAAGAATCAATGAGTAACGCTGAAAATAGAAACCTGTGGGAATTTTCGGTAATTATAGATAAAGTTGTTCCTAGACTGAGCATTCTACTGACTTCTGTCGCTGGATTCAATCGTTTCCTTAAAGATTATAGAAATTTTGGGTTTCTTAACCTTTTCAAAGATCCCTGAGACTGCCTCGCCGCCTTGACCAATGAGCAATCGGCCAGCAGTTTTCGACCATGCATCGTATTTTGTCGCTTCCCCTACAGCTTTATATCATCGGCTTGCTGAGCAGTTCCCTGCCAGCCGCTCCGGTGCGAAGTGGCGCTGTCGAAGCAGAACTAATTTCGGCAAGTGACACCATCGCTTTTGGCACGCCAATCGATGTCGCAATTCGCTTAAAAATCGCCAACCACTGGCACGTTTACTGGGAGAATCCCGGCGACAGCGGAACTCCCGTAAAGGTGAAATGGGAGCAACCTGAGGCAGCAGCGGTGAACGAACTCCTATTCCCTGTCCCCAAAGAATACGAAACTGCAGGATTCGTCACCTTTGGTCACGAGGGAGAAGTGCTCTTGTTGACCCAACTTGAACTCGTTTCAAATTTGCCAATTGGCACCGTGCTTCCTGTCAAAGCCAGGGTCTCCTGGCTGGCCTGTGATCCAAGCAGGTGTGTGCCAGGACGAGCCGAACTTAATTTAAGAGTCACCGTCGCAAAAAGCACGAAGGGCAATGCTTCGACAAAGAAAATTCAAGTTGCCCGAGAAGCACTTCCAGTTCCCAGCAAGAGCTCAGCCAAGGCAAGCCAAGCACAATTACAAGTGACCATACAAGTCGCTCAACCCTGGGAAACCGGTTGGAAAGTCGGAGCATTTTTCCCTTCGCAGCCTGGACTTTTCAAAGTGAATGATCCCAGGCCGAAGGTCACAAGAAAGGACGCGACTCACGTTGAAATCGTTCTTGAGAAAACGGATGACGATTCTACGGCGCTTCCTTCAGAAATTCGCGGAGTGCTGCAAACACCAGATGGATCATTACTGATCAATGCGAAAGTGACAAAACCGCCTCAGTGACGCTTTCACTCAGCTCAACGAATTCAGCTAAAAAGCAGTGGCTGTATCACTCACGACAGCTCGCCATTCGAGCGGCTCCATGGATTCTGTTCCTGGCATTGTTCATCAGATTGACAGTGCGAGACAGTTGGTTCATTACGGCCCCCATCTTCTATGCCTTCGCGCTTCCATTGCAGGCTACTGGCTGGGCAATTCTCTCAGGAATAATGCTCAAAGGAAAGCGTGTCGGGTTCGCCATCGCTTACATCAGCCTCGCCTTGACCATTGGAATTTACTGGTTTCAAAGTAGTTACCGTATTCGCGACTTGCCTACTTCGGCCGAATCAGATTTGACGGTGCTATTCTGGAACACAGCCTATGCTGACCACCCTAATCCCACACTCATTGACTTGGTAAACGAACACCAGCCAGACATTGTGGCAATGGTAGAGGCCGGTGGCCTGACGCGTCAAAACGTTGTAACTTACGAATCTGAACTCCCGAGATATCGTGTTGTCAGGAAACTTGGCATGGCGATGGGTTGCTTCATCCGCGGCGACTTCGCCATTACCGACCAGCAGCGCTTGCCGAACCGAAGCGGCTTCGCAAGGATCAAAGTGCCACTCTCCAGCGGAGCCGTGGATTTGCTGATCGTCGATATCGGCCCAAATGCATTCTATCCTCGTGGAAATCGAATCGCTCGAATTCTGCAGGAAGCCACGGGCACCGGAAGGACAACGATCGTCGCCGGTGATTTCAATACACCATGGGACTCAGCATTTTTTGATCCCTGGCGTCGCCAGCTGATTCACGCGGACGATCACGCAGGCACCAGGTTCCGCGAAACCTGGCGATCGGGACTTCCCATTCTGGCAATCGATCACGTTTGGGTCACTCCAGACTTGCGCCCGCTTAGCACTCAAAAAATCTATGCACCCGGCACTTCTGATCATGCCTGCCTGATCGTAAAGATTGCCCGCAAGTAACCGGCAAATGATCGACTCAAGACATGGATCGACAGACGCGGCATCTTGAGCCCATAGTCGTGCGATGCACCGAGTATTTGTTTCGTTACCGATCATGATTCTGACATCGCTGGGCTCCGTCGCTGCTGGTGACTGGCCGCATCAACGTGGCCCCCAGCAAAATGCACACGCGTCAGCAGATGGCAAAATCGTGACCACACTGCCGGGAGACCCGCACATGATTTGGCGGATTCCTGTGACAGACGGCTTTGCTGCGCCGATTGTCAGCAACGGACGCGTCGTCTACGGTGACTTTCAAAAGCGCAAAGAGACGTTTCATTCGATTAACCTCAGCGACGGCAAACCCATCTGGCACGACACCCTCGACGGCCCGCACAAAGATGGATTCGGCACCGGCCCACGCTGTGCACCCGTCAGCGATGGCCAAATCGTCCTCACCCAATCATGCAAAGGACAGCTGCATTGTCTGGATGCAGATAGTGGTGAGCTACTCTGGGAGAAAAACTATCTTGAGGACTTCGGAGCGCCCTACACTGGCGAAAAGGGAAAAACCCAGGGCGCAGCCCGACACGGATACGCCGCCAGCCCATGCATCGACGGCGACCATGTCATCACTCTAGTCGGAGCGCCAGGAGCAGGTGTAGTTTGCTTTGAAAAGAAAACAGGAACCATCGTCTGGCAGTCTCAGGACGATCAAGCCGCCTATTCGCCGCCAATGGTGGTAACACTCGCAGGCGTCGAGCAAGTCGTATGCTTTACCGTCAGTGGCGTCATTGGACTCGACCGAAAAGACGGCAAGCTTCTCTGGCGTGTGCCACTTTCAACCAACTACGGGCGTCATGTTGTTGCTCCCGTCGTCCATGGTGACATCGTCATCGTCGGCTCACATGAAGTCGGCCTCATTGCCACACGAATCGAGAACAAGGACGGCGTGGTCTCAACGCACGAAGCGTGGAAACTTGGCAAAGAATCGGGCCCCAATTTTGCCAGCCCCGTCTGTGTCGATGGTCACCTCTACATGTTAGTGAAGCAGCAAGTCGTCTGCCTTAATGCCACGACCGGCAAGCAAACGTGGGCTCAAGATGGCAATGTGCAAACCAGCGCCGACCGCGCGTTTGCCTCATTCACAGGCATGGGCAAAAACGTGATGATGCTGAATGACATGGGTGAACTAATTCTGTTCAAAGCCGATCCCGCCAGCTACACGGAAATCAGCCGCACGCAGGTTTGCGGAAAAAATTGGTGCCATCCCGCCTACGCAGATGGAAAACTGGTAGTCCGAGACGCCAGGCGGCTAATCTGCATCGACCTGTTGGCTGATGAATAATTGTAGCAAGCTAAGCGCCTGTGTCTTACCTTACCGAATCTTTTCGTCGGGCAATTCTCCTTTGATCCCTTCATCGAGCGGCATCTTGTCGGGCGTAGCACCCGATGCTGCGATCAATTGATCAAGCTCCGAACGTAACTTTACAACCAGATCCTTGTGCTTCGGATCGGCGATCAAATTGTGCCGCTCTTCAACATCGCTGTTCAAGTTGTAAAGCTCCGCCATGTGCTTGTCAGGTGATCCGTCACCGTGCGGATAGCGAATGTATTTCCAGTCATCCGTCCGGATCGCCCGCACATTGGGAGTGTAGGGAAATTGCACTTCATAGTTGTATTCGTAATACCAGCTGGTGCGAAAGTCAGGATCATCACCGCCCAGTAGTTTCGCCCATGACATTCCATGGACTTTCGTCAGGGGCTCTGCGCCACAAATCTCCAGAATCGTTGGCGCAAAGTCCAATGTTAGCGTCTGCGCATTGATCACTTTCGGCATCTTAGGCGAAATCAGCTCAGGATAACGGACGACCAGGGGCACTCGCAGAGATGCCTCGTGAGCGGTGCGCTTGTCCACCATCCCATGTTCGCCGCTCAACAATCCATTGTCACTGGTGAAAATGAAGAGCGTATTGTCGAGCTCGCCTGTGCGATACAGTTGATCGTAAATTCTCCCGACCGAATCATCCACCGATAAAATCGTCCCCCAATAGGCACGCGTCATGTTCTCAAACGCGATCATCCCCGCAGCTGATGTGTCTGGAAATTCTTTACGCCAGTCAAAGAGCGGTCCGTATATGCCATGCCACGTGCTCAAGCGTTGCTTGATCCAGGCAGGCTTGTCGTCGAGTTGGAATGCGGACTCTGGATAAGGAATCCGCACATCATCAAAGGCGTGCTGGTACTTCGGCTCAGGAAAATAGAAACTGTGCGGCGCCTTGTGACCGATCATCAGCATGAAGGGTGCCTCCGTTTCCTCCTGGTTCTCCAGCCAATTGATCGCCATGTCGGTGACCACAGTAGTGTAATAGCCCGGCACTACTTTGCGCTCGCCATCATCGACTCGAAACTCAGTATCAAAATACTTCCCCTGCCCACGATGTGTCACGAAATGATCAAAGCCTGGCCGTTTGCTGTCATCAGCCTCACCCATGTGCCATTTCCCAATGTAGGCCGTCTGGTATCCAGCCTTTTGCAATTGGCGAGGAAATGTCGGCAACTGCTTCGGGTAGTCTGTGAAATTGTTCACTACTCCGTGCGTGTGCGCATAGAGACCACCGAGGATCGACGCACGACTCGGCGAACATAATGACGTCGTGCAAAAATGGTTTTTGAACAACGCGCCTTCTGCAGCCAGCCGGTCAATATTCGGTGTCTGCAAATGCATATTTCCCATGCAACTCAAGGCGTCTGATCGTTGATCATCTGTCAGGATAAAAACGACGTTGGGCTGCTTCGCATCCAATATGGACGGGACGAACAGGCATGCAGCCGCAGTGACAACCGACTGGCACTTACGCAGGAATGGTATCATGTAAGGGAATTTCATGGGATTTTTGTTACGCACGAAGTCTGACGAACTCGGGCGGTTAAGGCAATTGCGAAATGATCGATTCGTCATCTACCAGCCGATATCAGCTGATGATATCCTTCACCACACGGGCGGGTTCGACGCCGGTGAGCTTTTGATCAAGACCCTGAAATGGGAACGTCAATCTGCGATGATCGATGCCTAGAAGATGGAGCATCGTGGCATGCAAATCGCGCACATTGACCGGATCTTCAACTACATTGTAGCTAAATTCATCCGTCTTTCCGTAATGGATGCCGCCCTTGATTCCACCGCCGGCGAGCCAACCGGAGAAGCATCTGGGATGATGATCACGGCCGTAGTTGTCGCGGGTAATATTCCCCTGTCCGTAAACCGTTCGCCCAAATTCGCCAGCAAAGACGACTAGCGTATCGTCCAGCAAGCCGCGCATTTTCAAATCCTTCAGCAAGGCTGCAGTCGGTTGATCAACATCCTGACATTGCCCCCTCAAGTTCTCAGGCAGTCGCGTATGGTGATCCCAGCCACGGTGAAACAATTGTACGAATCGCACATTGCGCTCAGCCATGCGTCGCGCCAGCAGACAGTTCCTGGCGTATGAACCGGGCTTATCGACCTCCGGCCCATACAATTCAAGCACTTCCTTCGGCTCGTCAGAGATGTCAGTCAGCTCAGGAACCGACGTTTGCATTTTGAAGGCCATTTCCTGCTGAGCGATGGTCGTCTGGATCTCAGGATCGCCGATCGCAGCATGATGCTGGGCATTCAATTCAGCCAGCGAATCCAGCATCCGACGGCGGACGCCAGCATCAACTCCCTTGGGATTCGACAGGAACAAAACGGGATCGCCCGTGGTCATGAACGAAGTACCCTGATGCTTCGACGGCAAAAATCCACTCCCCCAAAGCCTCGCATACAATGCCTGGACGTTGACTTTTCCTCGCCAGAAAGCAGAAGGCATGACGACAAAATCTGGCAGCTCTTTGTTCAATGAACCCAGACCGTAACTCAACCACGATCCCATGCTCGGTTTTCCTGGAATCTCGGACCCTGTGCAGAATGAAGTCTTTCCTGGATCGTGGTTGATTGCATTGGTGTTGAATGAATGCACCATGCACAAGTCATCTGCCGATGCAGCAAGATGCGGCAGCAACTCGCTCATCCACAAGCCACTTTGCCCGTGCTGAGAAAATTGGAACATGCTCGGCGCGATGAGTTGCTCTTTGCCACGAGTCATGGTTGTGACACGTTGCCCCTTACTAATCGACTTCGGCAGCTCGGTGCCAAACATTTTTTCCAGATCAGGCTTGCGGTCGAACAGATCAACCTGACTTGGCGCACCCGCCATGAACAGAAAAATAACGCGCTTCGCCCGAGCAGCCCCGCTTGCACTGGCACTCACGATGCCACTACCAGCATCGGCGGCCAGCCCCCGGCCTGAGCCTAACGAAGCCAGAACAGAAGCGCCCAATCCCATACCAGTATTCAACAGAAACGAGCGACGTGATTGAAGACTACTATGTTGCGTAAGAAGATCGTTCATGATTACCTATTCGCGGGTCTTGGAAATATCCAAATTGTAAAGCGTGTTGATCACGATCGTCCACGCAGCCAATTCCACTTTGTTTTCAATGCTGCTGAGTTCAGTGCCGCCGCAAATCTCTTCTGCCAACGCAGGATTCTTGCGGTAACTCTCATTCAGATCATGAAACAAGCTTTGTAGAATTGCCTGCTCCTTCTCATCTGGAAGCCTGGAAGTAACCGTCTCATAGGCGGCTGAAATGAACGCTGCGGGAACAGCACCCGAGTCCGCTTGCAATTTGAGCGCAAGCGTTCTGGCAGCCTTAAAATACTCGCTTTCGTTGAGAAGCAGCAGCGCCTGGGTAGGTGTGTTCGTGCGTTCTCGACGGGCCACGCAAGCATCCCGAGCAGGCGCGTTGAGAATTGTCATCTGCGGCGGAGGCATCCCTCGCTTCCAATAGGTGTAGAGACTGCGGCGATAAATCGCATCACCGGTATCCTGCTTGAAGCGCTCGCCGATCATTGTCACGGCTGCCCACAATCCGTCCGGCTGCGGAGGTTTCACACTCTTGCCATACATTTTTTCAGAAAGCAGACCGCTGGTCGCCAGGATCTGATCGCGAATCATTTCAGCATCCATTCGAAAGCGTGAACCACGTGCCAGCAATCGATTCTCTGGGTCACGTTTAAATTGTTCAGGCGATGCTGGCGACGCCTGTTGGTAAGTTTTCGACAGCACGATTTCGGTAACCAGCTTCTTGATGTCCCATCCTGATTCCACAAACTTCACCGTGAGATAGTCTAACAATTCGGGATGGCTGGGCACATCTCCCTGTGCGCCAAGATCCTCCGATGTCTTCACTAATCCAACGCCAAAGAAATGCTGCCAGAAGCGATTCACTGCAACTCGAGCGGTCAGAGGATTCTCCGCCGCCACGAACCAATTCGCTAAATCCATCCGAGTGGCGACAGCACCGCTCTTCTTCATCGCTGGCAAAAATCCTGGGGCATTGCGCTCGACGGGTGCCCCGGGCGCATCATACTGGCCACGCTCCATGATGAATGCAGGCCTCACTTCCTGCCGTTCCTTCATCACCATCGCATGAGCCACTTCATTTCTAAAAAACTGATCACGCTGCTTTTTTCGCTTACCAATCTTGCTTCCCAGATCCTCCACGTATTGCTCAAGTTCCTTCGCCACATCGGGATCTGCTGCAGACACCTCTGCCGCTTGCGTGATAAATTTTGCCGCCTTTTCTAAGTCTGAAGTGTCATCGTCGAGTTTCGCCAGGCGGGCAGATTGCTCCTTCGTAGGAAACGATACAAAGGGTGCCTGCAAACCGTTTCTCGGCGAACTCACCGTCTCAGGCTCGGCATCAATATTGTTGAAAAAAGCGAACAGTGAATAGAAATCCTTCTGCGTAATTGGATCATACTTGTGATCATGACAGGCAGCGCAATGCACCGTCAGTCCCATGAACGCAGTGCCCACCGAGGTGACACGATCGACTACATTTTTAAAAAAACTCTCCTCTGGAAGTGCGGTGCCTCGATCGATAATCAAATGCAACCGATTGAATCCTGAGGCAATCATCTGATCGGCATTCGGCTCTGGATAGAGGTCACCAGCCAATTGGTAACGCACGAATTCATCGTACCCGAGGTTCTCGTTGTAGGCGCGGATCACCCAGTCGCGATACGATACGAAGTTGCGATAGAAATCTTTGTGCATGCCATTGGTGTCGGCAAAGCGCACCAGATCGAGCCAGTAGCGCGCCATATTTTCCCCATATTGTTCCCTGCTGACCAGCTCATCGACCAAACGCTTGTAAGCGCCCGGGCTATCATCTGCCAGAAAGGCGGCCACTTCAGCACGGGTTGGCGGGAGTCCTGTCAAATCTAGAGAAACACGGCGTATCAGGCTCCGCTTATCAGTAGCATCCGCTGGCTTAATTCCATTGGACTCTAAACTCGCCAGGACGTGCAGATCGATCGGGAGCTGACTCCAGTCATCGGTCGCAACCGCTGGCGTCTCTGGGAGCGATGGTGGCACAAAGGCCCAGAATTCATCGTAGACTGCTCCAGATTCGATCCAGCTCTTTATGATCGCCAACTCCGATTCATTAAGCGGACTCTTGTGCGACTTCTCAGGTGGCATCATGTCATCGGCGTCAGTCGTCGTCAGTCGATACCATACCTCGCTGTCCTCCAGCGATCCCGGAGCAATCGCAGTCGACCCCTCATGTGTCCGAAAAGCTCCATCCTCACCATCAGCAACATCAAGACGCAGCGTCGCCTTCCGATCGTGAGCATCCGGCCCATGGCAGGCGAAACAACGATCAGACAATAATGGCCGAACATCGCGATTAAACGAAACTTCCTTGGCCTGCGATGCCGAAGCCCACAGCACAAAGACAGCGACACACTGCATACTCAGCCATCGTCGGCTCTGGTTCTTTTCCCATCTCATTGGATGGAACAGTAACCATTTGTTACCCAAAGGTCACGGAAAAGAAATCGACGCCAGGGACGCACGGGACTTCCACCGTCTGACAAATTAATGGTTTGTCACAAACGTTATTCCCGGCGGCAACACATAGCTCACCTGGGTGTGGTCTTCTATGGCAATGTTTGACTACTCCTTCAGGCCACTTCAGCATGCTCTCACATTCTTCGCTGCCTCCTCATCTAATCTTGTTCGGCCTGCTTTCCTACTTCCCAATTTCTCCCTGAATAGACATTACTTGAAAGGATTATAAGTTCTAACTCCCGCCTTTCGAAAGTCGTTCATATTCCTGGTAGAAATTACCAGCGAATGCCGAATAGCCGTAGCCGCAATTTGACCATCTATAGTCGGAAGCACCGCACTAGACCTCTCACATTCAGCTAACAATTGTCCCCAAACAGTGGCTACAGAGTCGTTGAAACTCAGAATCCTACCCTTCATTCTTCCAGTAAGACCGGTAAGCCACATCTGGTATTCTCGCTTTCTCACACCCTCCCCTAGCCTTTCAATTCCAAATTTGATTTCTCCAATAGATAGTGCGGAAACGTAAAGATTTGCTTCGTTCGCTTTCAGCCATGAAATCACCAGCGGATCAGGAATTTTTTTGATCGATTCGCTCCAAACATTGGCCGCTACCTGCGCCACGTCCTGACCAGCAAAATGCGCGCCATCCGCTACTTCGGCTACTGCCACCCTGCTCCCGGACCACCCGCGAACGCATCGCATTCCACACCGGCAAGACACTGTTCATCGGCCCCACCCTTGCAGAAGCCATCACCGCCGTCGATCCTGACACCACCACCAATACGCCCATCTGTCCCTGCTGCCAGCGGCCCATGACCCGGATCGAAGGCAAGTTGAGCGAACTGACTCCTGACATAATGGAGATCCTCCTCGTCCAGCTGCCCGGGCCGCCCGATAGCCATTCCCACCCCCCGGTCACACCACAAACCGCGTGATCCTTCACCGACACCAGATTGCCCCAAGTGCGAGTGGCACAGCGACGAATTAGCGATTCCTCGCTGGAACAGCACCATCGTGCCCACTCACCCTGTCAGAACCACATACCGTCCGCGAGAATCCAAATTGGAAAAGATCGCTTGGGCAACATCATGCGCATTTTCTAGGCCGTCAAAATGCTACCACAGGCTGCCTGGTAGCGCGCTCCGAATTCAGGGTTGATGGTTGAATTGTCATGATGCTTTCGACTCGCCGCGGGCAGCCTGTTGGTAGCCACTCTTTGTGGTTTCTTGGTTACCAAAACTTCCACCAAGGTTTGTTAGTTGAGGGGGGCTCGAGGCCGCCCATGCCGCCTGAATACTTCGCTGAAAGTTTCGGATATAGCTGATCCACGGTGTCCTCATCCCATTCTTCGCCAGTAGGCGCATCTGGATAACTGACTGTCCGCTTCGGAATCTCTCCGAGCATCTCCTCTGCCACATCGTTCTTCACGTATTGAAATCCTTCGTAGCAGATGTCTTCTTCATCATCGAAATCATGTTCTGATAGCGATTCGGGATCCGACAAAGCTCGTTCGTAGGTAACTCGCCCGAGGGAAATGAGAGTAGCTCGAAAATCGGAGAAGGAATCGTCCGAACATCCGCCATGCATGACGTATGCCGCGCCCCAAAGCGGCCAAGTGTAAGCGGCCGCATCCGCAGTATCGAAGTGAGCGATGAAGTCCTTCAAATCTTGTGGCTCGAGTGCAGAATGGCGGTCTCTCAGCAGTTCGCTCTTTCGATCCATACCACCGCCGGAACCACTATGGGCGGCGTCGATGATCTGCCAGAATTCGTCGGTGTTCATTTCTCAGGATAACGTTAATTATCCCACTCTCAGAGTGGGATACCTTCATTCAAATGAGATTGACTTTGGGTCATTTCTCTCAGGTTTTCAAGGAATTACGGGAGTTTTTTGATTATTTGGATGGGTTGAATATCAGTGCGGAATCGGTTGAGAGTGGAAAGGGATATATACTCGAGTGGTATTTTTTGATACGCGAACTTCGTGCGTAACCACAAGAGCACTTCAGGTATCCACCTCAGACACAGAGCCAAGTATGAAATTCCACCACCCCATCGCAGCACTCCTGTTCTTGCTCCCGGCAGCAAGCATCCCCGCTGCCGAACGCCCCAATATTCTTTTCATTTTCACTGATGACCAGGACCCGTTCTCGCTGGGTGCCTATGGCAATACGGTCTGCCACACACCAAACATCGACCGCATCGCCAGGGAAGGCATGCTCATCCATGACGCCCACCACATGGGATCCTGGTCTGGCGCTGTGTGCCGCCCATCGCGCACCATGCTCATGACTGGGCGCAGTGTTTGGAACATCCCGGGTGCCCCGAGCAGTCCAGGGGGCAAGAAGCGCAAAGGCAAAAAAAATGCTGGCGCCGCAAATCTCCACGCCGTCGAAGTGGCCAAGCAGAGTATGGCCGCCGTCTTCAACGCCGCTGGTTACGACACCTTTCGCACCTGCAAGAAGGGCAACTCCTTCAGGCAAGCCAACGAGCATTTCACCGTGCGGTACGACGGTGGCGACCGCCGCGCTGCCGATGGCAGTCAGTGGCATGGTGGGCACGCCATGGACTTCCTCGATCAGCGCGAATCTACCAAAGACGAAGATCCGTTCCTGATGTTCTTCGGCTTCGCCCACCCGCACGACCCGCGCAATGGCATGCCCGAACTGCTGGAAAAATACGGCGCTGTGAACACTGAGCAACCACCGACCACTTTCAATCCGAAGGCTCCACCACTGCCGGGCAACTACCTGCCAAAGCATCCGTTTTTCCACGGTCACCCTGGTCTCCGCGACGAGGACAAAGTCCAGGGCGTGATGACTTCGCGCAGCGAGGCCACTATCCGCAATGAGATCGGTCGTTACTACGCCTGCATCGAGAACATCGACCAGCAAGTCGGTCGCGTGCTGAAGAAAATCGAGGCGATGGGTGAGCTCGACAACACCTACGTCATCTTCACGTCTGATCACGGCATGGCCATCGGCCGACATGGCTTACAGGGAAAACAGAACCTCTACGAGCATACCTGGCGGGTACCGATGCTGGTTCGTGGCCCTGGCATCAAGGCCGGCAGCGAGGCCTCTGGCTTCCTCTATCTGATGGACGTCCTACCAACTATCTGCGACCTCGCCAGCATCGACCAACCGAAGGGCGTGAACGGACTCAGCTTTCGCTCTGTATTGGAAGGAAAGAAGAACCGCCTGCGCGAAACTCTCTATGGCACCTACAGCGGCGGCACCAAACCCGGTATGCGCAGCGTGAAAACCTCCGATGGTTGGAAGCTGATCAAATATGATACTATGGATGGCAAGGTGCGCGAGACTCAACTTTTCAACCTCAATGACAATCCGGACGAGTTCCTCGACGAACACAAAAGACCCGGCAAAACTGATCTGGCCGAGGATCCGAAATATGCGAACAAACGCATACACCTCGAATCCCTTCTGCTCAATGAAATGCAACGTCTCAAAGATCCCTATCGACTATGGGATCAACCTGCCGCTGAATGACGAGAAGTGTCCTGGGAGGATGGCGACTAAAAGTCACCACTACTTCTTGGCATTGCCTTGTTGTAAATCGAATTTGCCCCACTTGTCATGACTATCCCATCCATCCGACTTCTAGCATCCCTGGCTGGAACATGCTTACTCGCGGGCACTCCATTACCAGCTGACGAAAAAGCATCGGCTATCAAGAATGTGCTATTGATCATCTCCGACGACCTTCGGGCCAACGCTCTGGGCTGCTATGGCGATCCGATTTGCAAGACCCCGCACATCGACAAACTGGCGAGTCAGGGATTGCTCTTTACGCACAGCTATTGCCAGGGAACGTGGTGTGCGCCGTCACGCACCTCATTGATGTTTAGTCGCTATCAGGGCAGCGGGAAACGAACGCTCGGGGAACACTTCAAAAGGAACGGATTCTACTCGGCGCGGGTCGGCAAGATCTTCCACATGGCCGTGCCGGGGGACATCATTGCAGGAACCAATGGCCGGGATGTAGCGGAGTGTTGGACTGAGCGCTTCAATTCACAAGGCGATGAAGCGCACACACCCGGAGACTACGCTTGCCTGAATCTCAACATATTCACCGACAAGCCGGAGGGCCGGCAATCGACAAAAATGCCGCACCGTATGTTTGTCTCGGTGAGTCACGAGGGAGACGGCTCCGATCAACCGGATCACAAGACCGCAAACAAAACCATCGAATTATTGCGCAAGCACGGCGACGACCCCTTCTTTATTGCGGCCGGATTCGTTCGTCCGCACTACCCGATGGTGGCCCCAAAACAGTATTTCGATCCCTATAGCTGGCAGGACATGCGGGTGCCAAAACAGGTCGAAAACGATCTTGCAGACATCCCGAAACTTGGTCAGGCCGGGAGCCGTTCGGCAACCAACGGAATCGACCAGCATCCCGATAATCAGAAAAAAATGTGGGCCGCTTACTACGCGACGATCACTTTCATGGATGCCCAGGTCGGCCGCATCCTTGAGGAGCTTGACCAACTCGGTTTGCGTGAAAGCACGGCAGTGGTCTTCACCAGCGACCATGGCTATCATCTGGGCGACCACACATTCTGGCAAAAGTCGAACGTGCACGAGGAGGTGACCCGTGTCCCGCTGATCATCTCGGCACCCGGCTACAAACCCGGTCAAACCGCTTCGATCGTCGAGTTGGTCGATCTTTATCCGACACTCTCGGAACTTGCCGGATTAGCAGTGCCCGAGAACGTCCAGGGCCTCAGCCTCGTGCCCGTCCTGAAAGACCCCTTCACCAAGGTAAAAAAAGGCGCATTGTCCTTCTCCAAGGGACATTCCTGGCGCACCAAAAATTGGGCCTACATGCACTACAACGACGGATCAGAAGAACTCTATGACATGCGACGCGACCCCGGGCAGATCACCAATCTGGCTAATAAGCTAGAGCACGAGGCCACGCGGAAACGCATGGAGGCCGGACTTTCCGCCCGTCTAGAAAATGCCGGGATCGCAACTGCCCAAGCGAAACCAACTCGCTAAAGAATCAGCTACGTTACTAATTCTCATGCAATACGACAGCCACTTCCCACCATTCACCTTATGATTACTCTTGCAAATCGGTTCCTCCTTCTGGCGGCGCTTATCACTCCAAACTTCGTAAGCGCTGACGAAGAGCGCCCAAACATCGTTTTCCTATTCAGCGATGACCTGACGACCCAAGCCATCTCAGCCTATAACTATGGGTTGGATCTCCCCCCGACGCCCAATTTGGATCGCCTTGCCAAAGACGGAATGCTCTTCGAAAATAGTTTTTGCGGAAACAGTATCTGCACGCCGTCGAGGGCAACGGTGATGACCGGTTTACACAGCCACAAGAACGGGATCGTAAACCTGGGTGGTGCATTGGATCCGAAACGTCCATCGTGGCCGAAGAAACTCAAGCAGAGCGGCTACACAACTGCGGTCTTTGGAAAGTGGCACATGAAAACCAAACCGAGTGGTTTTGATGCCTGGGAAGTTTTCAGCGGTCAAGGTAGCTACTACAATCCTGATCTCTTTGGGCCTAACGGCAGTCGTCGAGTCGAAGGGCACTCGACGAATGTGGTCACAGATATAGCATTGGACTGGCTCGAGGATCGAGACAAAACCAAGCCGTTCGCATTGATGATCCAGCACAAGGCGCCTCACCGGAATTGGAAGCCGAGCATTAAAGAGCTGGAACTCTATCGAGACATCAAATTCCCGGAGCCCCCTTCCCTCTTTGACAACTATGAAGGACGAGTTGCTGCGTCGAATCACAAGATGGGAATCGACAAGCATATGAGCATGGCGTCTGATCTGATGCTGTTCGAAGGCGATCAAGCGAATAAAGTCTTAGGGCGATTGACACCAGAACAACGCAAAGCCTACCTCGCCGCTTTCGAAAGCGAGAACACAGCATTTTTGGCCAATCCTCCTACAGGCAAGGAACTCGTTCGATGGAAATACCAGCGCTACATGAAAAATTACCTGCGTTGTGTTGCCGGTGTGGATCGTAATGTTGGACGAGTCCTCGACAAACTGGAGACGCTGAAGTTGAGCGAGAATACCATCGTGGTTTACTGTGCTGATCAGGGATTCTATCTAGGAGAACACGGCTGGTTTGACAAACGATGGGCTTATGAAGAATCGCTAAAAATGCCACTCATCATTCGCTGGCCAGGGAAGGTCAAACCCGGAAGCAGAAGCACAGCGATGGTGCAGAACATCGACTATGCTCCGACACTTCTCGACGCTGCTGGAGTGAAGACGGACTGGAAGGTGCATGGGATCAGCCTCATGCCGTTGCTGAAAAATGGCGGGGTAACACCGGACGATTGGCGAAAAACCCTCTACTATCGCTACATCGACGGAGGACACGGCGTCGCCCAGCATAGCGCGATCAGAACCAACACCCATAAACTCCTGCACTTCGATCAACCGCGTAATGCTGCAGAAGAGACGAGCCTCTGGGAACTCTTCGATCTCGAAAAAGATCCTCAAGAGATGACGAACCTCGCAGGCAACTCAAGTCACGCTTCGAAACTCGAGTCGATGAAAAAGCTCTTCTGGGAGACCCGTAAATTTTACAACGACACTGACGAAAATGTGTGGATCAACCGAAGATCCCATCAATTCAGCCCCGAAGACTACCTTCGCCCGAGGCGACAATAACGAAACAGTATCGAACCGCCGGTGGCTTGCTGCTTGTCTCGTCTTGCTCGAAATTCGTTCTGTTTTGCAGATCGAATTGAGAGGCCAAGACACTGCCTGGCTAAGTAAGCTTTAGGCTATTTGCAGCGAACCACACGGCGGCTCTTGAGAAGCCGTTATCAGGCTTCGTTCTTTAAAGTCTCGAAGAGATCGAGGCCCTCAGCAGGCTTGAGTCCATCATGGACAACGCCGCTGACTGCTTTGATCATGGCGACGGGTGCTTCAGACTGGAATACATTGCGTCCCATATCGACACCGGCAGCGCCACATTCAATCGCCCTGTAGGCCATTTCAAGCGCCTCAATTTCAGGGAGCTTCTTGCCACCAGCGATGACCACCGGCACAGGCGTGGCGGCAACCACATTCTCGAAGCCTTCGGTGTAGTAAGTCTTGACGATGCTGGCACCATTCTCTGCACCGACGCGCGAGGCCAGACCAAAGTAACGAGAGTCACGGGCCATGTCCTTGCCAACAGCGGTGACGCACATGACCGGGATGTCGTACTTGTTCCCGATGTCTACCAGACGGCTGAAATTTGCAATCGTCGTGGCCTCGGTTGCTGCGTCACCGATGGAGATCATGGCTGCCAGGGCTGAGGCATTCATGCTGATCATCTCTTCTTCGCCAAGCAGGACGTTGTGGTTCATCTCGGTGAGGATGGTCGTGCCGGTGTCGGCGCGAAGGCAAACAGGCTGGGTGTTCTCCGCTGGAATCATCGTGCGGATAGTGCCGCGGCAACCCATAAGGCAATCGGCATGCTCGGCGAGCGGCGCGATGTTGAGGTCAATGCGCTCGAGGCCAGAAGTTGGCCCCATGAGAAAGCCGTGGTCGAAGGCGAGCATCACGGTGCGGCCCGACTTGCGGTTAAAGATTCGTGACATTCGATTCTTAAGCCCCCAGCTCATGCTATTCATACCTTTGAGGTAGAATTTGCTGGTATCAGCGGGAGTATTGAGGCCGAAGTTATCGCCGTCTCTGATGTCGTCTAGATCTGCCATGTCTTTTGGTCGTTTTGTAGTTGGTCGTTTTCTGTTAGTCGTTTGTTAGCGGAAAAACCGCCGACGGTGAATCGCCTCGAATAAGGAAAATCGAGATCTGTGCTCAGCCTTCTTTATCCGTGGAATTCTGTGATGATTTTTTCTTCTCCGACACGCATGATTTAACACAGATTTGAGAAAATATCTACAGATAGGCACAGATAAACAAATGGGCTTTAAGTGCTTTCGGGCCAGCACGGATCAATGAACCGATCACCACACCGGACGCACCCGCCCATGGAACTCATCATCACTTTTCCCTTGATGCCAGATAATTCAACCAGCTCTCCATCGCCAAGTTGGCGGTCGGCTTCGGAGAGAACGTGTTCAGCTTTAATGATTCACTCAGCCACTCGGTGGAGCATCGCACGGGATTGAGCCGGAATGAGTTCAGGCTCGGGCGCGGTCATGACAGGGATTCGAAAATTTGGAACGCATTTTATTGACACTCATCTGAGGATTTCCGCCATATCTTTAGCCGCTTGTTTTGTATCCGATTCCGCAAAACGGGCGTCTCTGGTTCTTACCTGACACCATTTCATTTAGACTGGCAGAAGTAGTCAGGTTTAATGGCGAGAGAATTGTGGAGGTGGTGGCACCCATCCTTTAGACATGGGTAAGGCAGGACAAACAACGCTCTCGTCAGGAGCTTTAAACCATTGGACTAAACTCTCCAGAATAAAGTCTCCGTGAACCATCAATGGTATAATCCGGAATTTATCAATCGGGTGATTCGCATGCCCTGGAGGGACTGTGTATCGTTCGAGAGCATTCGCGAAACCACGGGATTGTCCGAGAGTGAGGTGATCATGGTGATGCGGCGGGAGTTGAAGCCATCCAGCTTCAAATTTTGGCGCAAGCAGGTGTCGGGGCGGTCAACGAAGCACCGCAAGCGATTCCTGACAGACCGCCAGACTGGAAAATCCAGAGGGAGGTAAAGGTAACGGCAACTCCCCAACTCAATCGATCACACTGGTTCGGCGAGATCACGAATGCAAAGTGAGAGTCTCATCGTGGTTCGTGCGATTCTCGCCGACTCCGAACAATGTTCTCAGTCGTAAAATGTTAGTGATCCCCCAATAGGCCCCAAATAGGCATATTAATATACATCCGAAATTAAGACGTCTTCGTAACTAGCTGTATGAAACCCGCCCAACTCAAGCTTCTCAGTCACGCCTGTTTTATTTTCGGCTTCGCTTCGATCATAGGTTCGATTGCGATTTGGTATTTCACAGGTGGATCGGAGCCAGTGTCGCAGGCGCACGCTGAGCGATTTGGTATCTTCGTCGGCCTGTGGGCACCGACCTTCTTTATCCTGTCCAATCGGTTCGACCGCTACGCAGAGAAACGAAATCAGGCAGTGATTTAAGAGATATTCCGGTTTTAGATCGGTCTAATTTCATACCAGTGCTTGCGGTAAACGGACAGCCTTGAGGGAGATCGAAATTAAGCTGATCGGGCTGCTTGTATTTTCGCCCACCAACTGCGTCGAAATTGGCTCGAACAGCTCGCTATTATCGCAAATCCCGCCTCGCTGTTGAGCGATAATACTACGCAACTTCGATCAGTTGGTTCTCGATTCCCTCTTGTAACAAGTATGGAAACGGCTGGAACAGCGCAATCGCTCACCCTTGAAGATCGAGTCCAAGGTGCTCTGTTGGGACTTGCAATCGGTGACGCGCTGGCGATGCCGGTGCATTGGTATTACAACAAACAATCGCTCAGGAACGACTACGGGGAGGTTCGCGATTTCGTAGCACCGAAATCTTTTCACCCGGATAGCATATTCTGGCGTTCTCAATGGAGTGCCCCAAGTCCCGAACTTGATATACTCGGGGAGCAGCGACGCTTCTGGGGCGAGCGCGGAGTTCACTACCACCAAGGCCTTCAGGCAGGCGAAAACACCTTAACCGCAAAGCTCGCCAGAGAGGCTTGGCAATCGCTCAATGATTGCGGAGGATACGATTCGCAGGACTACCTGAGGCGCTACATCGATTTGCTGACACACCCGGATCGTCACCGCGATACCTACATTGAAGAGTGCCACCGTGGATTCTTCACAAACCTCGGCCGTGGCAAGAAACCCGAGAAGTGTGCCGTAACTGAAAAGCATATCAGCGGTCTCGCCATGATGTTGCCGGTCGCACTCTTCTACGCTCAGGATGAAGAAGAAGGCCGTGCTCGCGCTCTTGAGCATCTGGCGCTCACGCACGCGGGGAAAAAGATGCAGATCGCAGCGGAAGCTATTTTGTCTCTTTTGTACCCGGTATTCCGCGGCGTTCCTCTCGAAGAAGCGATTCGGAGTGAGTGCGCGAGTCAGCGCAATCCTCATTTTGGGTTTTCTTTCTTCAAGTGGTTAGAACGGGAGGACGATGAGGTCGTTGGCAGACACCTATCGACAGCTTGTTACGTCGAAGACGCGGTACCAGCAGTCATCTATCTTGCGCTGAAATACAGCCACCGCCCTGAACGGGCAGTGATCGCCAACACGAACCTGGGAGGCGACAATGTACACCGGGGAGGAATCCTTGGAGCGCTTCTCGGCGCTCAGAATGGTAATAAAGGCTGGCCACAGCATTGGCTCTCGGGGATCGTTAGGTCTAGCGGCAGCACTGTGAGTGGAGTGATGATCGCCACCCCCGAAGACTCAATTGAAGAAGAGCATCGGAAGTCGCCGAAAACATGGACGACCAAGTAACGAGGCTCCTACAGGCAGTTGACGACGGCAACACCGTTGCTGCGCATCGATTGCTGCCACAAGTTTACGAGGAACTCCGGCGGCTTGCGGCGGCTCGGATGGCACGCGAGCCCGCGGGGCAGACGTTGCAACCGACGGCGCTGGTCCATGAAGCCTACCTTAGGCTGATGAATGATGACTCGGCGAAATGGGAAAATCGTGGCCACTACTTTGCGGCCGCCGCCGAAGCGATGCGGCGCATCCTGATCGAAAAAGCGCGCGCGAAGTGCCGCGAAAAGCGTGGCGGCGGCAAACTCCAGCGCGTGGATATTGATGACGTGAGTTTGGCGATCGATACCCAACCAGACGTGCTTCTCGCGGTGAATGAAGCGCTGGACCAGCTGACGGAGGAAGATCCTGCGAAGGCAGCTAGTAAAGCTTCGCTACTTTGTCGGGATGACGATTCCTGAGGCAGCTAAAGCAATGGGCGTGTCGGAGATGACGGCGAAGCGGCATTGGACCTTTGCGCGGGCGTGGCTTTTTAAGCGCCTGACGGCCTGACTGAAAATTATTCGAAGATTCCGTGTTCCGATTTCTCCGATTACGTCGCATTGAAGATTAGAGGGCTGTTATCGGCCTGAAAAAAGGGGCGATAAGCGCTCATTTCACTAATCTAAACGTAACACTCTGAGAATCAGATCCATCATGAACATTTTCACCAAACTCGCCGCCGTCGCCATCGTTGGCTATTTCATCGTCGGCACCATTCAGGCTGAAACCATCACAGCGGCCGATTTGCTCCAACGTATCGATGGCGAAAAGCCAGTGAGAATCGCCAGTGCGACGATCACAGGAGACCTCGATTTCACCCGATTAAAACGGAAGACCCGCGGCGGTTCCTACGGAGGCCGCGTTGGCCAGGTGAAAGAGTTCTTCACTAAGCTGAAGGCGCCACTTTTGCTTGAGGATTGCGTGATCGAGGGCGGAATCATTACGTTTCGAGAGGAACGCAAACGCCTCTTGCTCAAAGAATACTTCGTTGCCTTCGATGCACCGCTGACTCTTCGTCGCTGCCAGGTGCGTGGAGCTGTCGATTTCGAACGCCTGACTTTCTACGGCAACGTTGTCATTGAGGATTGCGTCTTCGACGAAAAGGTTCGGTTCGAGAAAGTGCACTTCTCCAAACCGCCAACGATTCTGCGGAACGGGTTCAAGAAAGGACTGATCGATCGCGAAACCAACTTGAAGGAAAAACCGAAGACCGAACGGCGAGTGGCAGCGAAGAAGGAACAACCAGCGGCGGCGTTCGATATTCCAGTCGTCTTGAAAAATCCTTCGCGCAGGGCGGTTGCAATTCAGTTCGGCAAGGAGAAGTGGACCCTGTCGCCCAAGGGAACTTCGACACTCCAAGCTGCTAGTGGCACGAAGATATTTCTGATAAAGAAAGGCAAGAAAGACCGTGTGCTTCTCACTGTCACGCCCGAGATTGCAGGTGAGACGTTTGATGTCACCAGACTCTAGTAGTGGCTTCAGTGAGTATTTGACCCATGCAAATGGAAGACCGAAGCCAACAGTTCGAGGCCATTTTCGATGCCGCCGTTGCAATATCCGATCGCGAACAGCGGGAGGTGTTCGTGCGAGAAAAGTGTAGCGATGACCACAATCTCGCGGCCGAGATCATTGGCATGCTGGGGGCGCATGAGCAGGTCGGCGGCTTTCTTGAGACCGTAGCGAATCGGGGCAGCGGACCTTTCGTTGAACTGAAAGAAGGTACGGGAACGAAGATCGGCCGCTACAAGCTGCTCCAGAAAATCGGAGAAGGTGGCTACGGCGTAGTCTACATGGCAGAGCAGGAAGAACCGGTGCGCCGGCGGGTTGCTTTGAAGATCATCAAACTGGGCATGGACACGCGCGAGGTCATGGCTCGCTTCGAGGCCGAGCGCCAAGCTCTTGTAATGATGGATCATCCGAACATCGCAAAGGTGTTCGATGCTGGAAGCACCGAGAGTGGGCGTCCCTACTTCGTCATGGAACTTGTGCGCGGCGTCGCCATCACCAAGTTCTCCGATCAAGAGAATTTATCCGCGCGCGAGCGATTGAAGTTGTTCATCGATGTCTGCAAGGCAATCCAGCACGCCCATCTCAACGGTATCATCCACCGCGACATCAAGCCATCCAACGTGATGGTGACGCTTCACGACGGAAAGCCAGTGCCGAAGGTCATCGATTTCGGAATTGCCAAGGCAACGCAGCAGAGGCTCACAGAGAAAACGCTGTTCACCCAATACCAACAATTCATCGGAACGCCCGCCTACATGAGTCCTGAACAGGCGGAGATGAGTGGTCTGGACGTCGATACGCGAACGGATGTCTACGCGCTTGGCGTGATGCTTTACGAGCTTCTAGTCGGGAAGACGCCTTTCGATTCTGCGGAGCTTGCCAGCGCTGGGTACGATGAAATTCGTCGACGCATTCGCGAAGAGGAACCGAGCAAACCGTCCACACGCTTGGCAACACTGGCAGCCGATGACCTCACTTCCATCGCTCGCCACCGACGATGTGAACCCGGGAGCCTTTCCAAAGTTGTGCGCGGCGATCTCGATTGGATCGTCATGACAGCAATGGATAAAGACCGGCAGCGCCGCTACGAAAGCCCTGGCCTTCTTGCCAAGGATATCGACCGCTACCTCCGAGACCAGGCAGTGGAAGCCCGGCCTCCCAGCGTTTCTTACCGGATTCAAAAATTTGTGCGGCGCCATCGCTTCGCCTGCGCAGCGGGTGGAATAACGGTAGCCTCGCTGGTCGCCGGGCTCTTCTTCTCTATCTACGGCCTGACCCAGGCGCGACGGGGTTGGGACGAAGCGGAAGTAAACCTTCAGGCATCCAAGGAGGCCGAGCGCCAAGCCACGCTTCAAAAGGAACGCGCTGATGCCGAAGCGGCAGCGGTGCAGCGAATGCTCTATCCGTCGATGCTGGCGGCAGCCAACGATGCAGTCCGCGATGGCCGGCGAAAACGTGCCGTGGAGCTGCTCGCCATGTGTCCCGACAGTGCTCGCAGCTGGGAGTGGGCATGGGTGTCGCGGTCACTCGCGGATCCTGTTCAGTCATTCAAAGGCCACCAAGCGGATCAATGTGTCTACGATGTCCGTTTCGACACTAATGGCACTCGCCTTGTAACGGCGGGTGAAGATGGCGCCGTCCACGTTTGGAATACTGAGACCGCTAGCAAGGTGGCGACATTCAATGGTCACGACGGCCCCGTTCTTCTCTCCACGTTCTCGAAGGATCAACAGCACGTGACATCGATTGGATCTGATCACACGTTGCGGGGGAGCAATGTGCTCAACGGAGATGAAATTGGTCACTCCGTCGGCATCGAAGGAGAATTCACGGGCGCTGCCATCACCGACAACGGTGAACGGATCGTGACCAGCGAGCGAAACGGCAAGGTTCGGCTATGGTCGCTCGGACTGGAATCTGAGTTGGCAGTAATGGACGATCGCGTCGCTGATGTTGTGCGCTTGGCCGCCACGAGCGACGGTTCCAAGGTGGCGGCGGTGGCGCAGTCGGGCAGGCTTCTCCTATGGAACAGTGACGGCACACGAATCCGGGAGATTAGAGAAGATGGGCTCGGGTTCGAGAGCCTCCAGTTCTCTCCCGCCGGCAATTTGATCGCGACGGGCGACGAAGAAGGCCAGATAAACATTTGGTCTACCAGAGATGGCACGCGCTTACAGTCGTGGAATGGGCACACGCGATCTGCAAGTGCTCTCGCTTTCAATCAAGATGGTTCGCTACTCGCTACAGCCGGCTGGGAAGGCGGCATTGCCGTAAGAGATGTGCGTTCAGCCGAAGAGGTGGGATTCCTCCTAACCGACGAGACACACATTCATGCCATTGCCTTCGCTCCTGATGGCGGTTCCATTGCCGTGGCTGGGGAGAGCGGTTCGCTGACGCGTTGGTCGCTCGATCAACTTCTGCCGACCATGACGTTCGTCGGGCACGAAGACTTGGTTTTTGAGGTCGTGGCGACGCCCGATGGTTCCTATCTCGCCTCGGCGGGAAAGGACGGAACCTTGCGATTGTGGGATTCGAAATCAGGTGTCGAAATTCGTCGACTGCGCTGGCGCGCCGGTTCGGTCTACAGCGTCGATGTGAACGCCAACGGGACGCGCATGGCAACCCGAGGCAGCGGCGGGGTGATCCGAATCTGGGAGTTGCCCAGCGGACGCCTGGTTCGCGAGCAAACCGTAGACTACCGTGTCCGAAATCTCCGTTTTAGCCCCGACGGAAGCAGGCTCGCCGCAGGAGCTCTACGCAATGGAGCTCGTCCGGAGACGAAGGATCCCGCCATTTCGATCTGGGATGTCGAAACCGGAGAAGAACTGATCCGGTTGGAAGGCCATCGGGGCCAAGTGATGCGCATGGATTTCCATCCCGACGGAACACGCCTCGTGACAACGTCTCAACGTGGTGATAGTGCCCCAGACGGTCGCGCCCTGGTTTGGGATCTTACCTCTGGTGAGGCCATGATGGAACTGCAGCCGGAAGGCGACGCCGTGTCGAATTCCGTGCTGTGGTCATCAGACGGATCTCGGATCTACACCGGCCACAGTGATGGCCGTGTCTGTTTTTGGGATGCAAGCTCAGGCAGACTGCAGCGCACCGTGTTCGCGCACGGCGAAATGGTCGGAGCAATAGAAATGAGCCGCGACAGGAAGCGACTGCTCACCTGCGCCTGGTACAGCTCTGAGGTAAAGCTGTGGCACGCCGATACGGGCGAGCTGCAGCTCAGCATCGACACCGGAATTCCCGGAATTTCCGACGTGGGCTTCGACGTCGATGATCGCGCCATCATTGTGGCTGGAATGGATGGTGGCCTCAAGCGTGTCAGCGCTGACATCTTGAATACCGGTGGCTTTCAGAGGCGACGCGAGACCCAGCAACTAGCCTCTGACGTCCTGGATCTCGAGGGTTCCATGATGGCCGACGATCTGAAGGGAGATCCGTTCCACGCATCGGTGGAACGCCTTTTGGAAACGCATCGCTCCCTGCACAATCGCTCCTCGCAAGGGAGCGTAACAACCCAATCGAGTCATCAAGTGGCTGCAGCCGCGTTAGATCAAATTGTGCAGCGATGCTTTCAGACTCGGCGATTCGATGAGGCACTGTAGACGGTTGAGCGGGCATTGAAACTTGCCCCGTCAAAGGAGCGCCACGGACGTCTCGACTGGATCAAAGAGGCTCGATCCATCATCGAGGGCGTGAGTACACCAACGAGACTCGATCTTTCACGATACGTGGGCGATTTTGAGGAGAGACGTTTCTTCCTTCGTGATGACCAACTGATCTATCGCCATCTCGAGTTCGGCAGTGAATGGAGGCTGATCCCAATCGAGCGCGACCGCTTTCTCGTTGCTGGCGACGAGACCACTCAGATGGTCTTTCTGTCGGATTCTCCTGAGGAGAAACCGCACTCTGTCTCCGGGCATTATTTCACAGGAGGGCAGGACATCACTCTCAAAACGGATCGTTAAATCGGTTCGCATTTATCCCAAACAAAAGTCACCACTATGTCACTATTCGTAACCTCAATCTCTCGCCTTTTCTTCGGCAGCGCAATTCCGACTGGAGTTTGGGCAAACCTGGGACTGCTGCTGTTGCGGTTACACGTGGGACTATCTATGGCGTCGGGCGGGCTTGATAAGCTTCCCGTTCCCGATTGGTTCGTCGGACAAGTTTCCGAACTTGGATTCCCTCTGCCGGAGTTCTTCGCCTTCGCTGCCGCGATGGCTGAATTCGCCGGAGGAGTCCTTCTCGCGTTCGGTCTGTTTACACGTCCAGCCGCGTTCTTCCTCGCATTCACGATCGGTGTGGCCGCCTTCGGATTTCATCAGGTCACGCCGATACTCGGGTTGAACATCACTCAAGTCCTGTTTTGGAGCTACGTTCTTTTTACGTTCGCCGGCGGCGGACGCTATGCCCTCGACAGGTTGATTCTGAGGGATTCGACAGAGAGTGCCGCCAACCAACTTGCGCCCTCGAAAGGCGGAGTTCTCTTCGCGACCGTTCTTGCCCTGACCGTGAGTGGGTTTGGTTTATACCAACAACTCTTAACGCCAGAACCTCGTTCGGTTGCGAAAATTGACGACGACATCGATCTCAACAGTGTGAGCCTGGCGGGATCGTTCAACGATTGGTACCTTCAAACGAATCCAATGTCACTGCAGAAAAATGGTCGTTGGATCACGACGGTCGAATTGCCTAAGCCCGGCCCGATAGAATTCAAGTTCGCGGCGAACGGAACCTGGGACTTGAACTGTGGAGAGATTGACCAAGACTCCGATGAACTCCCATTAGCTGGAGTGAGCGAACTCAACGATTCAGACGATCCCGAGAACATCCGTGCCTTTGTTCCCATGGCTGGAACCTACCAGTTCATGATCGATCCCGAGGACTTTTCCTACTCATTGAGCAAGGCCGAGACGGCTGTCGTCGATCCCGAGGACTTGATAGGAGCGTGGGAAGTTGATCTTCGTCCCACTCCTGATGCCGAGCCTTACTTTCAAACTTTCGTAATCGAAACTGTGGAAGGCGACTCGCTCACTGGTTCATTTTGCAACACTGCGATTCAGGAGGGGAAAATCGACACGGCTTGGGGCTCGGCGCAGTTCACCTTCGTGACGGTCGACGGAACGGATGCCTATTACACCACAGGTAAGCTGGTGGATGGCCGACTGAAAGGCACCACCCATTCTCCCTCCCTGAAGCTGTTCTCGGTGTGGACGGCAACACGTGCAAAAGTCAACTGAACTGCGTCGGTAGATACACTGTCGTCCTCCTGGCTAGTCCTCTGGCGTTGGTTGCGCCTAATGACGGCTAAGAAGGACGACCAATGCTCGCTTTGAGGCGTAAACTGGTGTATGGCCGAAGAATCAGATACTCCTTGGGAAATAGCAGTCGTGATGATGCTCCTGTTTCCAGGTGCTTTCCCCGTGTCGTGAACCGTGAATCATTCGTCCCATAATCAGTCCAAGCCTCATTCGTGGGAGCCTCGGTGGGAAAAGGATAGTCGCCCTGTGGAGGCTTCCTGGTCAGAGGATCTTTCTTCAAACCGAGAGGCATTGTGGCCTCTGCTCGCTGATACTAGCAGTCTGAATGATCGACTCGGCCTTCCTGAGATGGAATTTGAAGAGCGAGATGGTCGCCTCTTTGGAAGCTCAGGCAAGGGATTTGGAAGGCAAGAGTGGGTAGAAGTTCCATGGGCATGGGAGACGGGAAAATCGCTGACAGCGGAGCGCCTCTACAGCAGAGGTTTCGCTCTCGCCGTGCGCGTTCGGTATATCCTTGATGACTATGAAGCTGGAACCAGGCTCACAGTTGACATCAGCTGGATACCTCGAGCCTGGTGGTCACGCTATCTCCTGATATACATCAATCGCTGGCTTCGCAAGCAGTACAGGCGCGTGCTACTAGACTTGGACGGGTTGGCCGGAAACCAGATTATGGAGCCACTTGCAAAAGCTGACGTAAGAGTCGATGAAGATCGGCTTCAGTCAGGAATCCGCAAACTGACTGAAAGCGGGTTCTCTGCAGGTGAAAGTGAGCGCCTTGCAAATTACATTCGCACAGCTACAGACCAGCATCTCTTTCGAATCCGGCCAAAAATACTCGCGTTCGAATGGGGAGTGGAGTTGGAAGATCTTCTCGCCCTGCTTCTCCAAGCCGTACGCTCCGGACTGCTCCGGCTCTCTTGGGATGTGATGTGTCCTCATTGCCAGGGCGTAAGGAAGGAGTCTCGCTCACTGGGTGACCTTAGTGAATTCGGCCGATGCGATATTTGTGATATTAATTTCGACGCTACAGCTCTAGATTCCATCGAAGTCACTTTTAAGGTTCTCGCGGAGATCCGCGTGGTTCGGAAAGTCTTCTACTGTTCCGCTGAACCAGCGAAGAAGCCTCACATCATCGTTCAGCATCATCTACGCCCCAGCGAAACCTACGAAACTAATCTGACACTTTCTCCAGGACGCTACCGACTCAGGCGTGCGATCGGTAAAAACGGCTCAATCTCTTTCGAAGTAAGCAAGATGCAGGGTGATGGTTCGCTAACTTGGATTACGAATGATTCGACGGCGGGAACCCCACTATCGATGGGTTCCAGTGTGACACTGAAGCTAGTAAATCCTGAGACCGAGCGCGTTTCCGTCGTGTTAGAGAGAGTTGCCGAAGACGCCACAGCTCTCCGCCCTTCCGAACTTTTTAACCTTCAACGCTTCCGCGATCTCTTTTCCGAAGAGTCGATAGCTTCTGGTCTGAAGCTGGAAGTAGGACATCAAACACTGCTGTTCACCGATATAGTCGGGTCGACACAGCTGTATGGAAACCTGGGTGACACGAAGGCTTTCAACACCGTGCACGCTCACTTTGTAGCACTCCAAGACATCATTGGATCGAAAAGAGGCGCCGTTGTGAAAACTATTGGAGATGCCATGATGGCCGCATTTCAACGACCGGAAGATGCGCTCGAAGCAGCCATCGAAATCCAACAGAAGTTTGAGGGAAATGAGGAGGACGCGTTGACACTACGGATCTCCCTTCACCGCGGAATCTGCCTTGCCGTTGGCCTCGAATCGAATATCGACTACTTTGGCAATACCGTGAACTATGCCGCGAGAATGCAGTCAGTCGCAGGAGCAAGGGAGATCGTGCTTTCCAACGAATTTTTCTCCCAACCAGGTATTCCCGAAAAGGCACGAAGATGCGGACTTAACGTAGAAGAAGTCCCCTTCTCCCTTCTCTCAGGCGAAGATTACCAGGCTGACTCTGTCTTGCTGGCCTCATTCCAGTTCGAGCATTAGGCTAATACAGATGAACACCATGGTCATCGCGCGTGCGATGGAGTATTTACGCTCGGGCGTCTGCGCTTATGCTGACTCTTGCCTCCCTCAAACGTTCCGTCGGCAATTGCGCTTTGAACAAGATCTCCGCCACGTTCTGCAGATCAGGTTGAGCCGAAGGCTCGAATCCAATCCACTTCGAGTTCGAAAGTTCCCGGCTTCTTATCGCCCAGCAATAGACCGAGGCGCCGGATTTTCGCTGGATCAAACTTGTTATCGAGAGTCCGCCCTCTCCAGCTCGCAACGAACTTGCTGAAGGGCACTTTCACCTCGTGCCACTTGCCCTTTATAGTTGGGAAATCAGCCTTGAAGGAGACTTCGCCAGAGCCGTATCGAGCGTCTGTGTTCAGGCGGAGTTGGTAGATGCGCCCGTCTCCTTTTACTCTCATGATTAGTCCCTTGCTGTCGGCCAGATCGATTACCACGGTCTTAGTGCGGACAGAAGAAAAGCCGCCGTTGTTCTCCAGTGACAGCTTACCGGCGAAGCGCAGCGTTCCCGAATCAGTGAACGTTGCTTTCCCTTTGGAGAGGCCTCCCATCACACCGTCGTCGACGATGGCCCAGTCCATGGTGTCGTTCTTCCGGGAGTTGAACTCAGTGACAGAACGGTCATTCCCTGCTGCCACAGAGGAGGGTGAAAATAGGAGGGCGGTCAATGTGATTAAGCGCAGAAGTTTCATGATTGGAATCTAGAAAATTGTGTTGGAGTCTGGATTAAACAAACCCCTGTTGAAAATCAGATACGAGATATTGAGCACTATGGATTCCTCTCTGTCTAATTTCTGTCCATCTCCAAAGAGCCGTAAAAACAATGAGTATCAGCTATTTGTCTGCCTTAAAGTTGAACAAACTGTCAATGAGAGCAGGCAAGCACGCAAAGCTGCTGGCCTATTGCCCCATTCCTTCTCTGGATGATCAGTGACTACGAACCTGGCCAGAATCAATCTGGCTGAATGGTGACAACCGGAGACCTAGTGGAGGGAGCTTCACCTACGGTCGCGTGAACCTTCAGAACTTTTCCTTTAGCGGGTGATCTCACAGTTAAATTTACCAGTTGTCCGGCTGCTTTTTCCAATGAAGAGCGACGGCGTTTCACCTCGCGCTGCAATCGCTCGCGACCGGCACTATTTTCCTCAATCGCATCCAATTTCGCCACAGCCTCCTCGAGCTCAATACTGGCGTTTCTAATTCTTACAGTTGCAGCGCCCCCCATTAACTTAAACAAAAGGGTTCCCTCAAAAACTGTGTCTCCCTCTTTGACGAGGATCTCGGCGATCCTATCGTAGCTTGTCGCATAAACCGGAACCGACTGCCTCGGCTGCTCTTCAACCTGCCCACCAAGATTGCCCACGAGGACTGCAGAAAGGGTGCCGTGCCCGTTGATGCTAGCGCTTGATTGTGAGACCGTCAAATCCAACTCAGTGCTCGTCCCAAAGTTCCAGAAGTCATCCGTGAGTTCGGAGAAAGTCCCCGCCGCGACATACCCAGATCGCGCTTCGGTTGTCTCTTCCGTAAACTGTGCGACGGGAATCACATGGCGACCACCCACGGCAATGACATCCCAGTCGTCGGTATCTGAAAAAAAGGGATCACCCTCAACCGCATTCGGATTGATCGTATCGGTGAATTTTGATTGGGGATCCATGGGGCCGTCCAGCATCTCTAGAAATATCATTAAATCGAAAGATGGAGGTCGGGTATCAGCCACAGACAATTGGTCAGAATGGACCCGACGACGCGTGCGATCCAAGTCGCCTGAAAAATAGGCAATGACACGTCCTGTTCCATCATCCGTCCACATATTGACTTCTCCCGGCTGTCCCAATGAACCCGAAGGAAACTCCTGATATTGATCAAGAATCAGCACTTGCGTGTCCTTGCTGCGGATCAAAGAGGAATTTCGCAATGATTCGACAGCCCTGGTGCGGACTTCCTTTGCCAACAGGTGCTGCGGATCGTTGATATACTCCGTAGGCCGTTGCTCAAGATAGGCATCGCGAAACTGCGGTGGCACTTCCTGGTCGGATGCGCCAATAGGCTGACCAGACTGAGCCCCTCCGAAGAATGACCCGATTGAACTGCGCTCGCCTGTCTTCACATCCAGAATGATCTGGGTCCCACTAAGAGTAGCCAGTATTGCGCGCACATCATGTGGCGCATTGGATTGTATAGCATCGAGAAAATACTCATCCTCTTCGTCCGTTTGATGACTCCAGAGTAAGGCACCATCGGCGATTGCATGACAGTGGAGAGTGCGATTGCTGGTCATGAGAAGGACGTGATCTTTGCCCATTAGTGGGCGATCATGCGGCGGCAGCGTGGTTTCGACCGACCAGACGATACTGTTGTCCTTTAGGTCGACAAGATGGAGATGTCCGCTGGTTCCGTCTGATGATAGCGTAGCGACAGCAGCGTAGCGTGCTGTTTGGAAGGTCATGGGCCCATTGATGTCGATCCCGAGTGGCGCTTCGTTCTGAGGTGCTGCAGCGAGCAGTTGCACACTCCCTACCACAGTGGCGATAGCAAGAACGACTAGCGAAACTGTCCAGCCAGCCAGCGCGTTCAGGCGGCGGCGAGAAATGCTGGCATCCAACACTGTGACGATCCTTTCCTCCACGGTATCAGCGCGTGCCATCGTCGATGCCAGCATCAGAGGATCCTTACAGGTGGGGTGGCCAGCGCCGATCGCGAGCAAGTGCGTGGCATAGTCCGATGCCAACATATTCTCGGCAAGCACCGCGTTGTCGCAAGCAAGTTCCCGATCACTCTGCATGCGCCGGAAGACGAACCAGACAACCGGATTGAACCAATGAATCGACGCAGCAAGCATGGCGATCGTTCCGGTCAGAACATCGCCCCTGCGCACATGTGACAATTCATGGAGCAATACAGCGCGCAGCCTGGAACTTGACCATTCTTCCGCCTCTGGTGGCAACAAGACGGTCGGTCTGAAAATTCCCCATGCCATTGGCATGACCGGGATATGAGACATGCGCACGGCCACACGGACTCGCAAGTGCAGTTCCTTGCAAAGCTTTTCAGCGGTGGATGCAATCGCTGGCGGTACTACCGTTGATAAGGTGTGCCATCGTCGCAACTGAAACGCGCAAAAGGCCAGTCGCATGACGAATATCGATACTCCTATTGCCCATATCATCACCAGCCACGGAAACGGGGGCGATGGGGCTGGAGTGATTACTTCTGCAATCGAAATCTGTGCGGCTGGAGGCTCCACAGAAGCAGTTGCCGTGGAGGCCACCGTATCAATATGTCCGACAGGTAATGGAAGGGCTTTCGTTGGCACCTCTGGCAGCGGTGTAACGACTACTGGCATTTGAACTGAAACTGGAGGGGCCGATCGAACTACGGTCAAACGCAGATTCATGAAACCTAACACTGACACGAACAAGAGGCCGAGCAATCCACAGAAGGCAATCCAGTGTCGGATTGCAGCTGATATCTTTGGCAGACTAGCCAGAAGAAGCACCACCAGCAATATCCAAATGCCGCCTCGCCATGCCATTGTCACTAGAGCTGGTTCAATATCCCTCAATATATCCCAAATTGTGTTTGTCATTATCTTCCCTCTTTTTGCGTTTGATCGATCAGTCGCTGCATGCGCTCCAGTTGCTCAGCCGATACCTTCGCCTTGGTGCTCATCAAGTGAGCGGCTAGCGCATCGTCAACGGCACCACCAAAAAATGTTTCCAGCACTCTGTTAAGTGCCTTGCGTCCAGCAATGGCCTTCGACTGCCGTGGACTATAGACAAATTCGCGTCCTCGCTTGCGCCGCTTTAAGTGTCCCTTTTCTTCCAGGATGTGCAACAGCCTGCGCACCGCCATGTCCGTCGGCGCATCCACCAGTGTTGCCTGCACTTCATTCACTGTGCCGCCGTCAGCCGCATACAGGATATCCATGATCTGTCGCTCGCGACGACTCAATGATTGACTCTCATCCATAACATTAAAAAATTAACGCTTAATCGTCAGGC
>JBNMNB010000010.1:0-61160 GCA_051270635.1 Verrucomicrobiales bacterium | reverse complement strand
GAGCCCTACGTATTTGTCCTGTGTGGCGTTATGATTGGCCCCGACGATGGTAATGGTGATCGTGTGATCACCTGCTTTGAGATCAGCGAGTTCATATTGAAGCACACCGCTGGTAGTCACTTTGGAAAAGTGATAGAGGTCCAGGGGGTCGCCCATTTTTTTTCCGTCGACGCTGAGCTGCACGATGCCGTAGTCAGAGGCACGGGTGAAAACCGCTTCAAGAACGGACTTGCCATCTCGCGGTGCGGAAATGTCGAATTGCAAGGTGTCGCCATCGCTTCCGCCGCGCCAGAATAGCTGCGAATTGCCGCTCCATTTGCCGCCCGCAAAGCCTTGCATTTTCTGTGCCCCAGCGGTGCCCTTGCTGACCGTAACCTTCAGTGATTCGCCTTCGAGGGCGTCTGCAACAGCGTCAGTCTCTGGATCGATGGGCGCATCCGGGCCAGTGGCGGGTGCGGATTCCTGAGGCAAGGTGATGGCCACTGGTAGCGCAGCCTTCCATGTGGCGTGATCAACATTTACTCTTTTCTGAAGGAGGATGTGCGCGCCTTTCATGCCGCCCGCCAGGATGTCGAGTTGGGAATCTCCATTCAGATCCGTTACCACAACTTGTCGACCGATGCCCGATTCGCCATCCGCTTGGCGGGGGATCCAGTCGACGCCATCGGCGGTGCGGTTCAGTTGGAACCAATAGACGACGGCCCCATCATCCCAACCTGGGCTCTGGCGGTGATGCGACCAGTAAGTCTTGCCGGTGACAATGTCCTTCAGCCCATCGCCATCCATGTCTGCCAGCGCGACAGAATGCAGCTCACTGAAGACGATACCATAGCGATTTCGACTGGGACGATCGCCCATGATGAGGTGTTCCTTGAATGTGATGTCGCCATCATCACTCTTGAGATGCTCGAACCATGACAGGCCGTATTCGTGTGCCGCCAGACTGGTGATGACGTCGTTGTCTCCATCACCGTCCACATCATAGGTAAACATGTCAGCGCCGCCGCTGGGAGCGAACGCTGCCTTGTGGAATTGCCATAACTGCGTGTCGGCGGCGGTAGTCGGTTGTTCGAACCAGCCAGTTTTCATGAGAAGATCGGGACGGTCATCGCCATTGACATCGCCCACTCCCAGCCCGTGGCCAAAGCGTGGTGTGGCCACTCGCTCGGACACTTTGTGAAAAGTCCACGGCGCAAATGGATTGTTCCAGTCGATGCTGGCGTAGCCGAAGAAGCCATCGCGAGTGCACACAAGTTCTGGTTGAATATCGCCGACAATGTTGATGAACTGGGGCGACTCGTTGGAAACCCAGTCGAAGACTTCGTGTTTCGGCCAGGGTTTATCGAATCCGTTCTTTCCGGGATTTTCGTAGACGAAGGCGGCCGTTCCGGGGAAACCCACAGCGAGGACATCCGGTGCACCATCGGAATCGAAATCATGCACCCAGGAGAAAAAACTGTTGGCGTATGCCTCACGTGGTTGTGGCAGCGCGCCGTAGATAAACTTCTTCTCTGCGAACTCCGGGCCTGCGAACCAGAACGGGCCGTGAACGACATCCATGATGCCATCGCCATTGATGTCACCTGCGGCGATGCCTTCCGAGTAGTAAGTCTCTGTCAGCGACTGCCGCTCGAAGGAGTGTAGCACGGCAGCGGTTTTATTCTCTTCCTGTGCAAGTGAAAGCCAGGTGCCAATTCCCATTCCAGAGACGACGACTGCGACAGAGAGGAGGAATGGCTTGGGTTTCATCCGACAAGTTCTACCTTGTTTGCTCAATTGCTGGCAATAGGCGATGCCGAATTGGACACATCACGGCAAGCTGCGGCCACAGACTCGCAGGTCAATTCTCCTGAAACCCCAGTCCCGCGGTGCACAATTTCTCGTAGAGCCCTTTCTGAGCAATGAGTTGCTCATGCTTTCCTGATTCAACAATTCTTCCGTCTTCCAGCACGTAAATGTGATCCGCACTGCGCACGGTGCTGAGGCGGTGGGCAATGACAAATGCAGTGCGTTGTGAGCGCAGGCGCTCAAGTGCATCCTGAATCAATTGCTCTGTTTCGTTGTCCACTGCGCTGGTTGCTTCGTCGAGCAACAGGATCGGCGGATTCTTCAGTAATGCTCTGGCGATCGATAGCCGCTGTCGCTCGCCACCGCTGAGGCGGGTGCCGCGTTCGCCAGGGATTGCCTCGAGCCCTCCATCCAGTGCGCGGACAAAGGACTCGGCATTGGCGGCGCTCAACGCCTGCCAGATTTCGTCGTCCGTTGCGTCCGACTTTGCCAGCAGCAAGTTCTCGCGAATAGTTGCATTGAAAAGAAAACTGTCCTGCGTCACGTAGCCAATTCGATCGCGCAGCCATTCCTTCGACAAGCCATCGATCTCATTGCTATCGAGAAGAATGCGCCCGCTGTCCGCTTCATAGAAACGCGTCAGCAGTGCGAGGAGGGTTGATTTTCCCGCGCCTGTTGGGCCAACGAAGGCAACCGTCTGCCCGGGAAGCGCTTCCAGGTTGATAGCATCCAGAGTTGGCCGAGGCGCATCTTTTTCGTAGGAAAAGCGCACGTTCTCGAATCGTACATGACCAGCGATCTTCGCTGGCCGTAACCCTTTGATGAGATCCGACTCTTCCTTGAGATCGAGAATGCTGAAGATGCGTTTCCCGGCGACCATACCAGAAACAAAGAGCTGAGTGAGGGGATTGATGCGCGAAATCGGATCGTAGAGAAGTCCCCAGGACATCAGAACTGCGCTCAGTACGCCCAGAGTTGTTTCACCGATGATGATCCACCAGGTGCCAAAGGCAATTGTCAAAACGATACCCGATTCGGCGACCAGCGAGACCAATGGCCAGATGATCGCGTTGGCTTTCACCACTTTCATTTGCGCGTCCCGCACAGTGCTGCTGGCGGATTCGAAGCGCGTCGCTTCCTCAGGTTCGACAGTGTAGGCCTTGATCTGCCGGATGCCCGCGACATTGTCGTGCAGGACAGAGTTGAGCGCGCTGCCGGCCTCGCTTGCTTCTTTGTAGCGTGGTTCAGCAAATTTTTGATAGAACCATGTGGCAATGGCGACGAAAGGGAGCGGTGCGATGGTGAGTAGCGCCAGCCCGGGATGAAGCCAGAAAAGGTAACCTAACACAATGCTAAATTGCAGGATGCCGCTCAGCCCCTGATCGATGGTGCCAACAATAACCCGTTCCATCGCCGGAACATCTGCGGCAACACGATGCATGATGTCACCGGTGGGTTGCTTGTCGAACCAGTGCAGTGGCAGTCTTTGGATTTTCTCATAGAGTTCGCGACGCAGGTCATGAATGATACGCTGTTCGAACGCGCTGTTGCACAGGTTACGGAACATCGTGATCACTTGCCTTGCCGCGATGGCGCCGATTCCCAGAGCAGCAAGCGGAACAATACGGTCGACCTCACCGTTCGGGATCACTTTGTCGATAAATTCCTGAGTGACTGCCGGCAGTACCACTACCAGCAGCGTACCGAAGATGGCGAGAACCAGAGTGGTGGCTGCATGCCACGGATAGTGTGCAGTGTAGTGGAAAATTCTTACAAGGGTAGGCATGACGAAGTAGCGGGAGTCATGGACGGGTGAATTCCTCCCAGGCTGCCAGGAGGCCAGGAGTCATGGAAGATTTGCCGACCATGGTCGTTTCGAAATATTGAAACAGGCGAGCCGCTGTCGATTTCCATACAGCTGCATGCTGCGCATCCGCGCGTTTACTCAGGCGAACCAGGTTTCGTGCAGAGAGCGCATTGGTCGATAACAGGTCAGCGTCCATCTCAGGTTGAATTCGAAGAAACAAATCCGCCCGATGGTGCGGGATTTCGAAAAATGCGCCCGTTGCGGAATTGAGAAAATGATCGATCTGTTTCTGCTGAAGCGCCTGCGCTTGAGTAAGCCATTTGGCATCATCCGTCGCAGAATGAAGCGCAAGACAGGCATCGACCAGCGCGGCGTAGTCGTCGCAGATGCCTTCGATTGAGGATGTTCCTCTCAGCCATGATCGGCGAATTGCCAGTTGGTTGTCAATCATGTAATTGGAGAGAAATGCCATCGCCTTCTCGGCTGATTCTACGAGTGCTGGTTGTGTGAGATGGATCGAACTGCGGGCAAGCGCTGCGATCGCGTAGGCGTTCCAGCTGACAAGGATCTTACGATCAATCATTGGCTGTGGAGAACTTGCCCGGTGCCTTTTCAAGAGTTCCAGGCCTCGTCGATAAGTGGTTTCCGCCTTGGAAGCCGGCACGCCTGCTGCCTTGGCGGACGCCTCCAGAGAATGGGCGTGGTAGAGCACATTCTTATTCTTGAGGACTCCCAGAGGATCGGCACCGGGAGGCGTGTTGCCACTTGAGCGGATGTTGAATCGATGTTTGAGCAGCTGGTGGGCCTGCGTGTCCGTACTCAATGCTGTGTCAAATTCTGCCTGCGTCCAGCAGTAGAATGCGCCGGGTTCGGGCTGGTCTGCATCAATGTTAGCCAGGCTGACGGAATCTTCTGATGAATAGAACTCCCCATCTGCATCCGCTAGACGAGTCGTCATGTAGGTCAATGTCTCAAGCGCGATATCTTTGTAGAAAGTCTTGCCCGTCTGGGCGAAGAGCTGGCTGTAGGTTTCGCCAAGGAGCGCCTGATCATAGAGCGTTTTTTCAAAGCTGGGCACTCGCCAGCGTTCATCCATGGCGTAGCGATGAAAGCCACCGCCAAGGTGATCGCGAATGCCGCCGCTGGCCAGTTTTTCCAGCGTTGTCTCAACCAGTCTTCCCGCCTCAGTCGCTGTCGATTGGTCAGGGAATTGCGTTGAGTATTGATGAAGCCACTGCAAATTGGGCACCAGTGGGAATTTTGGCACTGTCAGGCTTCCGCCATTGGTAGTGTCACTGTTAATGAGCAATCGGCGCACCATCGGCTCCAGTTTCTCCCTGCTCAGTAGTGGTGTCGGTGCGTTGGCTGATTTAACCGGGCGCTTGTCAATCGCGGCCTGCATTTTTGCAAGATCACGCACGCTCTGTTCTTGAAGATAGTTCTCAGTGTTACGTCGCCATTGACTCCATACATGACGCAGCACGGTTTCCAGTGTTTTGCCATCGCTGCGAGCCTTGGGATCATTCGGCAGGTAGGATGACCCAAAGAGTGGGCGCCGCTCTGGAGTCAAAAACATGTGCATGGGCCATGATGGTGAGTCCTTTACCAGTAGCAGGTAATGGATGCATGCATTGTCCAGCGCGGGGCGTTCCTCGCGATCTACTAACACACAAACAAAATTCTCATTGAGATAATCCGCGATTTCCTCATTCATGAAACTCTCGCGTTCGATGGTCGTGCACGGTGGACTGGTCGAATAGCCGAGCGTCATGAACACCGGTCGGTTGAGCGCCTTTGCCCGGGCGAAAGCTGCATCGCCCCATGCATACCAGTCGACCAGATTGTCCGCGTGGCGTTGCAGGTAGGGCGATTTCTCCTGTAGCAGTCGCTCTGCCTTAGGCGCTGTCTGACCGCTGGCAGAGAGCATCGCCACGATGAGGAATGGACTACAGTAGAAAAATTTGTTCAGAAATTGAATCATTGCGATGCGGTAGCCTGCACCATTCCCGGTAGGTTGACAGGTGAAAATCCTCACGATCCTGGCTGGTAATGTCGCTCGACTGCCGTTAAAAGCACTATCATGAATTTCGTATTTCAACGATCTCCCCACGCCTTGTGCGCGCTCCTGGCCATTCTTGTTTCGATCGCAGCGGCCTCTACGGCTTCTACGGCCTTTGCGGGCATCGAGCGACCAAACATCCTATTTGTATTGACCGATGACCAGGCACCGTGGGCAATTGGTGTGGACAATCCGCAAGCGCAGACTCCCCATATGGATCGGCTGTTCCGCCAGGGCGTTCAGTTGACACAAATGTTTGTGACCACTCCAGTTTGCAGTCCTTCGCGGGCTTCACTTATGACGAGTCGCTATGGTTCTGAACTTGGGATCACGGATTGGATCAACAACAGAGTTGAACCGGGGCTTGGATTAAGTAATCAACTGCCTGCCTGGCCGAAGCTCCTTGCTGAGGCTGGCTACCACACTGGACTGGTGGGGAAATGGCACCTGGGGATGGAAGATCATTTTCATCCAACTCAATTTGGATTTCAGTATTTCATGGGGCATCGGTCAGGCGGCTGGTCGACCAAGAACCCAACATTGGAGAAGGAGAGCGAGAGTCAGAAATTTGATGGATTGACGGTCGATGTGCTTGCGGATCACGCGATTGGATTTCTTGAGGAAGCGCCAAAGGACAAGCCGTTCCTGTTGTGCTGGCATACCCGTGCGCCGCACACGGCCTGGCTGCCGGTTGCGGAGGAAGATTGGGAACCTTTTGACAAGCTGGATCCGGTGATTCCCAATCCCGACTACCCCGGACTGGATACGAAACGGGTGAAGAAGATGACTCGAGAGTATCTTGCCAGCGTCCGCGGAGTCGATCGCAATTTAGGGCGAGTGTTAGAGAAACTGGATGCGCTGGGTATCAGTGACAATACCGTGGTCGTATTCACTTCGGACCATGGCTACAGCATGGGGCACAATGGGATATGGCACAAAGGCAATGGCCACTGGGTATTAAAGTCGCCTCCTGCGGCGACCACTCACATCCCAAAAGGACAGCGGCCAAACCTTTTTGACCTCTCGATTCGCGTTCCGTCTGCAGTGCGTTGGCCGGGACATATTGCCAGCGGACAGAAAATTCACCGCACGTTGAGAAATATTGATTGGTTCCCAACGCTATTGGATGCCGCTGGAGTCGATTTACCAGAAGATGCTTCCTTGCGTGGTCGCAGTTTTCTGCCGCTTCTCCTTGGCAATGAAATCGTCGACTGGAATGATGACCTTTACTGCGAGTATTCGACACACCATCAGTCGCGGACGCACATGCGAATGTATCGCACTAAAGAATGGAAACTGATCCGCGATTTTCTCTCACCTGAGCGCGATGAACTTTACCATTTGGCCAGCGATCCTGCTGAACGACACAACCTGATCAAGTCTGCCGATCCCGTCCCGGCGGCAATGAAACAAGTGTTAGACTACCGTCTTTCGGTCGTAATGGATCAAGCGGGCACACATCCTCCAGCGACGCCGAACGGGCCGGGCGGCGCGGCCATTCACAAGGACTACAGGAAGCAAGTGATCGCTGCATTAGGACGCGCGGGTGACAATGCAGCGGAGCTTCGAAAACTACTGCAATCGACTGCCAGTAATCCAGATGAGAGCGAGGCTGCAAGTTTTCTCATCGCCTTTATGCCTGAAGATGATCTGCAGGCGTTGACCTCCGATTACTTGCTGGAGAACATCCAGCTTGCGCTCAAAGTGAGGGCCGAGACCCCGTGGGCCGCAGAGATTCCGAAAGACATATTTTTGAATGACGTCCTGCCCTACGCCTCCGCCAATGAGACGCGTGAGAATTGGCGGCAGATGTTTTACGAGACATTCCTCCCGATGGTGAAAGATTTCGAATCGGCAGCCGAAGCCGCGCACGCACTGAATCAGAACATGTTTCGAGTTCTCAATGTGAAGTATTCGACAGCTCGCAGGCGTGCGGATCAAGCGCCGTTCGAATCGATTGAGCAGGGGCTGGCATCGTGCTCCGGGTTGTCGATCATGTTGACGGATGCTTGTCGCGCAGTGGGAATTCCCGCAAGGTTGGCGGGAACGCCGCTGTGGACCAACAAGCGAGGGAATCACACATGGGTAGAAGTCTGGGATCAAAAATGGCATTTTACAGGTGCGTGTGAGGCCGATCCCAACGGATTGAACCGCGGCTGGTTCGTTGGTTCTGCAGCGAAGGCCGATGAGACGCAGTGGTTGCACCGGATTTATGCGACGTCGTTTCGCGGTGGTGCGACAACGTTTCCCTTCCCCTGGTTGATTGGCAGGAAAGGGTTTCGATCAGATCAGCAACCGGAGACGAAAGTGAATGCAGTGGATGTGACAAGTCGATACACCGGGAAAAGTGAGGAGAAGGCGAACGTAGCTAATTTGATGATTCAAGTCTTCCAATCGAAAGGCGGAGTGCGCGTAGCCGCAGATGCACAAGTCATCGCCGTCGCAGATGGTAAAGAGATCCTCAAGGGAACCACTCGGGATCACCGACACGATACCAACGACATGCTGGAAGTCGAAGTCCCGATGGGGACAACATATACCATTAAGATTTCCTGGAAGGACGGCAATGGAACCGCCCAGAAGAAAATGGTTACGATCAAAGCCACTCAGCAAGAACAGTTGATCGAGATCCTTCTTGCTGAATAGTCAGCCAGTTGTAGGCGATTCTTAGTATGGAGGCAGTTGCGCTCTCGCGATCCAAAACGACGATAGTGATGGAGATATTGCGTATTAAGTCGCCGCAGATGGAACTCAAAGAAGTCATGATGCACATGATCGGCTACAATGCGGTGCGCCTGCTGATGTTAAAAGCAGCAGCGATTCCTTGAGCGAATAGCTGAGAGAGCCGGTTGCTTCATTTAAGCATTTAAGTGGAATTGAATTTGAGTCATTTCTCTCACGCTTTCAAGCAATTATGGGAGGCGATTGGGATTTTATAGACTAGCAGGAGGGCCAGGCTGCGGCCAGCAGTGAGACCAGCTTTCGAGGAGTCCGCAGAGTTCCTGTCGCGGGAAATGAGAGCCGCCGTGCACCTGGTTTACCGCTCGTGGCAGCCAGTAGGGCAATGTGTCAGTGAGCAGGATTCTTCCGCGAGTGCGGCAAGACCTTGGGTGGTTTAGGTTAGGACATGGTTGCGGTCACTGCCCCGTGACCCGGTAGTAGCGGGTGGAATCTTCACCGGAAAGATCGAGTTCCTGGCTGGTGGTGCCGCCCTGTGAAAGGATGGAATCCTCGACTTCCAGCCAGTCCTGCAGATCAATAGAGCTTTCGATGGTGTAGCTCTGCCCGGCTGCTGATATCCAGGTGACATTCGCAACACTGTTAGGGTAATCGATCGTCAGAGCGGTGATCGATGGCGCCTCTCCGCTGCCCGGTGACCATGCGCCAGTGGTGTCGTAGCGGATGTATTCGAGGTCGACCGTGGTCATTGGCAGCGTGGAACAGCAGTCGCCGACGATAAAGCGATTGCTGTCAGTAGCGGATTGCGCCGGGATTCCCACTTCGTTGAGGAGCATGTCATCGCGCCAGAAGTAATAGAGGCCTGCATCGGAATCGAAGGCCATGCGGAAAGTGTGGAAGCCGTCGGTGTTGTCATTCTCATCGAGCAGCTCTCCGCCCAGAATCGTAACGGTGTCGGTATCGATCTGCATGACGCCGCGCTCCGCACCATTGGCACCCCAGATGACGATGCCATTGCCATCGTCCGGAGCAATGTGAACGCGAACCTCTGCGGTCCATGAGCCGCCGTCCTCCACTCCAGTTTCCCACGGAGTTGAGCCGTTGGCGTGTTCAAGCCAGCCGTTGTTGTCGGCGGAAATTATTCTGAGAACCTCGCCATCGAGTTCAAAGTCGGTGAATCCGCCGGCATTTTCCCAGTCACCCTGAAGATCCGTGCCGTCGTAAATCTGATCGGCTGCCGCCACGACTTCAAAGCTGGTGGAATCCTTCTGTGGCAGAGAGCGCTCCGGCTTGCTGTCCGCATCCGTTGGATCAGTGCCCCGCGCGACTTCCGTTCCGTCTATCACGCCGTCGCCATCGGTATCCGAGTTGTTCGGATCGGTGCCCGTGTCTGTCTCACTTACATAGGTGCCAGTCTTCGTTTCGACACCATCGGTGAGGCCATCCTCGTCTGAATCGGGGTTCTTTGGATCGGTTTCGGTGATGTTGATTTCCGTGCCGTCCATGAGTCCGTCGCCATCGGTGTCGGGATTGTTGGCGATCAGCCCCTTGTTGTATTCGTCAAGATTCGTCAGTCCGTCATCATCTTCGTCTCCATCGGCATCGTTGGTGTTCGGGTCGAGATCATTCTCATTTTCGTAGCTGTTAGGAATGCCGTCGCCGTCGGTGTCTGAGGTATCGACGACTGGCGAGAACGCCCCGCTGGTGTCAAATCGAACGTGCTCAATGTCAAACGAGGTAGTGACAATGTTAGAGCAGCAGTCGCCGATGATGAGCCGGTTGTTTCCGTTGGCTGTCTGGGCCGGGGAGCCGTCGACATTAAGCAGTTTTCCGTCCCGCCAGAAGAAGTAGAGCGCAGCGTCCGCGTCATAGGCCATGCGAAAATCATGGAAGCCGTCAGTATTGATGCTGGTGTCGTAGACTTCGCCACCAAAGAACTGGGTGGAGTCAGCATTCACCTGAAGGATTCCGCGTTCGATACCATTGGCTGCCCAGATCACAAGGCCATTGCCGTCGTCATCTGCCAGGCGAGTGCGAACTTCCACCGTCCATGAGTCGCCGTTTTCGACGCCCGTTTCCCAGGCGCTGGCGCTGGTTTCCGTATCCAGCTGGATCCAGCCGTTGTTGTCGGTGATAGTGAGCGTCAGCACTGAGCCTTCGATTTCACCATCGAGACTCCCGCCTGCCACCGCCCAGTCGTTGATAAAATCTGTGCCGTCGAAGAGATCACCTGCGGCCTGTGTCACGGCAAAATCCGATGAGGCTTTCTCTGTGACTGCGGCCATCGACGGGGCGGCTGCAAAGAGTAGCGGCAGTAGCAAATTGCCAGCTGCAAGTGTTCGATGAGAAAGTGCGGACTTGATCATGATTTCTGAATAGTAGAGGGAACGGGATGAAAGGGCACCCGCTTTAAGTGGTTTGAAAATAAGACCAGTCGTCATTTCACGCGAAGCCGAAGGTAGCCTTCTCCAGCTGTTTCGAAGCGGGCCCGTTGCAGCCATCTGCCATCGGGCTGGAGTTGTGGATCAAGGGGTTCCGCGACTGCCGGCTGCCATGTGGCTATCATTGACACCTGCGGCGAGTTCCCTGGCAGTGACCGCAGCCGGATGGTAGTAGACTTCGGTTACGATCAGGTTCGCCAGGGAGGGTGGTTCTGTTAGTAGTGCGAATTCACCGTCATCGACGATGCCGCGGGTGTTCACCGCCATCATCTCGGACAATTGAAACTGGGCGGCGGCTTCACCGGCCGCCAGCAGGGTGATGAGTAGCAGCGTTAGTGTCAAAGTATGGACTGGAGGGACGGGCCGCATCATGTGAACTTGTTAGACAAGTCTAGTGACGGATGCACCGGGGATGAACTCCGGCATCAGCGGTTGCGGGGAGTGAACGGCCGCGCCGGATGCCGCAATTTCCAGCACTTTCCTGAAGACAATGCGTGCAGTGGTCTCGGCGTCTGAACGGTAGCAGGTGATCTCCGGGACGATGTAGTCAAAGTTGGGGCTGTAATCGAGAGCGATGAGCGAGACATCTTCTGGCACCCGCACCCGTTGCGTCGCCAGCCAGCTGAGCACGGTCAAAACCTGGCGCGTACGGGTGAGCACCAGCGCGGTGGGACGTCGTGGCGATTGCATCAATCTGCCGATGCTCGCAGCAAGGGCCCGGGCGTCACCGGATTCGCTTTCCCTGAGAGTGGTCGGTGGAGTCAGGGGCGCGCCCTGATGCTTTGCAAAGGCGTCGCGCAGCCCTGCTTCTGCCATGTCGAGCCCCTTCAAGGAAGCTTGCGGACGCACTAGCGTCACATCGCGATGTCCCTGCCTGATCAGATAGCCGCCGGCGTGACGCCCCACTGCAATGTAGTCGATGTCGACCGATGGCAGATCGACGCCTTGAGGCTGGCCGTGCAGGAGGCAAGGTGGCCCCTTTTCGGCAAACCAGCGCTGAATATGTGACGTGGTCTGGTGGAGCACCCAGGCATCGGCATTGAAATCGGCCGTGAGTTTTTCCAGCGCCTTGCCCGGTCGCGAGAGCGTGAAGACCTTGCCATTGGTAACAACTTCAAGCCGGTAGCCGCCCCCGGCCAGACGCTCACGAAGCACATCCACTTCTAACAGAAGTGTCTCCGGCAGGCGTTCAAGATGGTGTGGCGTAAGGAATGCGATGGTTCCCTGCTGGCCTGTCAGCGTGCGTCCCCGTGCGGGGGCAGTCGGAGCATTTGCAGTGATCCGTCATCGCCGTCCCGGTTCCCCGGGAGCGATCAGGCCCTCTCGCTCAATTTGGCGAATCGCTGCCCGAAGAGTATCACGGCCGATTTGCATCTGCTGGCACAGCTTGCGTTCACCTGGCAGGTTTTCGTGCCAACGTCCGGACCGCACAGCCTCGCGAAGTATCGAGGCTGTTTCCGCCAGAAGGCTGTGACGCTTTGGTACCAGATCCATGGTGTGGTTTTGCTCAATGATCGTTGCCGCAAAATACGGTAATGCCACCGTGCACTAAGCTTAGCTTTCTGGTCTGACCGGGGCCTTCATTTGCGGCACAACGGGGGAGGGCGTATCGCTGACAAATGCCGAGCGGACATTGCTCTGTGGGCGATGGGTGGCTGCGGCTGGCGATCAACTTAAAGTGATCGTTCATGCGGGGCATACGAGTTTGGGCGATGCCCGGGAGCTTGCGGCACATGCGCAGGCAGCGGGTGCGTGGGCAATTTCCTCAGTCGCTCCTTACTATTTCAAGCCGAGATCCTGTCTTCGTCAATTTTTGTGATCGAAGAATCCCCCGCCTTCTGAGAATCTAATCGAATCATGACAGGCTTTCTTTCAAAACAGTGCCGGCAGCCTTGGGCCGTTTGCTCGATTCTCCTCTTCGGATGGATTATCCTGACCAATATTACTTCCGCAGGCCAGCCCAACATCCTGTTCATCGCGGTCGATGACTTGCGTCCCGAGCTTGGCTGCTACGGAGCGGATCATATCCACAGCCCTAATATTGACAAACTGGCTTCCCAAGGTGTGCGTTTTGAGAGCGCCTACTGCCAGCAGGCGTTGTGCGGGCCGTCGCGAGCATCCGTTTTGACCGGGCTGCGACCGGACTCCACGGGGGTGCACGGCAATCACCGCCACTACCGCGAGCTTTGGCCGGAGCTGGAGACCTTGCCGCAGTTTTTCAAAAATCGCGGCTACCAGTCGATCGCGTGTGGCAAGGTGAACCATGGGGTTTTTCCCGCAGGAACTGCACCAGAGTGGGATGTGATGTGTGATCCGCAGAGCTGGAGTGAGCCCGCGTTCCGTCCTGGGCCGCGCTACTACTACACAGAGGAAGGCATCGCTGCGGCACAGCTGGAGTTTCGTAAAAAATTCCCGGAACGCTCGATCGAACAGTGGGATCAGCAACTCGTCTTTGGCCCACTGACCGAGGCACCGGATGTTGCGGACAATGTTCTCTATGATGGACAGGTCGCGGAACGGGCGATGACCGAACTCGATCGGTTCGGGAAAAATAGGGATGCACCGTTCTTTCTGGCCGTCGGCTTCATCAAGCCGCACACGCCACACATTGCGCCGAAGAAATACTGGGATCTGTATGACCGGGATCAATTAGTGATGGCCGCGCACCAGCAGCGTCCTGCCCTCGATAGCTTGCCGGATCCGTATTCCAACCGGCTGCATGATTCGCAGGAAAAGCGCCGCTACACCGATCAGCCAGAGGAAGGGCCGTTCTCCGACGACAACCAGAAGGAGAACCTTCACGCCTATTACGCCTGCGTCAGCTACATCGATGCGCAAATAGGGAAAGTGTTAGACAAACTGGAGGCTGAAAATCTGGCTGACAACACGATCGTGGTGCTGTGGTCGGATCACGGTTACCACCTGGGTGAAAAAGGCCTGTGGGGGAAAACGACCAACTACGAACTGGATGCCCGCGTGCCGCTGATCGTCCGTGCGCCGGGACGAGGTGGGAATGGATCAAATTCCCCGGCCCTGGTGGAGCTGGTCGATTTGTATCCCACCCTTGTGGATCTGGCGGGCTACGAGCTGCCCGGTCATCTTCAAGGCTCCAGTTTCGTGCCAGTGTTAGATGTTCCGGATCGCCCCTGGAAGACAGCGGTATTCACCCAATCCACACGGGGAAACCTTCGCGGCTATTCGGAAACAGACGGCACCCGCCGCCACACTGAATGGGTCGACATTAGCGAGCCATCATGGTCGCCCGGAGTGCCGACACAAGTCTGGGAATCCTACGATCACTCGACCGATCCGGATGAGCTTGAGATTGGGCCAATGAATCCGATCATAGATGTTCCGCACCGCATGCGTGTGCGTGGCGAAGGCTGGCACATCGTCAAGCAGCGGCTAGAGGCGTATCCGTTTCAGTTGTCGCGGGAATTTGGCAATCACATGGTGGTTCAGCGGGACAGGGAATTTGAACTTTATGGAACCGCCGAGCCTGGAACCATAGTGAAGGCTTCGTTTCACGGAAAGGAGGCCTCTGCAACAGCAGATGCCTCAGCGCAGTGGCGGCTTTCGCTTGGGAGATTTGCCGCAAATCCAGATCCGCAATCACTCACCATCGAAGCCACAACGATCACCGGAAAGGAACCCGTTCGTCAGATCTGCGAAGACATTCTCATCGGTGATGTCTGGCTCTGCACTGGTCAGAGCAACATGCGTTGGCGGCTGAATCAAGCGGACGGTGCAGATGCTGCCATCGCCGAGGCGAATCATGAAAACCTCCGACTTCTCGACTACGAAGCCCGCCTCTATCCCGACAGCAGCCACTATTCGCTGATGGATCTGCGCTCGCTCAGTGCCGGGAATTTCTACACGACCAATGGCTGGACGCGTTGTTCGTCGGAGACTGCGGCAACGTTTTCGGCAGTAGCATACTTTTTCGGAGCCCGGCTTCAGAGCGATGTCGATGTTCCCATCGGCCTGGTTCACACCGCTGTCGGTGGTGTGCCTATGGAAAGCTTTGTGCCTGGTGATCTCTTCCATCGCTGGCTTACGGATCCCGCGATCTCGCCGTGGTGTGTCGAACGCGCCCGTACGAACTTAAGCGCATGGCTGAAGAGCCCCGACTATCCGACCCCTCATCATCCTTTTGAACCGGGCTTCCTCGCGGCCGCAGGTGCCCGTCCTGACAATATCGCAGGAACGATCTGGTATCAGGGTGAGTCGAACGCCACGACTTACGGCGAGGGCAGCCCGGCAATGGATACGGGGCAATTCAAGTTTATGTCTCTGATCGGGGCGAGGATTAATTCGCCAGGCTGGCGGGGCTATCAGAATGAACTATTACCATTCTATTTTGTCCAGCTTCCCGGGCTGAATCGCGACTGGGCGCCTTTCCGGGAAATGCAAAGGCGCGTAAGCGTTGAGATGCCGAATGCAGGCATGGCGGTCACCATCGATCTCGGTGATCCCGCCAATGTGCATCCGACCAACAAGCGCCCGGTAGGCGAGCGATTGGCTCTGCAAGCATTGAAAAAAACTTACGGAAAAGCAATCGTCGCCGATGGGCCGACGCTGGAGGAAGTTGTTAAGAACGATAGCGGTTTCATCGTGAAGGTTGGCAATGTGGGAAGTGGATTGACGACTCTGGATGGCAAGCCTCTGCGCACGTTTGAAGTTGCCGGGAATGACCGTATCTACCATCCCGCGACTGCCGAGATCGATGGCGACACCATCGCAGTTCGCTCGCAAATGGTCAGCAATCCCGAAGCCCTGCGCTACGGATGGGCCGACGATCCACCGTGCAACCTGGCGAACCGCGAAGGTCTGCCGGCTTCGCCATTTCAGTGGAGGGCTTGGCCGGATACGCGCAATGTTAGGGAGCCTGAAGATTCACGACAAATTTACGCCACCAGCTTTGAAGGCATTCGATTGCCTGCTCCTGTTACCTCGGCAGGATTACCGGATCGGTACGGCTGGACTGCTCCTGGACCAGGCAATGCAGAAATCACAGGTCATTTTGCAAAATCCGGCCAGCGAAGCCTGCACATTCTTGGTGGAAGTAACCGTTCGGTATTTCTCAACCGCCCTGTGAAGCACGGAGCGATCCTGACATTCGCCGCAGAGCGCTGGACCCAGCGCGAACCGTTTCGCTTTCGCATCTCGGCAATGATTGCCGATGAATGGCACGAGATCTACAACGGCGACGATAAGATCAAGGTCGGTCGGCGTTTTCTGTCAAAGATAAAAGCCGAAATTCCAGAGAAAACCGAACAGCTGCGTTTCGATGTAACGTCGCCCGAGAACTCAGGTTTGCTGATCGATGACGTGGAGTTGCGCCTCACCGACGATGAGGATTTCATGGTGGTTACCGGCGTTGAGATGGAACCGGTAGTTGCGCCCGTGTTGATCCGCAAACGCGACAATCCGATCCTGAGTTTCAATATTGCCGCGACCGGAGTCGTGCAACCGGCAGTCCTTTGCGGACTGACCATCGACTTCGAGGGCACCACGGATATCGGCGATATTGCTGCTGTGCGGGTTTTTGCAAATGATGGAGATGCCCGTGCGTTTTCGTCCGCTACCGAGTTGCCGACGCTATTCGGTGATCCAAATTGGGAGGGGACACTGCTGACGATGAGCTCATTCGCCGAACTGGAGCACGGTGCCAATCGATTCTGGGTATCGTGCGAATTGAAGGCTGGCGCGAACCAGGACAATGTCATCGCTGCAAAGCTCGTGAGCGTTGTTACTGATCATCCGGGGCGGAACGAAGCTGTTCTAACACATCAACTTAAACCGGAAGAGCCGGTCGTCCACCGGATCGGTTACGCACTGCGTCTTGCGGGCGAAGACGATACGCACACCTACCGTATTCCCGGTGTTGCCACTACAAACAAGGGAACGCTGATTGCTGTTTACGACAATCGCTACCAGGGTGGCGGTGACTTACCGGGCGATATCGATGTTGGCATGAGCCGCAGCACCGACGGCGGGCGCAGTTGGGAGCCGATGCGCGTGATCGCCGACATGGGAGCCGATCCGAACTTCAGTTACGATGGAATCGGCGATCCGGCAGTGCTGGTGGATAAGGCCACTGGCACGATTTGGGTGGCGGCGACCTGGAGTCATGGCGAACGCTCGTGGCGCGGCAGCGGGCCGGGGATGACGCCCGATGAGACGGGGCAATTGATGCTCACGAAGAGTGACGATGACGGATTGACCTGGTCGAAGCCTATTAACATTACGGAGCAAGTGAAGGATCCCGAATGGCGCTTCGTTTTGCAAGGGCCTGGCGCCGGAATCGCGATGAAGGATGGCACGCTGGTGTTCGCCGCGCAGTTTCGTGGTGCCGATGCTGCACCGGTGAACGGAAGGCCTTCATCGACGATCATTTACAGCAAAGACCACGGCAATAGCTGGAGCATCGGCACCGGCGTGAAGATCGCCACGACAGAGGCACAGGTCGCCGAGCTTCCGAACGGCACGCTCATGATTAATTGCCGGGATGACCGTGGCGGCTCACGCGCGATCTACACGACTGCCGATCTCGGCAATTCCTGGGTGCCGCATCCGACGACTCGCAGCGCGTTGCCGGAGCCGGTGTGCATGGCTTCGCTCCTGCACATCGATCACCCGGCGCACGGTACACTGCTCCTTTTTTCGAATCCCGCAACGGACGAAGGGCGCTTCAACATGACGCTCAAGGTGAGCAAGGACGAAGGCATGACGTGGCCAGGCGAGCTGCACACGCTTTATGATTCCCGTGCCAGCGCGGGCTATTCCTGCCTCACACAGATCGATGACGACCACGTTGGCGTAGTCTATGAGGGGAATCGCGAACTCTACTTTCTGCGGTTCATCATCGATGAACTGCTTTCGAATTAATGTGTTCTATAAGCCGGACATCGTCGTAGAATGTGCCACCACTCCGCCGAGTGACGATTACTTTACGACCGAGTCCAAGGTAATCGTCGAATTGCTGACGCCTTCGACTGAGCGGATTGATCGCCGGGAAAAATTCTGGGCCTACATGGAACTTGAATCGTTCGACGAATACGTGCTGATTGATCAGGAGAAGGCGCACATTGAAATCTTCCGTCGCTCCGCTGAGTGGGAGCCAGTCGTCATTGATGGAATCGATGCCCAACTTGAGTGCCATCCATTGATTTCGAGATGTGTGAGTTAGTCATCGTTGTCCGGCCAGTCGTCAGGTTGCTGGAGGCGCTGACGGAGTTTTCGTCGATCGGCGCGGTGGATGATTTGGCGTTTTTGCTTAGGCGTGAGTTCTTCTTCTTCGTCACGGCGGGTGGTCTCGCCGGCCATGACGCATCCAAGGGGCATGATTTCTGCGGCAATTTCTGCCAGTCCGAATTGTTCAATCTGCTCACGTATACGTGTCGCATCTTTGTAGGCTGAGGGCGTTTCCGTGAAGTCGGGTTTTCCTCCGAACCAACGCACATCGAGGCCGCGTGTATGGCTGGCGATTAACTGGGCGATGCGTTGTTTGTCAATGCCGCCGCCTTTGATCTTGAACTGCTTCAGCACGCTGCGCCGCGATTGGTTGCGGCCGGCACCGTGGGGGGCAAAAGACTGGTATGCTTGATTGTCTTTGCCTAACACAATGAGAATCGGGCTGGCCATGTTCATCGGGATGAGTCCCATAAGCGGGCGGCCCTGGTCATCTTTCCACGCCGGGGTGGCTCCTTTGCCATGTAGAAAGCGGGATCCTCGTTTCCATACAAAATTGTGCTCATTGCCAAAGGCGGTGATGGCAGAAGAGTCAATGCGTTCAAGGAAGCGCCGATGAATCGCCCGGTGATTGGCGAGCGTCCACCGCGACACATATTGCAATGCTTCCCAGTAGTGTGCTCCGGCGGGAGTGTCGATATCGAGCCAGGCAAGTTCTTCTGGAATGTCTGGTGCTACTTTTGCGATGTGCTTGGCCGCGGCATTGGCTCCGCGAGTATAGACGGTTGCGCCGAGACCTCGTGATCCATGGTGCGTCACTAGTGCCTTTAATTTGCAGGTGCCATCTTCAGATCGAGGAGTCGCGCGGATCTGTTGCGCCATGGCGTCATAGCCGGCAGCGGTTAGTTTTTCCAATTGCGAATCGCTCCAGCATACGGTGCCAATGAAGGCGAAATGGTTGCCGTCGCCCTGATCCGCCATGTGCATGCGCGCCTTTTCATGCAGGCCCGTGAGAAATGGATTAGTCCACACGGCTTCGTCAATCACGGGATCATGCACCCGATCATCAGGCGGTCGGCCACCGCGTCCAAAGCGAGTCGAGTCGACCGTGGCGTCGAGCATTTCCTCAGTCGTGCGATCACTGAGAAAGAACGTCGCATACATCGAGCAGCAGATATCCGCACTGTGGGCCGAAGGGAAAATGGCACCCTCTGCGGCCAGTACACCACCTACGGGAACGGACGCATTGATTTTCCCGACGGGGCAGGCATCTGGCATGATCGCTGCACCAGAGACTACGGGCACACGAAGAAAATCACGCAGCTGCCGACGAACCGCCCCAACGTTCCGATCTTCGATAGGGTTTTCCGCAATGATGGCTTCGGCCAGCGGAATGGGTTCTTTGTTCAGCCTCAGAGAGGTGTCGGGTCTCGGACAAGCCCGATCGATAAGCTTGAGCAAGTAGGTGCGATCCGTGACTCCACGTGATTCATACTCGTGGGCGTGTACCAGCGCGGCGTCAAGGTTGCTCCCTTCCGTCCATCCTGCTTCGATCAAGTCGCTGCGTGATATTTTTTTTGTTTGATGCGTCACTCGTCGCAAAAACAAAGAAGGCGAAGGCCCGCGAGGGCCTCCGCCTTAAAACAGGTGGAAAGATTTCAGTTTTGCTCTGAACTAGAAATCGAAACGGAAACCTGCACGGTATGTCTGGGTTTCATCTTCAATTCGGGTAGATGCAACGAAGGAAAGGGACTTGTAGACAGGAACAATCGCTCGGACAATCCCATAGTAGTCGGCGTTGCTGTCAATGTAGTCGAGGCCCACACTCGCATCGAGTTCGAAATATTTACAGGTTAACCAACGAGCTCCAAACTCAGAATAGACCCCGAATTCTTCAGTAAGGTCTTCATAGAATCCTCCGACGTCGGTGATCAAGTCTAATGTCGGAAACAATTCGTGATGTAACCCTACCGCTGCTCCGCCACTCGACGTATCGTCTTGGATTGTTCCGAAAAGCCTAATATAGGCATTGTCTGCTATCGACACAGAAAGATCGATGTAGCCGCCATTGGCTTCATCATCAAAGTCGTCGAGATCGAACGAAGATAATGCCCATCCTGCGCCAATGTAATCGTAGCTGAGAGAGGTAATGCCAGTGAATGCCGTAGAGGTTCGTGATTTGACTTCGTATTGAGGAGAAGCAACCGCTTGGTCAGGATAGTCGATCGCTGGTGCTGGACCGCCATATGAAGCGGAAGAAAGAGCGAAAAACGCACTCAAGAAAATTGGGGTGATTTTTGTTTTCATAATCTGTTGGGTTTTAGTTGTCGCTGAAGATATTATTAATGGTCTTGAACTTGATGGAAAAGCAACCAGAAAAATCTCGGATTGCTCAGCTCAAAAATTCATTGTGTCCGACGATGTAATTATCGGTCGTACAGGCTTGCAAGTTTTGTCGATTAAGCGATAGTAATTATGTATTCTATTGTAAATATAGATAAACTTGATTGTTAACAAATGTTAAATATATGAGTCTGCGAAAAATATCCGCCACTTTTGTGCTGAGTTTCGCCGTTTCCGGCGGAGCTCTGGGTCAAAACTCTACGGTAGCCCCGAAACCTCCGGAAAAGAAACCGGATCATCCACCTCTTAACGAAGTTTTGGAGGGCTTCACAAAGCTGACGTCCAAGAGCGAGAACGGACAGGCGTTCTACACAGTTTGGAAGAAGGGAAATGACGAATTACTAGCTGAGCTGCCGAAAGATTTTCGGACTGCGAAACAATTTGTAGCGATGACGGTGGCCAGTGGTGAGACCTACGCTGGCCTTCAGGCTGGCGAGCGCTACGTCTACTGGAAGCAATACGGCAAGAAAAAGCTGGCACTCGTTGAGCCCAATCTGGAGATTCGATCTACGGGTGATAAGGAATCGAAAGATTCGATCAAGCGACTGTTTACTGATCGGGTGCTGTTGGAAGTTCCCGTGATAACGTGGGTTCCTAAAGGTGGGCCGGTCATTGACCTGGACGCGTTCCTGATGAGTGGAGCGCCCAAGTTTTTTGGCAGCAGTGCTGCTGGAATCAATCGTGGAATGTTCGAAGTGAAAACTGCCAAAGTTTTCCAGAACAACATTGAGATCGGAATCGAAGCTCCGACCGCAGGCGGACAATTGCGTGAGTTCCACTACTCAATCAGCCGAATTCCTGAAGTTGGTAAGGGTAGCTACAAGCCACGCAAAGCGGATCCAAGAATTGGCTATTTTACCACGCATTATTCGGATTACGGATTGTTTGAGGAGGGTAAGGACGTCACGCGTTTCGTCAATCGCTGGCATATTGAAAAGGCAGACTCTAAGCTCAAAGTCAGCCCGCCAAAGAACCCGATTAAGTTCTACGTCGAGCACACAACACCGATTCGCTACCGCCGCTGGGTGAAGGAAGGTGTCCAGCTTTGGAACAAAGCCTTTGAGAACGTCGGTATCGTCGGTGCCATTGAAGTTTATTTCCAGGATGCAGCCTCGGGGGCGCACATGGAAAAGGATCCAGAAGATGTGAATTACAATTTTGTCCGTTGGCTCAGCAATGGCATTGGTACCGCCATCGGGCCGAGCCGTGTGCACCCGGAGACCGGACAAATTCTCGATGCAGACATCATTTTGACCGACGGATGGATTCGTCACTGGTGGATGCAATACAACGAGATTATGCCTGAAGTTGTTGTTGAAGGCTATTCGCCACAGACGCTTGCCTGGCTGCACCAGAATCCTGAATGGGATCCGCGCGTGCGGCTTGCTCCCCCATCTCGACGCCAGCAGATGATCGAGCAGCGCAAGTCAACTCCCATCCCTGAACTTGGTGGGCACGCAGTTGCTTCTGTAGATTCCAGTGTCATCGGCGATCAAGAATACGATGGCCTCATGGGGCGCTTCAGTCAGGTCAACGGTCTGTGCCAGGCGGCCAATTGTAAAACGCACGGAATCGCTTTGATGCAAATGGCGCTCGACATTGCTACAGCAAAGGCTGAGGCCGACGGCGATGGAAAAAAAGACGAGGACAAGGACGACAAAGACGAGGACGAGGACAAGGACGAGGAGAAAGAAGATAAGGAACAAATGGTAGATGGCATTCCTGAGTCGTTCATCGGGCCATTGCTCATTGATCTGGTGGCTCATGAAGTCGGCCACACTCTCGGACTGCGTCACAACTTTAAAGGCTCCAGCATCTACACCTATGAGGAAATCAACAGTGATGAAGTGAAGGGCAAGAAGCCATTTGCGGGTAGCGTGATGGACTACATTCCAATCAATATCGTTGCACTCAAAGATGCGGCGAAAGGTGACTTTGGAATGATCGACCTCGGGCCCTACGATTTTTGGGCCATCGAGTATGGTTACTCGTTCGACAAGGATCTCAAACCGATCCTCAGCCGCGTAGCAGAGCCGGAATTGCAATACGCAACGGATGAAGATACATGGGGGCCTGATCCATTGGCAAGGCGTTATGATTTTGGTAAAGATCCACTGGCTTATGCCAATAATCAGATCGCCCTGGCAAAGGAACACCGCACTAATCTGATTGATAAATTTGTCAAAGATGGCGAGAGCTGGGCAAAGGCGCGTCGCGGATATGAGCTCACCTTGAGCACCCAGACGAGAGCGGTCTCAATGATGGCCAACTGGATCGGTGGAACTTATGTTTACCGTGATTTTAAAGGCGATCCGAATGGGCGTGCGCCGATCGAAGTAGTAGCTGCTGAGGAGCAGCGCGCTGCCTTGAAATTTGTTGTTGAGAATGCCTTTGTCGATGAAGCCTTCGGCTTAACTCCGGAGATGATTCAGTATCTCACTGTCGACAAATGGTGGGACGACATGAGCAGCGCCTTCGCAGATCCTGGTTGGCCAGTGCATGATCGGATCCTGGGAATCCAGGCATCTGCCATGACCTCGCTCCTGAACCCAACCGTTCTGGGTAACGTCTATGACAATGAATTCCGTGTTCCTTCAGATCAGGATGCACTGACACTGCCAGAAGTTCTCGATACCATCCGCGCCACTGTCTGGGGCGGACTGGACAAAGGAGACGGGACGATTCACACCGCAAGGAAGCCATTCTTCTCAAGTCTCGAGCGCAACCTTCAGCATGAGCACATCGATCGCCTGATCGGATTGACCAATCCGAAGATGGCATCTGTGAGCCCGGCGTTTCGTCCGATCTCTGACTTGGCGACCGATCAATTGACCGCCATCAAAGCTGCCATCGACCCAGTAATGGCGAAAGGTGGACTCGATGCCTACACACGCGCGCATCTGCGGGAAACTGCTAAGCGCATCGATAAAGCATTGAATGCAGAATATGTAATTCAGAAGTAGTTAGCTTTCGCAGGCTCTTACTTCTGCTGCCCAAGAGGCAGCATGGGAACGAAAGCCCGGTGGACGACCTCCACCGGGCTTTTTCATTTTAATCGCAACGAGAAAAGGCATGATTCACGATCCATGCGGTGATTAGCGAGTGATCGGGAACTTCCCCACCCATGTTTGTGGATGCTGTGTTTCGCGTTTTTTCGGGAATGATGGTTGTGCGGGTGTCCATGAGGGCCTGAGCATAGGGTGCGCGAAATTCAGGGTGGCCCTGGATTCCGATGAGGCTGCCACAGCGAATCATTGCATGGGGACAATGAGGAGTGGATGCCAGGACAGTGGTGTCTGGCGGGAGCGAGATTATTTGATCCTGGTGGCTGCTGATGAGTCGGTAGGATGCGGCGGTGGGAACCATCCATGGTTCCGGGTGAACGATGGTTGCCTCGTGCAGGCCGACGCCCCAGCCACGATCGGAGACAGCGACGCTGCCGCCCAGAGCTTTGGCCAGGAGTTGGTGGCCGAAGCAGATGGCGAACGTTTTCACTTGTTCGCGGTGCAGACGCTGGATGAACTGCGTTAGTGTTGCGATCCAGGGATCATCATCATTCACTGATGCGGCTGAGCCTGTCGTCAGGTATCCGTGGCACTCGTCCAGTGCTTCAGGATAGTGACCGACGCGGACATCGTAGTAGCGCAATGAAACGCGCGCTTGTGCTGGCGGATAGTCACGGAACAGGCTGCTGAACATGTCCGGATAGTCGCCAGCGATCGATTGCAACTCGGGCTTGACCGAGTCGCAAACCAGGACGCCAAATGTAATAGAAGTCACAGTGCTGCGCGATAGGTGGCCAGTAGGTCGTCGCGACTGACTGGGATCATATTGGTGGGGTGGCAAGGGTCGTCGAATGCTTCGTCGGCGAGAAAATCCAGTCGATCTTCAGGGACACCATGTTCGGTAAGTCCAAAGCAGATGCCAAGTTGTGCAAACCATTGCCGACAACTGGCTGAGAGCGAATCACTGGCCATGCCGCGGATTTCGAACAACCGCTGAGCTTCTACCAGTCGTTCACGTTGTGGCTCTGTAAGTATCGATTGTTCCATAAAGGCGATGGAGGGCGGCAGCAGCAGTGCATTGGTCAGTCCATGATGTAGTCCAAAGTGAGCGGAAAGCGGATGTGCGAGGGAATGGATCATGCCGAGGCCTTTTTGGAATGCGGTCGCCCCCATGGTTGCAGCCATCAGCATTTTGCCGCGTGCATCCAGATCGCTGCCTTCATTGACGCAGCGCGGCAGGTAGTCGAGGCAAAGCTTGATCCCCTCGAGAGCGATGCCATCTGCCATTGGATGAAAGCCCGGCGCGAGCCAGGCTTCCAGGCAGTGGGTGAACGCATCAATTCCTGTTGCCGCAGTGATGTGTGGTGGTAGTCCTGCGGTCAGTTCCGGTGCCAGCACTGCGATCTCCGGGATAAGGTGCGGCGAAAAGAAAATCGTTTTCTTCTGCGAGGCGCGCATCGTGATTACGCTGCAACGGCCGACTTCGCTACCGGTGCCGGCGGTCGTTGGGATCGCATACACAGGAGGCATCGGATTGACGATCAATACATCGCCTCCCAGACGGTCTTCATATTGTGCCAGCGGGCCCTCGTGTGTGGCCATGAACTTGATGACCTTGGCGACATCCATCGGGCTGCCGCCGCCAAGGGCAATGATGGCATCGCATTGGTTCTCCCGGCAGACGGTAGTTCCCAACTCGATGTCTTCCTCAATCGGGTTCGGGTGCACTTTGTCAAAAATCGTTATCCTGGCGCCGCTACCGTTCAGCGTTTCGATGACATTTGCGGCAATGCCGAGGTCGACAAGTGTGGCGTCGGTGACAACGAGCAGGTGCTTGTGCTGGCGCTCAGCGATCACTGAAGTCAGACGACTGAGGGCGCCATCGCCAAACAGGACAGTGGTGGGAAAATTGAATTGTTGCATGGTAAAAAATGGACGGGCCTAAGTTACCTCAATTGCCTAGATGAGTTCAAAGTAACGCTGCAGCTGCCAGTCATTGACGTGGCGTTCATACTCGCGCACTTCCCACTCGCGTGAACTGGCGAAGTGCTCGACAAAGTCCGCTCCGAATGCATCGACAGCATCTTTGGATGCCTTGAAATCGCGAGTGGCATCGCGTAGATTGGTTGCCAGTTGCAACTCGGCGGGAAGCGAGTCTTCGACTTCGTAGGCATTGCCCTGCACCGGATCTGATGGTGTCAGTTTCCTTTCGATGCCTGTCAATCCGGCAGCAATATTGGCCGCAGCGACCAGATAAGGATTGCCGTCGGCGGCCCCCAGTCGAAACTCCAGTCGCTGGGAGTTTTCAGTCCCCGGGATGGCACGCAGGGCGCAGGTGCGATTGTCGATTCCCCACGTCGCCGTGGTGGGTGCCCAGAAGCCTTTTACCAGCCGCGTGTAAGAGTTGATCGTCGGCGCGGACATTGCCAGGAAAGGCTTGAGCAGTTGTTGCTGACCGGCGATGTAGTGGCGCATGAGGTCACTCATCTGATGGGGCTTGTCGGCATCATGGAAAACGTTCGCGCCGCTGTCTTTCGATGTCAGCGATTGATGCACATGGCCGCTTTGCCCTGGGTAATCCATGGACCATTTCGCCATGAATGTTGCCAGGAGATCACGCTTTTGAAAGAACACTTTGGTAAACGTTTTGAACAGCGCTGCCGAGTCGGCCATAGTCAGTGCATCATTGTAAGTGAGTGCTGCCTCCCAGACGCCGGGGCCAGTCTCGCAGTGCAGACCTTCGAGCGGAAACTGCATGCTTTCGCAGTAGTCCATGAGTTCATGGAAAAGATCGGCCTCTGAGCTGCTGCGCAGAATACTGTAGCCGAAGTTGCCGGGTGTCAGTGGCTCCAGGTCACGGTAGCCTTTGTCGCGAATACTGTGCGCAGTTTCATTGAAAACGAAGAACTCGTATTCGAAGGCTAGGTTGACACCGAAGCCCATGGCGTCGGCTTTCGCAAGCACGCGCTTGAGCAGGCTGCGCGGGCAAATGGGATGCGATCCGCCATCGTGGCCAACAAAGTTGAGCAGTAGAAGCGGTGTGCCATTTTCATCGATGAGGCGCCGCTCTGATGCGGGGTCGACTTCGTAGTGCGCGTCAGGAAATGCGGTATGCCAGCCCGTGAACTTGGCGTTGTCATACAGTTGATCATCGATGTCCCAGCCGAGCACGCAGTCGCAGAAACCAGCGCCGCTTTTCAGGATCGATGCAAACTTTGCAAGGCTCACATACTTGCCGCGATGCACACCGTCAATGTCAGTGAAGGCGAGTTTGACACGCTTGATGCCGTTCTTTTCGTATTGTTCGATGAGGTTCATGACTGGGCTGGTTTAAAGTGGATCGCTTTGCGTTTGGTCAGACCGTAGAAGGCAAAATGTGATAGCCCACTGCCGCGCCCGGAAAGCTTGTAGCCCGTCCACGGCAGCGCCGGATCAAGGATGTCGCAACGGTTCATGTAGACGGTGCCAGCCTCAATACGGGCGGCCAGCGATTCTGCGCGATCAAGCGATGTAGTGAATACTGCCGCAGTGAGGCCGAAGTTGCTGTCATTGATTTGCGTCACTGCTTCGTCATCGTCCTGGACTTTCATCACAGGCATGATCGGGCCAAAATTTTCCTCGCGCATGATGGCCATGTCGGCAGTCGGATGAAGCACCAGTGTGGGTGCAAAAAATGTGCGGCCGTCGATCAATTGCCGCTGCCCGCCAAGCGCGATATCTGCGCCTGAGCTGCGTGCCTGGTCGATCTGACCTTCCATGGCGTCCGCAGCACTTGCTTCTGCAAGGGGTCCCATTGTCGTTGTTGTGTCAGTCGGATCGCCTAGCTTGTAGGATTGAATCAGCTCCTTAGTGCGAGCGACAAACGCATCGAAAACGTGCGCATGGACATAGACGCGTTCGATTCCGCAGCATGATTGTCCAGCGTTGTACATACAGCCATCGACTACCGATTCGGCCGCAGCTCCAGGATCTGCATCACTGGCAACGTATGCTGCATCCTTGCCGCCCAGTTCCAGGTGGCAGTCGAGCATGGCCTCGCCGCAGTAGCTGCTTATGGTGCGTCCACCATCGACAGATCCTGTGAAAATAACATGGTCGACCATGCGCTGCTGAATCAATTCGCCGGCAGTCAGATGGTCGGTGAGGGCGTGCTGCAGGATGCCTGAATATCCCTTAATATTGCCGAATGCCGCTTCAAAGTGATCGCCAATTTCGGCCGTCAGGCTGGCATGTTTCAGCAGCACCGTATTTCCCGCAAGCAGTGCAGCGAGCACACCATTCAACGAAATCATGAGGGGATAGTTCCACGCAGAAATAATAAAAACGACGCCGAGCGGCACATGTTCGATTCGGCGTAAAATCCCGGGCGATTCGGGTAGGATCTCTGCTGCCAATGTCGTCTCTGCCGCGCTGAGCAGGAATGTTGCACGATCGAAGAATCCGTTGAGTTCATTGTGGCTCTGAGAGAGGGGCTTTCCCATCGTCGCAGTGATGTCAGCGGCTACTTTTTCGCGGTTCTGGACAAAGTATTCCAATGCCTTGCGCAGCACACAGACACGCTCGGCGACGGGCACTGCTGCCCACGCAGATTGCTCACTGCGGACAATCTGCAATTTCTCATGCACCAGTGCTGGGGCATCGGGTTCGCGCTTCTGATGACAGTTAGGATTCATCCGTTTCTCATAGCTGGTGAATGTGCAGTTGCCTATCAAAATCCTGCTTGCACTGGAGGTTTGAGAGGTTTATTTCCTGTGTGTATGAAAGCAACGGTATGAGTGAATTACATCGACATCGGACTGACAGGAAGAACCTTTTTGCGGAGGCTGCTTCGCTACTGATTTTGAGTTGTACTGTGGCGCAGGTAAATGCCCAGGAGCACGATGGCTCTGCTACCTCTGGCACAGGCGTGCAGCGTGGGGTATCGCCCAGGATTATTGGTGGATTGAATGCCCGTGAAAGTGAGGGGGGCTGGATGGCTGCCTTGTTATACAGTGAAAAGCCAGCCAACTTTGACGCGCAATTCTGCGGCGGGACGGTAATTCATCCTGAGTGGATTTTAACGGCGGCGCATTGCGTCGATTCCCTGCTGGATCCATCTGAAGTCGATGTGTTGGTGGGAACCCGGGATTTGCGCTCAGGAGGAACGCGCATCGCAGTGGATCGCATCATCATGCACCCTGACTATAACGATTTCTCACTCGACTCCGATATTGCGCTGCTCCATCTGGCTGAGCCAGTGCCCGCTTCCGTGCCGCTGATGCGCCTTATCGAGAACGGGGCGCTTGCTGTTCCCGGGACTGTTGGCACAGTGTTAGGGTGGGGGCTTACCAGCAACGGAGTGGATGCCGTGGGATCGCCGACACTTCTTGTCACCACCGTGCCTATTATTTCAAATGGTGTAGCCAATCGACCCGATATCCATGATGGAGCGCTGACCGAAAATATGCTGTCTGCGGGGCAGGTTCTGGGTGGCCGGGACAGCTGCCAGGGCGACAGTGGCGGGCCGCTGGTGATTCGTGAGCCGTTGAGCAACCGCTTCGTGCAAGCTGGAATTACAAGTTTCGGCCCGGCATCAAAAGGGTGCGGTGATCCCGATGGGCTGGGTGCCTATACACGCGTTTCCAAGTTTCGATCCTGGATCTATGGATATGTCTTTCCCGATTATCTTAACTGGGAGAATGCCAATACCGTCACTGGAGAGAACCGCGACGCTGACCGAGATGGCGCGACCAACTGGGCCGAGTATGCGGCGCTGACGAATCCGAAAGATCGTACCAGTTTACCTGAGGTCGTGCCCTTTCTCCATGTTGCAGATGATGGAGAAACCTTTCCTGCGATCACGTTTCCGCGTCGCAGTGACCACGAGCAGTTGGGTATTTCCTATCAGGTGAGGATTTCCAGTGACCTCATCAATTGGGAGCCGCTATCACTTGAAGCGCTGCAAACTACCGAGCCGCAAGCTGATGTGGATGAGCCCCTCAGGGAGAGGGTTTCTATTCGGGGGCCGTTGAGTCAGGCGCCAGAGAATCCGCTGCCAGCCTACTTTCAAGTATATTCTCGGCAGGAGCGCGTGCGATCTACGGGCGGTGGCGGGCCCACAGGAGAGATCCTGACATTTCCCGGGGTGCTCGATCGAGTGCTTGATGCGAACAGTGACGCGGACATGGATGGCAAAAGATACGCCGACTACCAGCTGGCCAATTCACCTGCGGGAACCCAAGTGTCGATTGCTCTGAGATCCGCAGCTTTCAACGCATCGCTGTCGATCTTCAATGCTGGAACTGGTGAGCTTCTCCTGAAGGATCAGGTGAACAGTGGAGGTGGCGGACGGGACGAGTTGATCACATTCCAGGTAGCGTTAGGAATCGTCTATCGGATCAGGGTTTCAACCTTCGGTGCCGATCAGTTTGGCGCCTATTCCCTGCGAGCATTTTCGCTTCCCTTTGGTGCTCCGCTGATTCTCGCTGGCAGCACGCGGAGTGGAAGTTTGATTGTCAGTGACTCTCTTGATCCGCTCTTTCTGCCGCTGATGTTCAGGAAGGATGATTACCTGCTGCGGAATACCACCTTTAGAGACAAGGAAACCACTGTTACGATGACCTCGGACACGATCGATCCTTACCTGTCAGTGATCAATTCCGAGACAGGTGCGATCGAGGCTCAGAATGATGACATTGATCCCTTCGGCGATTTCAATTCCCGCGTCGTCTTCAATGCTGTTCCCGGCATTCGCTACATCATCCGTGCAACGACAGGTCAAGAGAATCAAACCGGCACTTACAGGCTCGTTGTCGACTGATGCTAGAGTAGAAGTCGTGAATGAAGCATGACCAGTCGACATTAAAGTTGGCTGGGATTACTAGTAATGCATGGAGGAAGGCTGCTGATGTGATGTGGACTGCTGTAGCCCTCTACAGCTGACCTGTTTTAATGACTGCTACCGATCCATGCGTCATATTTCTTTGCGATTTCTGCGGCTGCATGGTCACCGTCATGAAATAGAAAGTAGTAGTGAAAGGTCTGTGACTCGCCGGATTTGAGGGTGAAGTCTCCGACTCCTTTCTTAAGATTTTTGAAATGATGGGCGCCGAATGGATTGGCGGCGATGAGGCCGTATTCACGCGCGTGCCAAGTGGTGGGGTGACGCAAGTTGCTGGTGTGGTCGAAGATGGCGACGCCCACATCTTTGCCGTCAATGGTGGCCCAGTAATCGACCCACTTGGCATTCTTACCCCAGAGATCCTGATCCTTGTCGCCTGCACTGTTGATCGCCGAACCAGCAGCGACGTCGCCTTTCAGTCGCAAGGCAGCATTGGTGCGGATTCCCATGGTTCCTTCCTTAGTGTCTTGAAACGTAACATCGCCCGCGCTCGCGTGAACAGTGACCTTATAGTCGATGAATCGGTCACTATTCATTTGCCCCATCGTGATGGTGGTGGTGTCAGTGCAGACGGATTTTCCTTCGCCATCCAGCCAGTCGTTCTTGGACTCGATGACGGCGTTTTCTCCCTGAAGTTCCGCGCGGACGATCTCGGTCGTCTTAATTTTTTCTTTTCCGTTTGCCCAGAAATCGTTGTCGTTGACTTCGCCATGCGTGAACCAGAGCGATGTATGATGTGGGTGATCAGCGGCCTCGCCAGCGACTCCTTTTTTCATCGGATAACTGCGTGTCATGGCGATTCCATGTGGGCCAATGATTGGGAACAGGATCGGCTTTTTTTCCTGATTGTAGCGAAATTCAGTGAAGAGTGCGCCGCCAAGATCAACGCGGATGGATTTCTTGCCGACATCATGAGTGACGGCCGTCGCCGCAGTAGTCGTGGTAGTCGTGGTAGTCGCAGTGTCTTGAGCCTGAGAACTCAAGGCTCCCAGAATGAGAACGAGCATGGATGAAAGGGGCTTGTGCATGACGGGAGAATAGGTGTCTGGCTACAGCCACTCAAGGTCATTTCTGCCGGAAACGGATCGGTTACGTTCTGGAAATGCGAAAAATGATAGGATACGCTTGATCGGACGCGTATCCTGAAGCATGAATTCTGCCAGGTTGTTGCCTTTCAATCGAACGAGTCAGATTGCGTTTTTAGTCGTCGTCTGGAGCTGTGTTGCCGTGGGATACCACCAGCGAGAATCCTTTATGAGGTTTGTCCGTATGCAAATTGTTGATACGTCGGATGCTGGAGAACGTCTGTCGATCATTCGCGAGCATGTGCAACCGCAGCTTGAGAAGCAACTGGTTGTCGCTCCCCAGTCGATGCAGTCAGGGGCGCCGGTGTTCATCAGAATTTTTAAGGAATCGAGTGAGATGGAAGTTTGGCTGAGGGGGAAGAGTGAGGAGTTTGTATTGTTTAAGACGTATCCGATTGCCAACTACGGCGGCGGATCTCTGGCTCCGAAACTGGCGGAAGGCGACGGTCAGGCGCCCACCGGGTTCTACACCGTTGCCAGGGCGCAATTGAAACCAGACAGCGACTATCACCTTGCTTTCAATCTTGGCTTTCCAAATGCCTACGATCGGAAAAATGGTCGGACGGGATCGTTTCTTATGGTGCACGGCAGATCGGTTTCGATTGGGTGCTACGCGATGACGGATCCGCTGATCGAAGAAATCTACCTGCTCGTGGAGTCGGCGCTCGACGCTGGGCAGAAGTCTGTGCGCGTGCATGCATTTCCCTTTCGAATGACCGATGCACGGATGCAAATAGCAGCGACCAACGCTGACGAGTCACCCTGGCTGGAAGAGTGGCGGAACCTTCAGCAAGGCCATGACATGTTCGAGAAGAGCCACATTCCGCCACTGGATCGGGTCGATGCGGACGGTCGCTACACATTTGAATAGAACTGCTTAGAAAGATGACGGTTTCCTGTTTGCTTTCGCCTGGAGCTTCTCCTAACGTGATTGTTCTATGGCAAAAAAGGCACTAGGCAAAGGGCTGAGCGCTCTGATCACTGGCGTTTCACAGAAGCGCCAGGAGGCAAACGACGCCTTCACTTCAGCACCTGATGCTGAGACTGCTGCTGGCGCGGAGACAGGCGTGCGCAAAGTGCCACTGGATTCCATCGTGGCCAGTCCGTTGCAACCGCGCCGCGAGTTCCGTGAAGATCAGCTGAACGAGCTGATGCTGTCGATTCGCGAGCACGGAATTATTTCGCCGCTGGTGGTGCGTGAGGTGAATGGCAAGATGGAGTTGATCGCTGGCGAGCGTCGCTGGCGGGCATCACGTCTTGCGGGGCTCAAACGCGTTCCTGTTATTTTACGCGAAGCGTCCGATCGCGATGTGCTGGAAATGGCGCTGATCGAGAACCTTCAGCGCGAGGATCTGAATCCGATCGAAGAAGCAGAGGCGTTTCATCGGCTATCGAGAGATTTTCAATTAACGCAGGAAGAGATAGCGAAACGTGTGGGAAAAAACCGGGCGACGGTGGCAAATACCATCCGGTTGCTTGAGCTTTCGCCAAAGGTGTCCACGCTTGTGGCGCAAGGTCGCTTGTCTACCGGACATGCCAAAGTGATCCTGGGGCTGAAACATCATTCGTTGCAGGAATTGATCGCTGAGCAGGTGATCAAAAAAGGCCTGACCGTCCGCAGCACCGAGAAAGAAGTCGAGCGCGAACTCAATGCGGGTGGCACCTCAAGTGGTAAGCGACGCAAGGAATCAGCTGGGCCATCGTCGCCAGAAATGCTTTCTGCGATCCGCAGCATTGAGGAACGCATGCGATCCCGCTTTTCGACTAAGGTGCATGTGAATCACGGTAACAAGAAGGGACGCATTGAGATCGACTACTACGGCAACGAGGACCTGGAAAGGATACTGGAACTGCTGGGGATCAATCCCGAAGTAAAGTAAATTTCCTGCGCGGCGTAATTTGCCTGGATCTAGGCAAGTTCGTTGACTGAGTATTAGATTAGCCTAGACTCGTCGGTTCCTCATGAACCGCACCCGCATATCCATTCTAGCTGGGCTGGTCGTCTTCGCAGCGATCGTCGCTTTCCTTCTTTCTTCTGGAGGGTTGCCAGGTTCTACATTCGAATATGATCCTGATGAAGCGGTACATTCACAACTGAGTGGTGCCAGGGCGCTGGCACATGTGCAGGCACTGGTAGATTTTGGGCCTCGCCCGAGTGGATCGGAAGCAATGGTGAAGCAGCAGGACTACATTATCAGCGAATTGAAAAAGCTGGGATGGACCACGCGCAAGGATGTCTTTGTCGACAAGACATCGCGCGGCCCGCTTGATTTCGTCAATCTTCACGCCCGCTGGGGTGAGAGTGAGAGTGCTTTTAGTTCCACTGCGGAGGTGCTGGTGTGCTCACATTACGACACCAAGTACATGCCTGGAATCAACTTTGTGGGGGCTAACGATGCCGGCTCCAGCTCCGGATTGTTGATCGAAATGGCACGCGTCCTCCCATCGAACCCTGATCTTGCCCGTCGTATCGAGCTGGTTTTCTTCGATGGCGAAGAGGCCATCACCAACTTCCGTGAAGAAGGACTGCATGGCAGCAAGCATCTGGCGAAGAAGCTGCGCAAGATGCCAAAAGGCGATCGCCCGCCTTACGCCGTCATTTTCGACATGATTGGTGATAAGAATCTTAACATCGGAATTCCCAGCAACACGGATGTGGAATTGTCCAATGCCGTTCTGGTCGCAGCTGAGGAATTGGGAACTCGAAAGTATTTTTCAGTGCTGAATACGCCGATTATTGACGATCACCAACCGCTGCATGAAATGGGCCTGCGGGTGACGAATTTCATTGATCTTGACTATAAACCCTACTGGCACACCAGTGCTGACACGATGCAGAGGATCACTGCAGAGAGTATCGAAATCAGTGGCCGCGCCGGGTTGCTATTCCTCGAAAAATATCTTCTCGGCGGGGCAATTTCGAAGTGATTTTCTGCTTTTCAATTAGCCAGTGTACAGCTCTAATCGGTCGCAATCATGTCTATCCCATCTACCAAAGAGATCGTTACCTTGCTGAGCAATTCTGATGCTTTTTCCGGCACTCCAGATAAAGAGCTGACCGGACTTGCTGAGTTATTCACCGAGAGAAGTGTGAGTGATGGCGAAATCATCACTGAGGAAGATGCGACCGGTGGTGACGTTTTCCTTGTTCTCGACGGATTGTTTGGAGTCTTTACGGGCGGCGAGGCAGGTGATGGCGCTGGGGGAGGGGAGGAACTTCGAGTGCTCCAGCGTGGCGACGTCTTTGGAGAGATCGCAGCCATAACAGGTGGCCGGAGAATGGCTACCGTCCGCGCCGTCAGCGATGGCATACTCCTGGCACTTTCCAAAGAAGACTTTCACCGTGTGCTGAAAGGTTCACCACTCATGGTGGAGACGATCTGCAACTCGATGGCCCGGTACTTCGAAGCGGACGAAGAGGAGTAGCACGAATTCGGTGCTGCCCCTGCTCTGGAGCGCTTCGGCTCGACGAAGCTTTTTACACACGGATAGCGTCTTAATTTCAGTTAAATTGAAAGCGCCGCCCTTCAGATTGCAGTGAAAGTGATTCGATGGTCGAATTCCAGCAAGCCACGCACTCAGTTAACAGGATTCTCGTACCAGGCGACGTTCTCAGTTCCGCGTCCTGCATTCAGCAGATCCAGATCGCCATCACCATCCATGTCAATGCTGCGCAGATCGTAGCTTTGTTGATTCTCATCCAGAGTGTGAAGTGTGAAGGTTCCTTTGCCATCGTTTTCGTACCACATGACGCGTTCGCTTTCGTAGCCACAGGTCGCTGCATCGATGTCACCGTCTTGATCGTGATCGGCAACGGTCAGGCTGTGAGGTGATTCGATCTCGGTATCGATGTCATGAATTTTCCAGCTGGGATTTTCGAACCAGATGACGCCGTTGCCATGGCCGCGTGACGCCAGCCAATCGACTTTTCCGTCGCCGTTGATGTCAGCGGGCAGGATGTTCGTTGCTGCGGTTTCGTTCTCTGCAAGAATCACTTTTTCCCAAGCACCTTTCACTTTTTCAGCGCCAGGATTTTTCCAATAGGCGAACCAGTTACCATCGGCGAAGGGCCCGCCCTTGGCGCCAACAGCAATTTCTTTCCAGCCGTCACCGTCAATGTCACCTGCTCCCATGTAGTGGCTGCCGCCGCGGGCATCTTTGTCAGCAAAAACGTGCCGATCCCATTGCTTTGCTTGCAGCGGATTCTTGGGAATGCTCAGCCATGCGATAGAATCACCAAGACCTTTCTCCGGTTCAAAATTGTTGATGATCAGGTCGTCTTTGCCGTCGTTGTCGACGTCCGCACGGCGGATGCAGTGAATTCCGGTGATCTCGTTGTCGATCATGCGGGGTGTCCATGCTCCTTTTTGCGCCCTGTCCTGACCTGGGTTTTCCAGCCAGAATGGATGCGCGCCCGACAGCGTTCCAGCCCAGTCGAGGTCGCCGTCTCCATCGACATCGATCACTTCGCTGTGAATACAGTTGCCGTCACCACCGAACAACCTGTGCAGGATGGTCTCGTTCCAATCGGGCGCGACGAATAGACTGACACGTCCATTGAAGCTGGCAATGACATCAAGTGCTGAATCACCATTCGCATCCAGAGCAACGGCAGTGTTGCAGTGGCCTTGTTCCATGACGACGTGCTTTTTCCACGTCGCTTTTTCCTGGGCGTGAAGCGCAGGGGCGAAACAGGCAGCGGTGACCGCGAGAATTGAAAGTGTTCTCATCTGGCGACAGTATCATCCGCGAACCGGGAATGGAACGCTGAACTGAACTGCCTTCAGGCCATTGTCTTTGCTCTATCTGCGTGACCGACGGCAGAGAATCAGCAGTCCACCGAGGACGACGAATGCACCGGACGTAGGTTCTGGAACGGCATTCGCGGAAATTGAGATATTGTCAAAGTAGACCACTGCCTGACTCACTCCAGCGCCGTCATTGTTTAAGCCAAAGCGCAGCTCACTCCAGCCATCGCCGACCGTGTCCCACCAGACTTCACCGTCATTCTCCAGCGATGCGCTGGTTCTGATCGGTATGGTAACACTGAAGGATTGAGTATCTGGATTCAGAGGCCACTGGTCAGTGGTAATTCCGAGTGGCATGATATTTTGATCCCAACCGCCGGTGCCACCGCTGTCTGCAGCGGTGCTGTTTGCGATCACGACTATCTCGAACCATCCGGGATTTGCGGTCAATGTTTGCTCACTACCCACAACCACAACATCGAATCCGAGGATGCCGCCATTGGCTGCTGCTTGCTGAGTTTCCGCCCAGACGTCTGCGTTGCTACGCAAATTGTATGTTGAGCTATTTCCAGCCCAGCCACCGTTGGCGCTGAGCTTCATGCTGCCGCCGTTGGCAGAGGATTGCTGCAGTGCGGTGGCATTTTCCTGGGCTTCAAATCCTTCGAGATCAGCATCAAACGTCAATGTGACTGCTGCCGTAGCCGTGGCCATGCAAGCGATGGATAATAGCAAGGTGAGTGAGAGTGTGCGTTTCATGCAGGTAATGTATCTGTGAGCTGGCAGGACGTCAACGGTTGGAGATCCCATTGCTTCACGCGCTATCGCACTCTGTCGGCAGGGCGAAAATCACGATTCCAGTAGTCAGGGTGAACCCTTGGATCGAAGCTTGGATCGTCACTTGGCAGCACGTTGCCGGAGGAATCGATCCACATGTTTTCATGGGTGTCGTCCAGATTGCGTTCCTGATCAGAGTGAGGATCATAGAAATCGTCGGTTTCTGTGATCATATTGAGGAAGTCGCGATTACTGCTGTCCCGACTGTTGCTGTCCGAGCGGTATCTCGCCTGACTGGCATCGAACTGAGCCCACAGCGATTTCATTTTCGCCTGGTGCTGTTGTGCAGAAGCCTTCAGCTGTGCGGAAGATTCCTGCGCATGACGAATGCCTACTTTGACATAGTAGTCGTGCACAACTTTGTTCCATTCTGGTGTGTTCTTACGGCTAGCTGTCATGCGAGCGAACATAGGCTTCGCCGAATCGAACACTTGTGCTGGTGCACGCATGGAAATGATTTCCGCCACTGACTTTTGGGCGATCAAAGCTTCCATACCCATGCTGCGTTGATTTCTAGCCTGTTCCGAATGTTCGCTGCCCAGAATGAAGTAGTTCAGAGTGGATAAAATCGCTTCCCTGTAGCGCTGGCCATTTTCTACATACTCGATTGTCACCAGGGCAACGTCGACTCCAGCACCGCTCATTTGTCCGCTGCGAAGGTTGGGTGCCATCTGTTGTTGCAGAATTTGAGTCTGGGCGCGGCTGGCGGATTCAAGCGGCTCCTGAGAGATCACCCTGGCGTTTCGTCGCGCACTCGGCAGATACTCTTGCAGCACCACGCTGATGGCATTGTGCGATGGTCCAATGGGCGTCTTCGTGTAGTTCGAAAACTGATGAAGCGCTGGCGAGTTTCGACCACTGAGCCAGGAGTAGGTTGGATTGACCTGGAATTGAAACGCACCGTTCGGACTGGTGCCGGTGTAACTGACCTTCAGGGCATCGGGTGGATTGACACGATTGGGATCCAGCCACTGCACGCCGCCCTGAAAACGCCAATCTGCAGGTGCCTCAATGGTGCCCGCGACCATGGAGCGATCCATGATTCGATGCGAGGCCCAGCGGATGGATTCGGCATTAAGTGAAGAAGTGAGAAGCGTTGCAGTGAGCAACGTTAGGGCTGTGGCGAAGCGATTTGAGATTTTCATTTGGTAAGAACAGATGGTTTTCCTGTCCTTACTGATTGCCGCGCAATTGTGACGCTCTTCCTATTCCTTACCGTCGGACGCGGCCACGAAGTTCCTGGGCGAATTCTTTTAATCGCGCATCGAAATCTTGCTCCAACAATTCCTGATGCTGCCTGGGTGGGTGACATTGCTTGCAGGCGCAGTCGACACGATCCGCCCAGATGGTAGCTGCGGCGTCACGGTATCGGTCCAGTTTTGCCAGATCCTTTGCCGCAGGCGAGCCCTTCATTCGGGTGATGCGCAGTTCCAGTCCCTGAAGATCGGTGATGCGTTGCTTTAGCTTTCCGGCGAGCAGCCAGCCGGGCGTGAGAAGTTGATCAAGGTGGTCACGGGCATCAGCGACGGATTCGTCATAGTGTGCTTCACATTGATCGAGCATCGTCGTGATGGCCTCGGCGAGTTCCAGAATCTTTGCGAGGCGGGCGCTGCATTGTCCAGCGATCTCAAAAAGAGAGTGAGAGGCGTTCGCTCGGGCCTGCATCCACTCAGATTCGGTGCGCGGCTCTCCCAGTCCTTCCATCACGATGAGCGTGAGAAGGTCGTCTCGGTTGCGGCGCGGTTCTCGCCCCATGTTTCCAAGCAGGAGCAATTGATGGGGCGACAGGTTTACCAATACTGGCGGCGCAGGCGGCGAATCGCTGACGTCTTTTTTTGCGACGACAGCAGGCGGCGGCGTAGAGGGCGAAGGTGTTGAAACAGCGGGAGAACCCGCGCCACCGAAGGCATTGGCGAGTGAGCCGAATCCATCACCGCCGCTGCTCTTCTTCGGACTGGGTTTCTGGATGGTGCGTGTCGGCCTGGGCATGGGTTTTGCCAATGCCTTTGCTGACGGTGAGAAAAGCACTTTCTCCAGCTGGGCGATGCGCGTTCCCTCGATCAAACGGAACAATCTTGCCACGCCCAGTCGATGCTGGGTCAGGGCGCAAGTTTCATCCGGCCACAGGCGAAGGGCGACAGTGCCATCGCTGCAATCGTGCAGTCCGGGGAAGCCGACGGTATGCTTGTCCAGCGGGACAGATCCAGAGAGGTCACCGATCGACCAGTCGGTGATCTGTTTGCGCTCAACAGGCTGCTTTTCCTTGAGCACATCAAAGCGGGCTTCGATATGGCCCGCGAGGCGCGATTGTAGCAGTGTTAGATCTCGACCGGATCCGACCATTTTATGATGGTCGTCGAGCACTTCGAATCGCATCGTCAGGTGACTGGGGACGCGCTGCAGATCGAAAGCATCGGCGGAGGTGCGGATGCCGTGTTCCAATTGCAAATATTCCAGTGCAGCATCAATGAGTGGGCGATCCGGAAGCCGATTCTGCCACAGGTCGAGGAAGTTCTCGACAACCTCCCGATTCGAGGGCAGCAGCGTGCGCAGGTTTTTGTCGAGAACTCGGAACAGAACGGCGATTTTCTCCTTTAGCCATCCGGGCACCAGCCAGTCGCCGAACCAAGCTGGCAAGTGGGGGAGATCGCCCAATGGGACGACCATGGTGATGCCGTCTTCATCATTGGTGGGCGCGTGTTGATATTTCAACGGGTAGCGGGTCTCACCATCAGGAGCGGTGATTTCGTCTGGATAGTCGCCGATCTCGATCGGATCGACTTGCGGTACGATACAGTCTTCCAGCGCAAGGTCGAGTGTGCCCGGCGGTTGCGTGGATGACCATTTCTCGAATGCTTTCTGCGTGCACATTCCCTCAGGGACGCATTCCTGATAAAAACTGATCACTGCCTCCGGATGCACCATGCCACCGAGTCGCCGCAGCTTGTGCTCCAGTCTTTCGGCTGCGCGCATGGTCTCCCGATTATTCTTCAGCGCTGGAAGTGGGGAGCGTGTTTCGCCATTGACCAGCGCTTCCAGAATAAAAATGTCTCGCGCGACTTTGGGATCAATGCGACCAAAATGAATGCGACGTTTTTCCACCAGCGGAAGTCCAAAGGCGAGCACCGCTTCTTCGCCGTAAACGCCGCCCATTTCCGCCACCCAATGTGGCTTGGTGTAGCGATAGCGACAGAGATGCGGTGCCACTTTTTCGAACATTGCGGGATCGATCATCGCAATGTTGCGCGCATAGAGCTTTGCGGTTTCGACCATCTCGAATGCCATGACCCAGGCCGGTGCAGAACCGAACACGCCAGAACCAGGGAACAGAAAAAACGTCCGATTGCTCGCGCCTTTGTAGCCCATTTTTTTCCCCTGGTGCATTCCAATGTGCGATGGAATACCGGCGAGGATGGCGCGATGCAAAGGTTCAGAGAAAGTGTCTTTTGGATCGCTCAGTGGCTTCTTAACGTCGGGCATTTCCCAGCGCAACTGACGCAGAACATCGCGTAATTCGCGGTGCAGGTTCAGCCACTCCTGAGTGCGACGGTAGTTGACGAAATTCTTCTGGCAAAAGCGGCGCAGCGAATTGTTAGAACCACGACGCGTGGACTCGATGGCATGCCAGAGGCGCAGCCAGCCAGTGAAATCAGAGTGTTTGTCGCGGAACAGGGCGTGTGCCTGATCGGCCTGTTGTTGCTTGTCCTGCGGGCGTTCGCGAGGATCCTGCACGGTTACGGCACTGGCAACGATTAAGGCTTCACGCAGGCATTTTTCTTCGCTGCCAGCAACAAGAATACGACCGACACGTGGATCCAATGGCAACCGCGCAAGTGCATGGCCAATTTCCGTCAGTTCCGTGTGCTTACCTTTTTTTCTGATCGCGTCGATCTCTTCGAGCGTGCGATAGGCTTCAGATATGCGCTTCGGTTGCGGGCGATCGATGAACGGAAATTTGAGCGGATCACCTAGGCCAAGATGCTCCATTTGCAGCACGACTCCTGCCAGGTTCGAGCGCAGAATCTCGGGATCGGTGTAGTCGCTGCGATCCTCGAAATTCTCTTCATCGTAAAGTCTGACGCAAATGCCATCGCTCACCCGCCCGCAACGGCCACGGCGCTGGCGCGCACTTGCTTTTGACACCTCTTCAATCTGCAATCTCTGGATTCCGGCAACGGGATCATAGCGATTCATGCGCGCGATGCCCGAATCGATTACGGATCGAATGTCTGGAATCGTCAGTGATGTTTCAGCGACATTAGTGGCAAGGATAATGCGCCTTTTAGAAGCCATCGGCTGGAAGACCGCCTGTTGCTCATTGCCTGCCTGCCGCGCAAACAATGGCAGTACCGTCGTGCCAGGATAGCGTCGCCCCTGCAAGAGATCCGCACAGTCGCGGATCTCGCGCTCGCCCGGCAGAAACACCAACGTGTCACCCAGCGGATCCAGGCTTGCCAGCCACTCAGCAGATCGGGCTACTTGCTCGGCAATGGGCTCGCGACCGTGCAGCGGTGGGTGATAAACGTCTTCGACTGGAAATGTCCTTCCTTCTACCTGCAGGACGGGCGCTCCACGAAAAAAGTCAGCAAAGGTTTCGGCATCCAGTGTTGCAGAGGAAACGATTACTTTGAGCTCGGGCCGTTCGGGCAACAGGCGATGCAAGTAACCAAGAATGAAATCGATATTCAGCGAGCGTTCGTGCGCTTCGTCGATGATCAGGGTGTCGTAGTTGCGCAGCCAGGGATCGCCCTGCGTCTCCGCCAGGAGGATGCCATCCGTCATGAATTTGACCGCGGTGCGCTCTCGATTCGTGCGATCATCGAACCTCACCTGGTAGCCAACTTCCTGCCCCAACTCGACCTTGAGTTCATCAGCCACGCGCTTGGCAACAGATGTCGCCGCGATGCGCCGCGGCTGAGTGCAGCCGATGCGTTTGCCCTTTTGTCCACGACCAAGCTCAAGCGCAATCTTGGGCAGCTGCGTCGTCTTACCCGAACCAGTGTCGCCACAGACGATGACCACCTGATGGTGCTCCACCGCCTCGCGAATCACTGCCCGCTGCCGCGAAACCGGCAGCTCCTCTGGATAAGAAATCTTCAAACGCCTGCACCCATCGCAGCAGTCACACAAAAGTGCAACCGCCTACCTGCGTCGAAGAATCAATCCCTGAGTGCTGGAAGGGTTGTGGGATGGTGGTGAAAGTCGATCAGCTTAGAGACGCCGTTGCGTCCTTCAAAGGCGCGCTGATTCCCGAACTCTAACATTCGTTTCGCTGCGACTACCGAAAAGCAGGATACGCTCTTGATTCAGTTTTTACGCTTGGATCTCCATTTCCCTGTATTCCCAAGGGTGCGTTGAGCCCGTGATTATCCTAAGTGTGTCCTGAAACAGTGGCGCACTTTGCAGGCCAGTGCGCCCTTACCCAGCTCCATCATGAAGCCCTGACATCACAGCCACACTGCCACTGCGAAGACACGAAACGAGTTTCATAGTTTCGCCAATCAGTTCAGCGGGCGTCCCCGGAATAGTGGACGCTGATTTTTTGGAGTATGATGACCTTGACTTGCCGCGGTAGTCTCTGCCCAAGTCTTAAGGCGTGGTGTAGCTGGCAGTCGCTGAGAGCAGCGCTCGGTGGTGGGATTCGTCATTCCTGATTCCCGCCATTGCTGTTCATCGATTGAGGGTTATAATTACCATATTAATTTGTGAGCATAGCCTGTGAGTCCAAAGCTGGAGGCACTTCGGACTTGGAGCCTGAAGTGGCGGATGCTCGTGCATTGAAATTTGCGGATAGGGCAGTGGCCCAGGTGCGCCCGTCGTTTCTGTATCGACTGGGGATTGCCGCAGTTGCGGGAATGATGATCGTCTTGCCGCTTTTCTACCTGGCACTGGTGTTTGGGTTAGTTGCCGGGATAGTTTCCTTTGCTGTCAGCCAATTTCCTGTGTCGGTTTATTCGCCGGCGATGCCTCTTTATGCCGTAGTCCTGGTTGCTGGAGTGACGATCGTTGCCTTTCTTGTGAAACCCCTTTTCGTGGCAGCTGAAGAGGGGGGCGCCATAATTGAGTTGGAACCGGGGGAGCAGGCGAGGCTTGAGCGACTCGTCACTCAGATCAGTGGAATTGTCCGGGCGCCAATGCCTGCGCGGATTGCAATCGATTGTGCGGTAAATGCTTCAGTGTCGTTTCGTCGGGGCATGCGCAGTTTGTTCAGTGGCGACCTGATTCTTGTCATCGGTCTCCCGCTGGTGAGAAATCTGGACGCCCGATCATTTGCGGGAGTGATCGCCCACGAAATGGGACATTTCTCCCAAGGTGCTGGAATGCGGCTGACGTATGTGATCCGGCGACTGAACGGATGGTTTTACAAAGCGGTTTATCATCGTGATGGCTGGGATAGATGGTTGCGAAGGGGAGCTCGCGCCAGTCGCCTGGGAATTCTGTTCCAGATTGCGCAGTTGGGAATCTGGTGCTCCAGAAAAATTCTGTTTGTGTTGATGTTAGCAGGACAGGCGGTCAGCTGTTTTGTGTTGCGTCGCATGGAGTTTGATGCTGACCACTATGAAATTTGTGTCTCTGGAACGGATGGATTTCGTGAGACTACCGAGCGCATCGCCTTGCTCCACGAAGCGGCAACGGCTGCGCGACGAGTGGTCGATGAAGGTCTGATCGGTGGCAAATTGCCAGATGATCTGCCGCTCCTGATGTCGAGATTGGCAGGGCTGATTTCGTCGGATTCTCGCGACCGCATCGCCAGGAGAATGACGACTGCGGGTGGACGATTGCTCGATACGCATCCTTCTGACTGGGAGCGTATTGGTCGAGCATTGACCATGAACGAAAGCGGGCTCGTTCTTGATGCCCGGATGCCTGCGGGTGAGATATTTGATGATCTCGATGCGTTGTCTCGCCGAGCGACCCGCCATCACTGTGCCGTTGTGGGCGAGGACAGGTCTGATGAAGATGGCGTCGAGTGGGTGCCGTCAGCGCAGTTGGCAGATTTCGAGGAAAAAATTCGAACGTTAGAGAATGCGGCGGATCGCTTTGCCGGTTGTCGTCTTGAGCTTTGGGATGCCCTGATTAGGGCTGTGCCGCCTCCGCTGGGGAGGGGGGATGATCTCGCTTCCCTGCAGCGCAGTCTTCGGGGCGTGACTCGTGCATTTAATGGCAGTGCTGCACGATGTGCGAAGATCGCCAGCTCCATTTGTCAACTGGACGATGAAGTGGCCGCTTCCTTGAAAGGGAAGGAGTTGATGCTGGCCGGTTATTCATTGGAGAGGAAGGCGAGGGATCGTGTTGCCAGTGGTCTTGCACAGCGCGTGGAGCTGGCGGCGTTGCGCGACGAGTTAGAAGATTTTCAGATGCTCGCCTCTCAGCGCTTAGGGCTGGTGCTGGAGCTTGGATGGGGCAGTGAAAAAGGGGATCACCGCGAGGCACTAACGGATGCACTTCCCTTTTTGGAGGTCTGTTATCAATTGCGGCCATTGGTGACGCGATTGCGTGAATTGCTGCAGCGGCAAACGATCCTGATTCAACACATGGATCCAAGTCGGGAAGATTCATTTGAGTTTCGATCTCAGGTGCAGGCGAATGCTGCTCATTTGAGAGTTGCCCATGCCGAACTCCTTTCCGCAGTGGCGGAAATCAATGATCCCATAGACTCCCGAACTCAAACGATGGCAGAGTGGCTTGGAAAATGTTTGCCGCCGACCAGCCTCTCTGACGATCCCGTTTTCAGAAGCTACCAGCAAGCGGGAGATGCCGTCCAGCGATTGGGGCAGCGCTATCGCCAGGTGCTAGGGCTGGCAGCAACCGTTGTTTTTGATGCGGAAGAGCGGATGCAGGCCGAGTCGTGACTGGCTGATCAGTCAGATTGACGTTGATTCTTATCAGGCTTTTCGCCTTCCGGTAATGGTTGAAAGACGGTGAAGAACATTAAGCCAGCAGCAATGCAAATGCAGGCGTCTGCTATATTGAAGGACGGCCACATCATGAACTTCAGATCGAATTGGAGAAAGTCGACAACGTAACCATGAACGAGGCGGTCAGTGACATTGCCCAGGATACCAGAGACAATTAAACTGGCTGCAACTTTGCCCACCTTAGTCGGAAAGGCGTCCATCTTCTTCCAGAAGTAGAGGATCAGTCCCAATGCTGTCAGGGCGATGCAGGCAAAAATGGGATTCGCATAGTCGCCGTCGTTGAACTTGCCAAACGCGATCCCTTTATTATGCACCCGAACGATGTCGAAGAATCCTTCAATGACTGTGATGCTGCGAAAGCCTTCTGTCGGCAGGGGAAAATTGAGGACGATCCACCACTTGGTGATTTGATCGGCGACGTAGAGGGGGAGCGATAGTCCCAGAAGGTAGCGAATCATAAGGAAGCGATTAAGGAAGCAATGGAATCGAAGCTGCGTTTCTCACGCGTTTCCTGTTGGTCATAATCGGCGAATGCTACTGCTGCATCCAGAATTTCGCAAAAGAGAGAGCATTTTGTTGGAAGGCGATTCCGTATCCACTTTAAATAGGTGATCTTGTCTGTTTAAGATCAATCAGTTGTGATCATTTTGCCGAAGCTGGCAGCGATCGGCCGAAAACTTGCGAAAAATCGACAGATTCGGGCCTTGCCAGAAATGCATCTTATGGTATCAGTGTCGCCTTCCCGGGATCGGGATTTCTTCTCTCTTGCGCCCTGTGGTTGTATTGTATTGATACTCAAGCCTTTGTGGTTTTCGGGTTGCCCATTAGAGTTGCATTTAGAATTGCTAATTTACCTGCGCTTGTCGCCATGAAAGTAAGATCATCCGTCAAAAGAATGTGTGAAGCCTGCCGCGTTATTCGTCGGCAAGGCATCGTTCGTGTTATTTGCAAGAACCCTCGCCACAAGCAGCGTCAGGGTTGATTCATTTCCACTTTTAGAGAATTTATCATATGGCTAGACTGCTCAGCGTAGACATTCCCAACGACAAGCGAATCGACGCATCTCTCCCCTACATCTACGGAATTGGGCGAGTGACTTCGAAGAAGATCCTTGATATGGCGAATATTGATCCGTCAACTCGTGCTGGAGAGCTCACATCTGATCAGATGGCTGCGATCGCTCAGGTGATTCAGACAGAGAAGATCATGATTGAGGGTGATCTACGTCGCGAACTTCAACTGAATATGAAGCGTCTGCAGTCGATCAATTGCTACCGAGGAATTCGCCATCGCAAGGGGCTTCCTGTCAGAGGTCAGCGCACATCGACTAACTCCCGGACTCGCAAGGGTGGTAAGAACACCATCGGTGTCGTTCGCACTCCTGGTAAGTAATCATTCTCCTTTTAAGTTATCCACATGTCTGAAGACACCGAGAACAAGAACGAATCTGCCGAGCCAGCCGCACCGGCGGAAGCAGCAGCAACGCCTACTCCTGAAGCGAAGCCTGAAACCGCGGCAGCGGCTCCAGTACCCGAGGCGGCAGCGACACCTGAAGCGACACCTGCCACCACTCCTCCAGCAGCAGCTGGTGGTGCAGCCCCGGCAGCTCCAGCTCCAGCTCCAGCTCCAGCAGCAACAGATGGCGGCCCTCCCAAGCGCGAAGAGAAGAAAGACGTGTTCGCTGAGATCATGCCTGAGGAAGGGGAAGCTCCTAAAATTCTCAAGGCCAAGGGCAGCAAGAATGTTCACACTGGTATCGTTCATGTGCAGTCGACTTTTAATAACACGATCGTTTCGATCACTGATCTCAGTGGAAACGTCATCGGCTGGTCAAGTGCTGGCAAGATGGGTTTCAAGGGATCGCGTAAGAGCACCGCTTACGCTGCTCAGCTAGTGTCGCAGGATGCCTGCCGTCAGGCAATGGGACATGGCTTGAAAGAAGCTGAGTTGCGAGTGAAGGGCCCAGGCTCTGGCCGCGAGTCTGCTGTGCGAGCCGTGCAGGCGATTGGCATCGAAGTGACAACGATCAGTGACGTGACACCCATTCCTCATAATGGTTGTCGCCCGCCTAAGGCACGTCGCGTCTAACTAACATTTCTACTTAATCTTAAAAACAACGTTTTCCGCTCATGGCGAGATATCGAGGACCCAAAGACAAATTGAACCGCCGCTTCGGTATTGCCCTGTTCGGGCCATCGAAGTCACTTGAGCGTCGTGCATACGGCCCTGGCCAGCACGGCCCCCGTCGCGGACGTCGTAAGCAGTCAGACTACGCTATAGCGCTCGCTGAGAAGCAAAAGCTCAAGTATCAATACGGTGTTCTTGAGAAGCAATTTCGTCGTTACTTCGCGGAAGCTTCTCGTCGTCGTGGAATCACTGGGGAAATTCTTTTGCAATTGCTTGAGAGCCGCCTCGATAATGTCGTTTACCGCCTGGGTATGGCAAATACACGGAGTGCTTCGCGGCAGTTTGTGGGCCATGGTCATGTATTAGTGAACGGTGGCCGGGTGGATATTCCCAGCTACGTGTGTAAGGCCGGGGATGTTATTTCTGTGCGGGACAATGCCCGTTCACGTCAGGTTGCCATTCGGTTTCTCGACATCACGCAGGCAGCACCAGTGCCAGATTGGGTATCGGTAGATCGCGATGCGCTTACCGGAATATTTTCACGTGTTCCTAGCCGCGAAGAGATCGCTCCGATCGTAAACGAGCAGTTGATCGTCGAGCTTTACTCTCGATAAGCGAAGCTCCTGTCGTTTACATTATTCTTTTTTTAATGAGAACGCCGTCCGGAATTCCGGACGGCGTTTTCTGGTTTTTATAGCCCCATTTGCGCGAGGATGTTTCCGCGAGTGAGGTGCGGTTGACGCGATCGGTGGGTTATCATAGAATTCTTTCGAAGCCATCCTGTCATCCAGCTATCCAATGCCTGTCGAATCATGAACCATTCCCAATTCTGGAGCCGTCGCGAATTTTTGAAAAATGCGGGAGGCACGACACTGGCCACGCTTGCTGCGGGTGCCCCTATGCGCCGTGCATCGGCGGATACTTCTTCGCCGAAGTCAACCACCACCGCCACTGCTGATACGGTGATCCTGCTTTGGATGGCTGGCGGCATGGCGCATACGGAAACATTCGATCCGAAGCGATACACTCCGTTTGAAAAAGGCCTCGATCCCAATCGCGTGCTGAGCACCTTTCCGTCGATTCCAACTTCGCTCGACGGGGTACAACTTTCCCAGGGTTTGGAGAATATAGCATCGGTGCTAGACCATGGAACGTTGATCCGTTCTTATCAGGCTGCCGATTTGGGATTCATTTTGCACTCCCGGCATCAGTATCACTGGCACACGTGCTACCAGCCGCCGCAAACGGTAGCAGCGCCGCATCTTGGTTCATGGATCGCGAAAGAATTGGGCCCCAGGAATCCTGTCATCCCAGCATTTATCAACATTGGGCAGCGCTTCACTCTGGGGGAAAAGGAGGAACTCAAAGCATTCCATACTGGTGGATTTCTCGGAGCTGAATATGGGCCCTTTTTGATCCCTGATCCGACAAAAGGATTGGACAGTGTGCGTCCGCCGGAGGGGATGACGGCTGAGCGATTCGAGAAACGTCAGGCACTTTACAATGAGATCGTGAAGCGGAGTCCGGTCGGTGAGTTTGGCTCCGGCTATCAACAGGCGTCGCTGTCACGCTCCATGGAGCAGGCCTATCAGTTGTTGAATTCTCCCGAGGCGAAAGCGTTCGATCTCAGCCAGGAACCAAAGGAAGTGATTGATGCTTACAACACAGGAAAATTTGGTCAGGGCTGCCTTCTTGCGCGCAGACTGACGGAGGCTGGCGCGCGATTTATCACCGTCAGTAGCGAATATGTTCCATTTCTGGGATGGGACACCCATGAAAACGGGCACGAGCGACTGGTTGAAATGAAGCGCCAGATCGATGCTCCCATTGCGCAGCTTATTCGGGATCTCAAGGAACGAGGTCTGCTTGATCGAACGATGATTGTGCTGGCCAGCGAGTTTAGTCGAGACATGGTAGTGGAGGGGCGTCCGGGTGCGAAAGTGAAAGATCAGGTGCATGTTCCCGATCGAATTGAAGAGACCACGCACTACGGTATGCACAGGCATTTTACCGATGGCTGCTCGATGCTGATGTTCGGCGGCGGTGTGAAAGCTGGACAAGTTTATGGCAAAACAGCGAACGAGCGGCCGTGTATCACCGTCGAGAACCCGATCGACATTGGTGGCGTGCACCAGACGATTTACCATGCATTGGGGATTCCACAGGAAACGCATTACGATGTCGAGCGGCGTCCCTTTTATACTACTCCTGATGGCAAGTCGAAGGCGGTTCTTGATCTGTTAGTGTAGGAAGAATCAGGAATTGAGCCACAGTTTCGCCGGAGTATGGAAATTCCGTCGAAGATTTCGCTCGACGTGGATTGTTTGACTGGGACAATGCTTCCACCCGTGCCTCCAGCAAAAAAGAAATCAGCGCGCAAGAAAGCCGCGAAAAAGAAAGCAGCAGCAATCAGAAAGCTGCCGAATCTCTTCTGCGTGTTCGGCACTGATGAAGGGCGTGTAAAAGAGGTGGCAGCAAAGCAGGTGCGAGAACTGACACCGCCGGATGCGGGCGAGTTCGGGGTCGAAGTGATCGAAGGCAATGCGGACAACTCAGATCACGCAGCAAAGATTTGCGGGCTCACTGTTGAGGCCATTCAGACGTTGCCATTCTTCGGCGGCGATAAAGTGATTTGGTTGAAAGGAGCCAATTTTTTTGCGGATAATGTCACTGGTCGATCGGAGCTGACAAAGGGCGCGGTCGAGAACCTGCTGTATGTGCTCACGCAATCGACTCCGCCATCGGTGAAGGTAGTGATCAGTGCGAGCGAGATCGATAAGCGTCGCACATTTTTCATGGCGATGAAGAAAGCAGCAACGATGGAGCTGCATGATCTTCCTGATGTATCTCGTGCTGGATGGGAAGAAGGTGTCGAGCAGTTGGTGGCTCAGAGAGCAAGGGAAAGGGGGCTTCGCTTTAGTGCTGAAGCGCTCGAGTATTTCGTCCTGCTGGCTGGGCAGCATAGTCGGCAAATTGAGAACGAGCTGGAGAAGCTCGACGTGTATCTGGGTGAACGCCGAGATGTGACGACCGATGATGTGCGGACAATGGTTTCGCAGAGTCGGGCGGGAGTGGTGTTTGAGTTAGGAGATGCCATCGGCAAGAAGGACATACGCCTCGCGCTCAAATTGATCGATCAACTGTTGTATCGAGGCGAGAGTGCGATCGGTATTTTGCTCGCTGCGGTTGTGCCGAAGACGAGGAACCTTTTCTACGCCAAGCTTGTGGAGGAGCAGTTCAAGTTGAAGGCGTTTAGATACAATGAATATCAGGCGAAGCTGGGGCAGCTGCCGCCTGCGGAGACTTCCTGGATCGGTCGGACTAAAGAAGGCAAGATCAGTGCCTATCCGTTATTCCTGGCTGCCCGAGAGGCGCAGGGGTTTTCGCTCGCGCAACTGCGCGCGGGAATGTCCGCCTGCCTTGAAGCCAATACAAGACTGGTGACCTCACAGCTTGATCATAAGACTGTGCTTTGCCAGCTCGTCATTCGCATTGTTTCAGGGCGATAATTGCTCTACTACTTTATGACGATCTCTTGACATCCGGAGAATTAGGCTTACCTAATTCTCTAAATGACGATCTTCAGGAAACGTTTTCCGACGTGGTTCGGCTCGATTAATTCGCAGGCCGTGAGAAATTCCAAGCAGCGCTGGGTATTCTTATTGCCGTTGATAGTTTTATCGATGGGAGGCATCAGCTGTGACCAGAATCGACGGGACACAGGAGCTGGTGTGCACTCGGGGCCTCCCGAAGATGGTTCGAAGCCAAAGGTGATTGCGACGACAACGATCGTAGCTGATCTGGTGGCGAACATCGCCGGGGATGACGTTGACCTTGTGCGTCTGATGCCTCCGGGCAGAGATCCCCACCAGTTCACGCTGACAGCACGGGATACTTTTAAGTTGAGAACGGCCGATCTGATTTTTTACAGCGGTCTGAAACTGGAAGGGAAGGTAGAATCTGTTTACGAGGAATTGAATGCAAAGGGAGTCAAGACTGTGGCTGTCACTGATGGGATTTCTGCCGATCGCATTATGAAACCTGAAGGGATGCATCCTGATCCGCATGTGTGGGGTGACCCAACGATGTGGGCAGAGTGTGTCACGCCAGTGGTCGAGGCGCTAAAGGAAATCGCACCTCATGCGGCTGAACAATTCGAGCTGCGTGGAGACTCTTATCGCCATGAGTTGAAGCGACTGAACAATTGGATCAAGGAGCAAGTCGAGCGCGTACCGTGGGCGCAGCCCCGCAGGCGTGTGCTGGTCACCAGCCATGACGCTTTTGGCTACTGGGGGCGTGCCTACAAATTTGAAGTGGTGAGCCTGCAGGGAATTTCGACAGTAGGGGAGGTGACGCCAAGTGAGATCGCTCAGATGGTTGATTTTGTAAAAGACCTCGATATCCCAGTTATTTTTGTGGAAACCAGCACGCACAAAGGGCCCATTCAACGAGTGGCCACCGATGCCAAAGTGAAAGTTGGCGCGGCATTGTATTCTGATTCACTGGGGGGCGACTTTACTCCTTCATTCAAGCTGCGATTGATGCAGATCGTTTCTGCGAAAGAGCTGCCGGATGCAGGAGTTGGAAATATCTACTTCGGGAAAATGAACAGCGGGGATATTCATATTCGCGTTTTCAATGACATGGGGAAGAAAATATTTGATCAGGTGGAAAAGGACATTTCAGGAAATGCTGCTCGAATCGTCTATCTGAGAAAGCAGCTGAAACCCTTCTGGGAAAAAGGCTATGTCGCTGATGAACTTGAAGGTGGCATCGTCAATGCTGTAAAAGAAATTATTGCATACAAGTCTCCCAGCAGTGACGACGCATCTGGCAATGATCCAGGTCCGGAAACAACGCTTCCGCTGACAGGTGAAGATATCGATGTCCGCACGTACATTGGCATGATGAAATTCAATGCTTATAAGATCTCTTCAGAATTGAAGGCGGGCGTCACACCTGAACGATTGCATGAAGCGGCGGAAAGTTCCGCCGCAAAGGGAATGTCTCCGGACAGGTAGCGATCATTTTTTCACCTAATGTCTGAATCCACCACCAATGCTGTTCCTGTGGCAGCGGAAGAAGCCGCACTGGAAATTCACGATCTAACTGTGGCCTATCGAAAGAAGCCAGTATTGTGGGGCATTGACGTCGCCATCCAGCCCGGACAGTTAGTGGCTATCGTCGGGCCGAACGGAGCGGGTAAGTCTACGCTGATTAAGGCTGCCATGGGATTGATTCCATCGAGCAGTGGCTGGGTGAAAGCATTCGGAGAGCCTCTGGCCTCGAATATTCAACGCGTCGGCTATGTTCCCCAGCGAGAAACGATCGACTGGGATTTTCCCGTAAGTGTGACTGACGTCGTGCTCATGGGGCGGTATGGAAAGTTGGGATTGTTTCGTCGACCAGGCAGAAAGGATCGGGAGATCGCAGCGCAGAGTCTGGAAAAGGTGCAGATGTCACCTTACGCCAGTCGCCAGATTTCGAATCTTTCTGGAGGGCAGCAGCAGCGCGTATTTCTAGCGCGGGCGCTGGCTCAGGAAAGTGATCTCTACTTCATGGATGAGCCTTTTGCGGGAGTCGATGCAGCCACTGAGCAGGCGATCATTACCGTGCTGAGGGAATTGAAGGATCGAGGGAAGACCTTGCTCGTAGTGCATCATGATCTGTCCACAGTGGAAGACTATTTCGATGCGGTCATGCTGCTGAATATGAATCTGATCGCTTACGGTCCGACGAAGGAAATGTTCACTCCAGAGTTGTTGCAGAAGACCTATGGTGGTCGCTTGAGCGTGATGGCGCAGGTAGCGGAAGCTGTGAAAGTTCAGGAGGGAGGTCGACACTGATGGCACGCGTTCTGCGCGCTGGGGTGATTACTATTGCGCTGGTAGTGAGTGCTGCTTCTTTGTGCCCTGCCGATGCCGGGACGATTTCCTCGATGACAGAGACGTCGGCGTTAGATCAAACAAAGCGATTTTTTGAATTTCGTGATAACAATGTCATCATTGGATTGATCGGCTGCACGTTATTGGGCATTATGACCGGGATGCTGGGAAGCTTTGTGCTGGTGCGCAAGATGGCACTCATGGGGGACGCAATTTCGCATGCTGTGTTGCCTGGCGTGGCTGCGGGATTCTTGTGGAACATGGAGAAAGATCCGGTGGCTATTTTTATCGGGGCCGTCATCGCTGGTTTGCTTGGCGCAGGAACGGTGCGCGTGATTCGGGATACGACACAAGTGCGCGAAGATGCCGCGCTGGGCCTGGTGCTGGCGGGATTTTTTGCGGTAGGTGCCATCATGCTCGACTTTGTTAATCACCTTCCCATTGGCGATGCGAGTGGTCTGAAAGGGTTTCTGTTTGGTTCTGCTGCCGCCTTGCGCTGGGAAGATGTTCGCCTCATCGGCGGCGTCACGATCGTCTCAGTGATGGCGCTGTTTATTTTTTACAGGCAGTTTCTGGTGACCAGTTTTGATCAAGGGTTCAGTCGCTCGATTGGCGTTCCCATTCACTTGTTCCACTATGCGCTCATGTTACTGCTGGCGTTTGCCGTCGTAGTGTCGCTGCAAGCTGTGGGAGTGGTACTAGTGTCGGCATTGTTGATCACACCTGCTGCCGCTGCGTATCTGCTGACCGATCGACTCGCTACGATGATTGTCGTCGCCTCATTCATCGGTGCGTTAAGTGCTGTATCCGGCTACTTTGTCGCATTTGTTTTCAATGTTCCCACTGGCCCGGCGATCGTGATGGCTGCGACGGCCGTTTTTGCAGTAGTATTTTTCTTTGCTCCGCGACATGGGTTACTGCGGCGCTGGCTGTTTCGCAGGTCGGAGAGTCGCAGGGTGCAGCGAGAGAACACCCTGAAGGCAATGTTTCACGTCCTTGAAGGTGATGCGTCGGCGGAAACAAGTGGAGTCATTGATCTGGCGGAACTTGCCGAGAAAAGGAATGAGTCCGCAGATCAAATTCGTCAGGAGGTGGCTGCGCTCCAGCGCAAGAATCTGGCGACTGTGAGCGACGACGGCCGTCTTTACTTTACTCCATCCGGAGAAGTGCGAGCACGGGAAGTGGTGCGGAATCACAGGCTCTGGGAGCTTTATCTTACGGAATCAGCCAGCATTGCGCCCGACCACGTCCATGACGATGCTGAGAAAATCGAGCACGTTCTGGGTGGGGACGTGGTGGATGAAATGTTGCGGCAGCTCGACTACGCAGATACCGATCCGCACGGCAAGACCATTCCCCTGGCTGATGCGGCCAGCGAGGAACTACCTGACCGATGAGTTTTCTCGACGCCATTCCTGCTTTCTCGTTCGAGGAGAGCGTCTTGTTTCCCTGGAAATACCTCTACTGGGTACCGGTGTTAGGGTTTCTGGTGACACTTTGTTGCGGGCTGGTGGGGAATTTCCTGCTGTTGCGCAGGATGTCGTTAGTTGGGGACGCGATCAGTCACAGTGTCCTTCCAGGAATTGTCCTGGCTTACTTGATGTTCCAGACATTGACGGGACTTCCGGTTTTTCTTGGAGCCTTGATTGCCGGACTGCTGGCGACGGCGCTGATGGAGGCCATTCATCGTTCGTCGCGGATCAAACAGGATGCGGCGATCGGGATCGTTTTCTCGGCATTCTTTGCCCTGGGGGTGATCCTTGTGCGAGGCAGCGATCACGCGGAGAATGTGGATCTGGACGTTGAATGCATTCTCTTCGGAGAGTTGGGACAGGTCGGGCTATCGCTCGATGCAATTCCTTTTCGGATCATTCAGATGACTGGCCTGGCGCTGTTGGTAGTGGCGTTGATCGTTGCCTTCTACAAAGAACTGGTCGTGACCGCCTTTGATCCAGCACTGGCGCGATCGCTGGGGATTCATCCTACGATTGCACACTATGCGCTTATTTCTGCTGTCACCGCAGTCATCGTCGCTTCACTGGAGGCAGTGGGCAGCATTCTGGTCATCGCCGTATTGATCGTCCCCGGGGCGACAGCCTCATTGTTGAGCACTCGTCTACCTGTGATATTGTGGCTGACCGTTGTCCACAGTCTGCTTAGTGCGGCGCTGGGATTCCAATTGGGAAATTTGCTCAACTGTCGCTACGGGGCCGCCTTGGTCACTGCAGGAATGGGGCTATTTGTCCTCGCCTGGTTGTTCAGTCCATCACAAGGAATGGTGGCACTTCTGCTGCGCCGCATCCGCAGACCAACGGAGCCAATAACCGGGCCGATTGAGCCAGCAGTGGAATCCTGAACTTGTGCGAGAAAGTGGTAGAGTTGCGCGATAAGTGGCTCATAGTGTAAGAGACCTGTGCTGAATCCTTGCAGGCAATGGAGTCACTATGAGTTCAAACATTTCCGCGCGCTTGAACAGCGAGCTTCTGGATAAGAAGTTCGCGCAATGGAAGGCCGACCCGCAGTCCGTGGAGCCTACATGGTCTGCTTTTTTTGAAGGATTTGAACTGGGGATGGCCCAGCTCAAACAGCAACAGCATCCTCAAGCGGCCAGGGCAGGAGGCGAAGGTGCTCCCGTTACCAATATTTCGAGCCAGGAATTGGCATTTCGCGCCAGAATCGTCAGCCTCGTTTATGCATTTCGCACCATCGGCCATACAGGGGCGTGGACGGATCCACTTTCCTCGGGGCCTCCAGTTCAGGAACGCCTGGAACTGGCCGAGTTCGGATTTACGGAGGCGGATCTGGAACAATTTGTCGAAACCCAGTTTTTCGAAGGCGCGAAATCGATGCCGTTGGGGGAAATGCTCGACCGATTACGGCGAATTTATTGCTCCAGCATCGGTTTTGAGTTCATGCACATCCACCGCAATGAGGTGCGTAACTGGATTCGCGAGCGCATCGAAAAACGCATCGATGAACCGGCGCGTAGTGTCGATGCAAAGAAGCGCGTGCTCAGGTGGCTGACTGAAGCAGAGACGTTCGAGCGCTTTTTGCACCAGAAATACGTCGGGCAGAAACGCTTTTCGCTGGAAGGCGGCGAGTCGTTGATGGTTTCATTGAATTCGATTGCAGAAGCGTCTGCGGAGACTGGCATAGAGGAAATCGTGATGGGCATGGCGCATCGCGGACGACTCAATGTGCTGGCGAATTTCCTGCAGAAATCGGCGAAAATGCTGCTGTATGAATTTTCAGAAAATTATGTGCCGGATCTGGTTGCGGGTGATGGAGATGTGAAATACCACCTTGGCTACGAGTCCCGGCGGAGGACCGAGGCTGGCCCGGAGCTGGCGTTATACCTTGCCGCAAATCCCAGCCATCTGGAGGCTGTCGATGCGGTCGTAGAAGGCAAAGCTCGGGCACGGCAGCGGATCATTGGTGACAATATCGAGCGCAAGCGTGTGCTGCCTATTCTTGTGCATGGCGATGCCGCATTTGCCGGGCAGGGAGTAGTCGCGGAAGTCTTGAATCTTTCGCAGCTTCCTGGCTATCGAACCGGTGGCACGATTCATATCATCGTGAATAACCAGATCGGATTCACGACGATGCCTGCCGATGCGCGCTCGTCTGACTATGCGACGGATGTCGCTAAGATGATCGAGGCACCTATTTTTCACGTCAATGGGGATGACCCGATGGAGGTCGAATACGTTTCACAATTGGCACTGGAATTTCGTCAGGCATTTGCGCGTGATGTCATTATCGACATCGTGTGTTACCGCCGCCACGGTCATAATGAGGGCGATGAGCCGATGTTCACCCAGCCCAGCCAGACGCTTGCAATTCAGAACCATCCCTCGACGCGAAAAGTGTTCGCTGATAAGCTGGTAGCAGCTGGTGATCTTATCGCAGCGGAGCCGGAAGCCTTTATCGCCGAGTGTGAAGAGCGGCTGCAAGGGGAATTGGACGGGCTTAAGGCGCTGGAAGAAAGTGGGGATGCGCGAAGTGTCTTTGCCGGTTCGTCGGCAACGTTCCAGCCAGATTTCAGCTTTGATCCAACTCCCACCGGCTTAACTCCTGAATTGCTGAAGGAAATTGGTACTAAAATCGCGGATTTTCCTGAGACGTTTAACATTAATCGCAAAGTAAAACGTGCGGTGTTGGACAAGCGCCGCAAAGCTGCTGAGGAAGGTGGCCCATTTGACTGGGCAAATGGTGAAGCACTGGCCTTTGGTTCGCTTCTGGTAGAGGGCAATCCCGTGCGCCTTTCAGGGCAGGATTGCAGGCGCGGGACATTCTCTCAGCGGCATGCGGTGCTGTATGATTCAGAGACCCGGGAACGCCACGTTCCACTGATGAATTTGAGGCCAGATCAAGCCCGGTTTTGCGCCTACAATAGCCTGCTTTCCGAAGCTGCAGTGCTGGGATTTGACTACGGATATTCTTTGATGGAGCCGTCGATGTTGATCCTCTGGGAGGCGCAATTTGGCGATTTTTCTAATGGTGCACAGGTGATTATCGATCAATTCATCAGCTCTGCTGAGTCGAAGTGGTCGCAGCCATCGGGAATCGTCCTGCTGTTACCTCATGGTTATGAGGGTCAGGGGCCGGAGCACTCAAGTGCCCGCCTTGAAAGATTCCTGCAACTCTGCGCAGAGAAGAATATGCAGGTGTGCAATATCACGACGCCTGCGCAATATTTTCATGCGTTGCGCCGGCAGATGCGCAGAGAATTCCGCAAGCCTCTGGTGATCATGACGCCCAAGAGCTTGCTGCGCCATCCGGACGCAGTTTCTCACGCAGACGAATTTGCGGAGGGCACCTATTTTAACGATATTCTTGATGATCCGCAGCTGGTCGACAAACCGAACCGTGTCACCCGCCTGATCTTCTGCAGTGGCAAAGTTTTCTACGACCTGCTGGAATATCGGAACAGTCACAAGCTGCGCAATGTGGCAATCATTCGCATCGAGCAGCTATATCCATTTAACGAAGAGCTGTTGAAGCAGATCGTTTCGCGCTACCCACGATCCCACAAAAAATGGGTATGGTGCCAGGAAGAACCGCTTAATATGGGAGCTTGGTCATACATCTGGTCGCGACTGGAGAAAATCTCCAAGAACCGTGTGCGCTACGCGGGACGTGATCGTTCCTCCAGCCCTGCGGTTGGCTCAAAGGCGATGCACGTTCGCGAACAGCGACAACTCATTGAACAGGCATTCGAAGTTTGATAAAATGATTGAGATCACTATTCCCGCAGTCGGCGAATCTATAACCACTGCTTTTCTAGCCCAGTGGCACAAGAAGAGTGGCGAGGCAGTTGCCAAAGGCGACTTAATCTTAACGATTGAGACAGACAAAGTGTCGACGGAATTGACCGCCGACAGCGATGGTGTTCTGGAGGTCATCGTGGCTGAGGGCGAAGAGGTTCCGATCGGTGCCTTGGTCGCGAGGATCGATCCCGCTGGTTCTGCCTCCGTTGAGTCGCCGAAAGCAGAAGCCGCCACTGAGGCCGTTGTCCCGGCACCTGTAGAGTCGTCGCCACCACCTGCCGCACCTGCCGCTGCAACAGCAAATCCTGCGGCCGCCCCTGCATCTGTTTCGGCTGCAGTCACTCCCAATTTAAGTCTCGTTCCAACTGCGCTTGATGCAGCAGTGGCAGCTGAAGAATCAGCACCAGATTCGTCAGTTCCGCCGGATGACGGCAGAGTAACGCGCACAAAGCTTTCGCCACTGCGTAGAAAAATTGCGACGCATCTAGTCAATGCACAACAGACTGCGGCGATCCTGACCACATTCAATGAATGTGATATGAGTGCTGTGATGAAGCTGCGCAAATCGGTTCAAGAGAGCTTCGTCGCAAAACATGGGGTCAAACTTGGCTTCATGTCATTCTTTATCAAGGCAGTGGTCGAAGCATTGCGCGATGTGCCGCAGGTGAATTCCAGACTCGAGGACGGCTACATGTTGCAGAATCATTTTTACGACATCGGAGTCGCAGTGGGGACTGAGAAAGGATTAGTCGTCCCTGTGGTTCGAGATTGTGATAAGAAGTCGTTTGCTGAGATCGAGAAGGACATCATCGACTACGCGACCAAGGCTCGTGATGGAAAAATCACACTTGAAGACCTCAGCGGTGGCGTTTTCACCATCTCCAATGGTGGTGTTTACGGCTCGCTATTGAGCACTCCGATTTTGAACCCACCGCAGAGCGGTATTCTGGGGATGCACACCATCCAGCAACGACCCGTGGCCATTGACGGTAAAGTAGAGATCCGTCCGATGATGTATCTGGCGCTCAGTTATGATCACCGCATCGTCGATGGAAAAGAAGCCGTTTCGTTCCTGATTCGTATCAAGGATTGCCTCGAAGAGCCCACCAGGCTGCTTATCGGGGCGTAGTGCCTGGCGACAATTGCTTAGACGTTGTCGCGGTACCAACTCAGTGCGAGCGCCAATCCGTCGTCGACAGAATGTGTGGGGGCGTAGCCAAGCAGTTCCTTGGCCTTTGAGATATCCGCCAGCGAGTGCCGCACATCTCCGGGGCGGAAGTCAGCGTAGGTGGGGGGCTGCTCAGGGATCGAGCTGTCGAGATTGCGCAGTCCATCAAGGATTGAGCGGTGCAGCTCATTGAGTGTGGTGCGGTCGCCCACGGCGATGTTGTAGACTTCGTTGGTCGCTTCTTCATTGACTGCGGTGGCTGCCAGGATGTTGGCCTGGACGACGTTCTCAATGTAACAAAAATCGCGACTGGTTTCGCCATCGCCATTGATCGTCACTGGCTCACCATGCAGCAGTGCCGCGACCCATTTCGGGATGACTGCTGCGTAGGCACCGTCGGGATCCTGACGCGGGCCAAAGACATTGAAGTAACGCAGGCCAACAGTGCGAAATTGATAGGTGCGGGCGAACACGTCGGCATAGATTTCGTTAACCTTTTTTGTGGCTGCGTAGGGGGAAAGGACGTTACCAACTTTGTCCTCTACCTTTGGCAGTTCGGGATGATCGCCGTAGACTGAGCTGCTGCTGGCCCATGCCAGGCCACGGATTTTCGCCTCTTGGCCTGCAATCAGCATGTTCAGAAAGCCATCAACATTCGAAGCGTGTGAAGTGATCGGATCGTTGATCGATCGCGGTACCGATCCCAGTGCTGCCTGGTGCAGGACATAGTCAATGCCCTGGCAGGCACTCTTGCAGTTGTCAATACTGCGTGTGTCGCCTTCGATGAATCGAAATTTATCCCATTGCTCGCTGGTAACGCTGGCGTGTATGAGTTCCAGGTTCTTGCGATGGCCGGTAGAAAAATTGTCAAGTCCGACCACTTTCTGACCGAGCCTCAGTAGCGTCTCCACCAGGTTTGAGCCAATGAATCCTGCAGCTCCGGTTACCAGCCATGCTGCCGGTGACGCGCTTAGCTGTGCGCACGTTGATGCGTAGGTGGTCATGCTTTCCAAATTTTTTCTTGCGGGATGTCGATATCCTTCATCGCGTTTCGAGTATCAATGATCAATTTCGCCCATTGCCCAAGTTCACTATAGTTTACTTTGTCATGGTTTGTCGCGATGATGACAGCGTCGAATGATGCAATGTTAGGCTCCGTCCATTCTTCGCAAGGGGTACCCGCCCAGTGGCTGTGTTCGCGTTTCGGGCCAATGACTGGGATGTGCGGGTCGTAGTAGGCCATTTCGCCACCACGCGCCTTCAACATTTCAAGCAGCAGGTAGCTTGGAGACTCACGGTCGTCATCAACGTTGGGCTTGTAGGCGAGCCCGAGCAGCAGGATGCGGCTGCCGTTTACAGCCTTCTTCTGCGAATTCAGCGCGGCGATCGTTTGATCAACGACATACCGGGGCATTGAAGTATTGACCTCGCCAGCGAGTTCGATGAATCGGGTGTTTTGATCGAATTCACGCGCCTTCCATGTGAGGTAAAACGGATCGATTGGAATGCAGTGTCCTCCCAGTCCCGGGCCAGGATAGAATGCCATGTAGCCAAAGGGTTTCGTTTTCGCGGCTTCGATGACTTCCCAGACATCGATGTCCATTGCTGCGTAGACCGTCTTGAGTTCGTTGACCAACGCGATGTTGACGCTGCGGAAAATGTTTTCCAGCAGTTTCGTGGCTTCAGCGGCTCTGCACGATGATACGGGAACAAGTGTCTCGATCGCATGGCTGTAGACGTCGATCGCTTTTTGCAAACACTCTGGCGTCAGTCCACCGACTACTTTCGGGATGATCGCGACCTTGCTGTCGGGATTGCCGGGATCTTCTCGTTCTGGCGAGTAGGCAAGATGAAAATCGACCCCCGCA
>JBNMNB010000009.1:0-61559 GCA_051270635.1 Verrucomicrobiales bacterium | reverse complement strand
AGCCTGCCCGGAACATCGGCCGCCGCGACAGCCTCAGGGTCCAGCGTTTCACCTGCAGCCACAGCTGCAGCAAGCACATCGCGGCCACCAGGCAGCAGTGTCTGCACTTCCAATGCGGATTGAAATCTCTTTGCTGGATCCGGCTGAAGGCACTTCTCGACAACCTGAGATACATCAATGTCTAACCGTTCAGAAATCTGAGGAAGCCTGCTGGTATCCTCAACCCTGTGGTGCGCGAGAAGTTCCGCCATCGTTTTTGATTGATGGATCCTTTCGCCAGTAAACATCTCATAGATAATCAATCCCACGGCGTAGATATCGCTTCGAGTATCGGCCACACCTTTCAGCAGTTGTTCCGGCGCCATGTAAGTTGGGGTTCCAGAAAGAACTTCGTCTGCGGTCTCTCCTTCATCCGAAAACCTGGCAAGTCCAAAATCCGTAATGCGAAGGATTCCACGGGAATCAATCATGAGATTCGCCGGCTTGAGATCGAGATGCAGAACTCCTTCACGGTGTGCTTCAGCGAGTCCCGCACACAGTTGACGGGCCAATTGAGCTGCCTTGTCGCTGGGCAGGAGCCCAATTCGACGGAGGAGTATCCCAAGGTGCTCACCGTCGATGAATTCCATCGATATGAAATGCCTCCCGTCTACTTCTCCAATATCATGAAAGCGACAGACATTTGGATGCGACACTCTCCGTCCTTGACGCATCTCGTTGATTAATGCTTCACGGCGAATTGAATCTGTATTGAATTCGCGAGGAAGGAATTTCAGCGCTACCGTCTGCCTCAGTTTTAGATCCTCAGCGCGATAGACTTCCCCCATTCCTCCACGACCAATCAGAGAAACAATTCTGTACCGTTCCGCAACGATCTGTCCGGGAAAGAATTGATCTTCGGGCACCATCGATTCGTGTTCGATTACTTCCGCTGCAGCCCCAGCAAGTGTGGGTCCAGCATCATCGTCATCTGCGCCCTCATCAGACAAGCTGCCATAGAAGGCACCCACGCATGTCGGGCAAACTCCTTTGGGAGCACCGTCCGATATTGGATTCCCACACTGCGAACAAGTCTCCATGCCTTGCCCTGAACGCTAGTTCGCCTAACTTCTCACTACGAGAGAAAAATGGTCTAGCATGACTGACGCCCTTTTCCTATAGTGAAGTATCAGTCAGGGAAGAAACCGCTGTGCACGGAGGGTACAGAGAATCCCGGCACAGGGATGCGGCAGATTTCGGCTAGATCTTGAGCTGCCAAGATCGGCAAAAAGGAAGCATCCCTGTGCGGACTTACGACGAGTGAGATTAGCTTGCCGTCGTCTTCGGCCACCGCAGCGGGATCGGCGACAAACAGCGGTTCGCAGCAAACTTTGAAATCTCCCGGGCCGTTCTTGATATAGAGTCCGCTCAGATCAGATGGGACGGTGCCTGACGAGGCTCTCAGTGAGGTCAACTCGTGCTCGGTAGCGGTGTTCGAGAAGGGCGAGTCCATTCTAGTGGGCTGTCAACATTGATGTGATAAGAATAAATGAACGCGCAGTTGTTGGTTGTTGGCACTGTCGCGGAGCGACACTTCATGATTAGCCGGGCGTTTTAACGCCCGGTGTCATTGAACATCCATTACGTCGCGTAGCGACCGTTCAATGGCTCTCCAGGTACGGGCGTTGAAACGCCCGCCTATCGATGCATTATCGCTCAGCGACATCGTCCATTCACAGGATTGGGTTTGAAACCCTATCTTTCAAATCAGTCTTGAAGCTCTACTAGTCGGTAACCAGGATCACCATACTGTTCAATATGAGCGTCAAGGCTGAACTTCTGTGATGATTCGGCCCGACGATTCTAGGGTGCAACGCATCGCAAATGGCACCGTTCCCCGAATTTGATTCAATCGATCTATTCGCCATAAGTTTGCCAGAGAAGAGTTCCGCATCTCAAGACACTGCTTGAAAAACGAATCGCACCTCTTCGTCAATTTCTTCAGGGGAATCGACCATCTGCCCCACATGTGACCTCAAGAGATCGCGGAATCGTTGCCGCAAGCGCTTCACCAGAGTTCTGACATTGACCTCAGTCGTCTGCAATTTTTCGGCGGCATCGACATAGGAGCCGCGATCACTTTCGCCGGAAAGATAAATCTTCAGTGTCTCGAATACCGTGCCCTTACCCTTTTTTATATAGTCTTTTTCGACTTCACACAGGATCTGTTGGATCAGCGTCAGGGCCCAGTTTCGATTAAACATCTTCTCTGGTGTTTCATTGTGGGACGGTTCATGCTGAAACCGCTGTTCTGCGGCTTCCTGGTCGATCGAAATTGGGATCTGCCCGCCACCTCGCTTCTGTGCAGATTCTCGAGCGCGCGTTTTCGAAACGTAGTGGTTCACCGCACCCAGCAGGTAAGAGCGAAATCGCCCCTTTTCCCGGTCAGCGCCCGCTAATCCGTCCCTGGAAAGAAGCTCTGTAAAGAAGCCCTGCACCAGATCCTGGGCATCATGTGCGGAATGTCCTCGCTTACGGAGATAGGCATAGACGGGATACCAATACCGCCCACCCATTTCTGCAAGTGCCTGGACTGTCACAGATCCTTCCTCGCTTGAGTGAGCATCTCGAGCGAACAACATCGACCAATGAGTGCTAGGAAAATCGGCACTCCAGTTGTCGAGCCCCACTCCAGTTTGGTTGCGATCTGGAGTGTTGGAATCTTCGTCCTTTCTCATTTTTAAACAGTAACAAAGTCCACCGCACAGCGCGAGACAGATCGCTGAAATGCTAGCCCAGGCCAAGATTTCTTTTTCTGCTGAAGCACAAAGAATCAATGCATATCATTCCCATCAAGGGGGTTTCGCTTTCCTATTCAAACGGCCAATTGTGAATGAGGTCAGTGGGTGCGCCGAATTGGGGCGGGATCGGGAAATTTTCAAAGCTCTCAGGATAGTCCGAGTCGCTGGAATTGCCCTGCCACAGTCCGTCAAGTGGTACCGTTTGATCGCCTGAAGTCAGACTGGGAGGAGTCGCGAGAAAAACTCTGGGATCTTCCACTGGCCCAGTCGCTGAATTGTCAGGGACGATCGGATCGCGATTGGGGCGAGACAGTGGATGCTCGTAGCGGATTGTAATCAAGTTAAGCTGTTGTGCTTGCCAGAGACTCTTCGTCAGATCGAACGAATACACGCCGTCATTGCTGTCGCCTGACTTTAGGCGATGACCATTGAGGAACACTGCGACGTTCTGCAGGCTATCTCCCTCAAATGACAAAGTGATCTCCTCGTCCGGAAGAGCATGCGGTGCTCGGACGAGTGTCCGGAGCCACGCCATTGATGAATGAAGAGAGTTCTCTGAATTCAGTCTCGCATCCGCAATAGTCGTTTGTCTCCATCTGTCTGGTGATTGGGCGTATCGAAGGACAGGCTCCGCTGCCAAGTTCCTGGGAGGCGTTAAGCCAGCTCCCCAGTAGAGTGCGTTGCCTAACAAACGGCGAAACTCCTCAAATTCAAAATCATCGGGGTGGCCAAGCGAAGTGTAAAAGCTCTTGCCGCCGTCTGCTCGTGTAAATGTCCATGCCAACGGCTCAGAAGGTTCGCGTCCTGCGACCTCTCCCCGCATTAATACTTTGGTTCCAGGAACCAGCGGTGAAGTTTTGTAGAGCCAGCTGGTCGTTTTCCATTTCAGATCCTCTTTGAGGTCGAATAAAATGGGATGACGGTTTCCTTCACCTTGCTCAACCTGGACGAAACTAACCGGAGCGTCGGGCCCTTTGTTACCGTGGTGTCCGTGATAGTTTCCTCCGAATACTTGGGCGTCGAATTCTGGCCAGGTCACATGTCCCTCGGGAAATGTATCGTTCGGTGCAAACGCATGGCTTGCTGTGCGGATGCCGATCACTGGTTTGCCGCTGGCGATAAAGTTCGCTAGAACCTCTTTGTCTTCACTGCGCAATGCGCGGCGGCGAGCGCTTACAAGAAGCATGTCCGCATTTTTTGCCTGCTGCAGGCCGCGAATGTCATGCCGATCAGTGGCGCTTGCGAAGGCATACTGGACACTGAAGTCGTTGCCAAGAAAATCGCGTGCAAATGCTGGAAGTGTGCGGGCAGTTTCATACTCCTCTTCAGCGATGACCATCAACAGACGTGGTCTGCGATCCTGCTTGAACTGGAATGGACTTCCGCCAATAAACTGATCGCTGGTGAGGGTTGGACAAACGTAAGCTTCAATATGATCGATGACCAGATCGAGACCAGTGAAGTGGCTTACGTAGGGCCAGCGTTTAGGGTTATACATCACATCAGTGCAGTCGCGCAGAAGCGCCGTGTCGATTCCGGCGCGCACCATCTGTCGTAGTCCGAAAGGTCTCCCCAGGACGCACATGTTCGTGTGCACTCCGGCAAGAATTACGTGCTTCACTCCGCGGCTACGCAGAACATTCCAGACAACGTCACCCTCGGAAGCGATGAAGTCGGAATTTGCAATGTCGATCATTGCCGTTTGCTTCTTCCACGGTGTCCCGGGATTGCGCCCCTGCGCTTCCAGTTGCTTCGCCCATTGCGCGTTTTCCCATTCGTCCTCGTCTTCACCACCATCTGATTGATCGATCGGATAACGTGCACTTTCCTCGCTGGGAATTCGGTGGCACCAGGCAGCAATGTCAGGAAGAGCATCGGATGCCGTCGGAGTTGAGATCGCCTGAAGGCGCGCAGGATGATCGCGGTAAGCGTCCATGCAATCACTGGGCGCATGAATGATTGTCGCGCCTTGGCTCCGCAATTCTTCGATAACGCCATTCACGCGTGGCGCGAATTCCGCGAGTCGGCGCACGGCCGTTACTGAATGGTGGGCGTCCCACATGTCACAGAGGATGATCGCCGTCTGGTCTGCTTTCCACTCGGCATTGCGCCATTCGGTGTGAAAGCGTCCGCTGGCTGGGCTGGTTTCCGTCTTTGAGCGAAGTTCAATAGAGAGTGATTGAGCTGTCGCAGGTACGCTGATCATCGAAATGATAAAAGCTAAAATAGGAGAGAGGCTTGGCCACATCAAACAGTTGCGATACATGGCGGCGAGAATGAGGCAATAGGCAGCGCTTTGCAAGGTATCCCGTGAACCGAGAGAATGCAGTCGTTACGGGACATGCGTCAATTTTTCATCCCTATTGATTGTTACTTCTCGCTTGCCGACGCCACATCATGATTACCAGCCAGAATGCAAAGCCTTGGGCCAACGACGGCACTTCCGTTTCCATAGTCATCGTTGCCCTTCGGGTGAATGCATGTTGAGGGACGATTTTCCCACGCATCGCATACTTCGATATTCGGAAACGTGGAACTCTCTTTGGAACGCAGAAGATGCCGCAAGCGTGTAGATCTTGGCCGCTGATTCCATCTCGAACTTGCGAAACAGCGCGTCACCCTTATGGGCTGTCGCCACCGTATCTGCACCGTCCATGAGCGACCAGCGACCACTCATCGTGCCTTGCTTCTTGACGGTGTATGACTTTCTACCAACCAATATTGACCCCTGCTCCTAAAAGGCATTTAAGCGTGAGGCTCCGGCCACGTGTCCATTACTGTCTTGAAGTTCAAAACTCCAGGAACAGATTCCTATTAATCAATGGAATGGCGTTTTCGGGATCTGATCTACCCACTATATTTCGTCTAACTGGATGATACGATCGGCGGTCTGATCTGCGTTCGATCCGTGAGTGACCATGATGACCGTGCCACCATCGGCTTTATAATCGGCAAGGTAACCGACGACCTCATCTGCATTATCGGGATCAAGATTGCCGGTTGGCTCGTCAGCGAGAATAAGTTTCGGCTGGTTGATGAGAGCCCGTGCGATCGCGACCCTTTGGCGCTCTCCGGCACTGAGTTCCGATGGCCGGTGGAATCTCCGTGGGCTCATTCCCAGGCGGTCGATTAGTTGTTCGGCACGCTGTCGATCACCGGAAACGGATTGATTGCTGATTCCGAGAAGGACGTTTTCAAGCACGTCGAGGTAGGGGATGAGATGGAACATTTGGAACACGAAACCAATGCTTGAAGCGCGAAACGCTGCGCGGGCTCTTGAATCCAGCGCATAAACGTCCGTGCCGCCAATAAGAATTTTCCCGGAGCTAGGACGAAGCATTCCACCTAATGCGAGCAACAATGTCGTTTTCCCGCAGCCACTCGGCCCGCGGATCACGACGAACTCTCCCGAACCGACTTCGAGGTTCAGTCCATTGATCACATCAAGTGATCCGCCACCTTTGGTGCGATAGGATTTGGTAAGATCTTCGACAGCAATCATTTGGATTAGTCGTCCCTCAGTGAACTGGCTGGATCTTGCGAGACGGCGAGCATCGCCGGAATGAAAGCAGAGACTGCCGCGAACGCCGGGGCGGCAAGCAGGCTCCAACCGAGAAGTGAATAATCCGGTTTCAGGTGTTTGGCGGTGAGTTTGAATAGATCTGGCCCAACGGACATGGCAATCCAGTTGCCGAGTGCAAACCCCGCGGCCGCCCCTAACAAGCCTACCAAAACGGCTTTTCCAAGGAATAGAACACTAATGCGGAACGAACCGTATCCCAGTGCCCGCAGAATGCCAATTTCGCTTCGACGTTCCCTGGTATTGAGGAATGCGAGTGCCCCGATCCAGATTCCGCATACGATAATCACAAGTGGAACCACCAGTGAGAAGTAATCTTCGATCAACGTTCTCTGTTTTTCGCGAGCCAAGGCAATGGCCTGCATCTTGACGACTTTCGCGCCTGGCAGCACGCTTTTCAATTGCTCTCGCAATACCGTAAGGGTGTCCCGTGTCGCGTCGCGGCAATAGCAATCGAGGGCTCGAATCTCATTGATTTGACCTGGAAGATCCAGCATTTCCTGAACATCGGAAAGGTGCCCGGTGATGCGCAAGTCGTCCTTGGTGCCCGCTTCGGCAAGAGTATTGGCGACAGTGAGATTCTTACCGAGAAGATCCACAGAGTCTCCTTTCTTTAAGCCATGACTGACAGCCAGTTGATGGCCGACGTAGACCGTGCCGGGTTTGATCTTGAAGACCATTGATGGCTTTTTTCGATCAGGTGGCGATACCTCTGCAGTAATTCCAGTAAGGATAGCCGGTCGGTCGTCCCACGCGATCTTTTGTTCCAAGGTTGCCGTAAGGTGTGAGTAGAACAGGCCTTTGACGTTTTCAAATCGGTGAACCCAATCCTCGGGCATGAGAGCGTCAGAGAAACCGTCATCCCAAAACTGATCCATGTCGGAATCCTTCGCGATGATGCGCAGGTTCTGCCCCAGATCTCGCAGGGTGCGTTTAGTTTCACGCTTCGACGCTTCGCCTGTGGTGAATAGTGCTACGGAGAAGGCCACTGCGGTGATGACAGCGATCAGGCTGAGGAGAAAGTTCCACTTTCGATGAACGATCTCTCTTGTGATTAAACGAAGAACCTTCATGTATTCCTTGACCTTCCGCGAAGAGCAATCAGCGAACCAAATGCCAGGACAATAACTCCGATCACGGAGAGAACGATGGGACCGACTATGCGATTGGGACGCTGCTGTTCCTCGTCGATCACAGACGGAGATGCCTCCACTGATTGGCTCTCTGTTGATGGATCCTCGACCGTTGTTTCTTCGTAGTTGGCCAGAAACGTATCGAGATCCTGGCCCTCTCCGGCGCGTCGGCGTCCTTCGCCGGAACCGGCTTTAGACAGAATCTGGCTAATCTCCATTTTGATTTTAGGATCTTCGGCGTCGAAACCCAGAACTTCGGCGATTTGGGTTTGAAGCGATGAGCCCCATTTCATCGGAATCATCTTGCCTTGCATCCAACTGCGATCGAGTCCGCATTCGCAATTCAATCCAATGGTGGCCACGACTTGAAAAATCTTCTGTTCCGAAATGTCTTTGCCCTGCAGCACGCTGCCAATGGTCCTGCCGCGCCCGTAAAGAACGACGATGCTGGCGCCCTCGGCGTTTGCATCGATCCCAAGGCTCCAGAGAAATACGCGATCCGTTATGGCTTCAGATTTTGACAAGGCCACCACTACCGGGGGCTTGTCGATCGGCTTTTCCAATTTGTCCATTGCGCCTTCGATTCTCTTGGTCACTGCATTTGCATAGCCCTTTGCTCGCTGGTTTTCGGCATCATCGGTTCCTTCAATCAAAAGGATGACGCCATAATGAGCGATCGCCTTCTCTGTTACTTGGTCGCGCACCGGCGATTCAAAAGTGGACTCCATGGCCGACCAGAGCGATTCGTCTGGGGATTCGTCAGGCTTGAAGAGTGGAACGACTAATTGCCGTTCACCATCCTCAGACACGAGAATTCCGACGGGCATTTTCGGTTCGCCGGCTTTCTTGTAGTGTTCGACAAGAGCCGCGTCAGTCGACTCGGCAAGTTCCACGATTTTCGGTTCGATATTGACATTGAGAAATGCCGCAGTGGCGATCTGTTTGATAGAAGTAATCGTCGCTTGTGGCGTGTCCTGCGAGACTACGCAATAGAACGTATAGGGATTCGAGCCGAGATCTACAAAGCCGACGTCGCGAACATTGAAACGGCAGGCCCACGCTGATGCCGCGCCTAGCAGAATAACGCCAACTGCAATAAGGAGTCGCCTGATCATTTGGAGAATCAATTTCCCGCGTCGTTGCGCACCACTTCTAGAAAGTTGATCTTCGGAGATTCGTTGGGCTTCGGTTTTTCCTTCGTCGGCACCAGCTCGACGGTGAGGTTTTCGGCGACTTGAATGTCATCAAATTCAAGCACCACTGCTTTTTCCGGTTTGCCTGCATCTTTGGCTGGGTCGAATCCGGTCGCGACAATCTTGCCCTGTAGCTTGATGTCGAACACCCGCTCTCCTGGCAAATCGCCCGTTTCAGTGGCGAAGCCAAGCTTGACTGAAAACGACGCCGGTTCTGATTTTGCCTCGAGGAGGGGCACTTCGCACTTGGTGAACCCATGAAGCGCAGTTGTGTAGAGCCACGGGCGAGTTGCGCCCTCGATCTCGACGCCGCGGAAGTCGCGTTGCGCCACCGAGGTTCCTTCGTTCTGCTTCAGATCGAACTTGATCCCGTAGTCCTTGAACGATCCTTGGCCGGCTCGCGTGTCCGGGCGTGGATAGCCGAACCAGAGCGTCCCGGCAGCATCGCGCATATCGCCGGGTGCGCCGAAATTTACCGCAAGATGAGATACGGGTAGAGAAGGCGCATTGGAGATGAAAACGGACCATTCGCCGGGACCTTTTTGTTTCTTGGTTTTGAGGACGACCGTCGTCCGCAGCGCATAGGAACACGTGCAGCCAGCGCTCGCTTCCTGCATGGTCAGCACGCCATTCCCTGGAATTAGATTGTTCCAACAACCGGGGCGCATCCCTCCGAACAACTGCAAGCCGGTGTCGTTCTCGACGTCAACAATTGCAGCCGAAAATGAGCGATAGAAAATACTGGAAGGTGATGCCGTGACAATGCCACAACTGTGTCCCGGGCGTAGGAATTCCCACTCGACTGACTTTCCGGTAATGGGATGTTTGCGATTAATGATTTCGCCCGAGTAGAGCGAGGCTGCGCGTGGTTCGATGAAGATCTTCTCGCCCATGATCAGTGGCCGGCGCCGGTAGTTGAGCGGTTTCGACCACTCGACGCTGCCGCTGGCACCGGACATGGTCGTGATGCGACGCCACGCGAGATCACCCTTGGAGAACGGACCTTCGTCGTGATTGCTGTAATGACCGAAGAACAGGAGGCGGCCGTCGTGGTAGGCAGTACCTAACTTCGTCCCGCCCGCACCACTCAGATCCGATGGTTTTGACCAGAGCGGAATCCCCGTGCGGGCATCCAGCGCCACGACACGTCGCAGGTCACGCTTGTCTTCAGGAAGTTCGCCCTCTTTGTGCGCATCGTAGACGCCATCCTTGATCATGTTTTCCCTGTCTTCGAGGGCCATTTTCTTTTCGTCGTCGCTGAGATCATCCTGTAAAAAGAAGATTCGTCCATCGCCCAACGTGATCGTAATCGAAGGAATGTTGCGGCCTTGGTGAATCCAAAGTTGCTCACCCGTTGAAGTATCGAAAGCGAACAGGGCATCGCTCACCATGATCTTTTCGTTGACCGGCGATGGTTTGTGGTCGGGAAGCCAGCCAGGGAAGGTCGTGCTGTATTTCCAGTGGATTCCAGCGCGCTTAAAATAGTCGTGAGCGTCGTCATTGGGCTCTGGATAGCTTTTGACAATTTTATCGTAGCCCTCCTTGAAGTCCTCAGGGACTTCCTCCCGTGGAATCCACTTGCCCTCAAGGGCCCACGTCCTCCAAATCTGGCCATACTCGTATTTTAACGGCATAGCTGCGCTTCCGTAGAGAATGCCGTCGCTCACCCCGATGTAGCCCCAGCGGCGAGGGATACGGTCGGTGCGTTTCGGCATCTGAAACTCGCGGATCGTCTGGCCGGTCTGCGCATCCAGCATATGAACCTTGTCAAATGCGGCAACGAACATGGCATCGTCGGTGGCTGTAATGTTAGAGCCATCGACGTCTACCCTGGCCCGAACGGCACCGGGAATTTCCCGTCGCCACAAGAACGTCCCATTGTAGGCATCGAATCCCATCGCCACCTCCATACCCTGCACGAGAAGTCGGCCATTGACCGACAACGGGCTGACCGAACGCGCATGACGGTCCAGCATGTGCTCCGATCCCGGCTCGCCGAACCAGAGAACGCCAAATGGCCCCCGAACATTTTCATCCGGAGACGAGCCGGTGTTAGATACGTTTCCGTAGAGCCCGCTCCAGTCACCAGATTTTTCAAGCTTTGGCCGCGTGAGCATAAACAGGTTCGTATTTGCGATCGGCTGGGGCTCAGAAACGCCAGAAGTAAACGGGACCTTTGTATCATTAAAAACGATCACGCCGCCGGCCGGGCGCAACATCCGACTGAGATCGTCGGACGGCGGTTCACTTCCGGTCGCGACGATGAGATTGGCAAAGTAATCGGGAAGCTCCGCATCTTCCCAGGATTCGATAGAGACCCGTGAGCCATACAATCCCGCCTTATCCAGGCGTTGGCGTGCGCGTCGCAGCTTGGCCGGATCCCGCTCGATCCCAACGATCTGAAGGTTACTGCGCTTTGCGATTTCATATGCGAGTTCACCTTCTCCGGCTCCCGAAATGAGGCAGAAGCCCTTGTCTACGCCTGAACTATTGAGAATGGCTTTAGCGGTCGCGGCGACTTTGGGATTCTCGGGATAGGCGATCGGTTGCGGCTGTCTGATTTCAACAGTGCTCGCTGGTTCCGATTCGCCAAAACAATAGATTGGGCCTTCGTCAGTACTGACAAAAAGTTTGCCGTTCGAAATTCCCATGCCCAGAACCTGCCCATCGACATCCTGCTCCCATTTTGATTCGCCGGATGTTTCATCGATTGCAACGACAACACCGTCGCCTCCTCCGAAGATCGCACCATCGCCATGTACCAGCGTCGAAAGGCGGTCGGTTTTGTGCTCCCAATGGACGCGGTCTGCCTTAAGGATCTTTTCGCGGTCCGTAATTTCTGTGAGTCGCACCGTGGCCTTGGTGAGATCTGGCCGAAGCAACTTGATTTGGGTCTCAAGTTCGGCGATTTGCGCCGCAGGGTCGACCAATTTTGGCTTCGTCGAACCTTCTTCGGTCGGCTTGTTTAGTTCTGCAATCTTCGCCTTGAACTCCTTTGTCTGGTTGCGGATTTCCTCAATTTTCTTCGCCAGTTCTTTGCGTTCCGCGCCGATCTTTGGACTCTCCACTGCCGCTTCGCGATAAGCCCGGCGATTGATCGAAACGATTGCGTTCTCTGTTAGTGTGAATGCCTTCTCGGCCGTGAGCACCATATCGATGCCGGGGAAGCTGGCGAAAATATCTCCTTTGCGTGAGCCGGTTGCGTTGTCATAGGCGATCTTGGCAGGCGTGCCCTGATTGTTCACCCCCGCGATCAACTGGTTCTTTGCCGGATCGACCAGCGCCCAGCTGCCGCCAATTTTTCCACCTGTTGAGAGGAATCGGAGGAATTTGCCGGTCGCCCGTTCAAAGGCTGCCGGCATCCCGCGGCCGGAGGGGACATACAAAACGGTTGCTGATCCTAACAGATAGCCCTGCGGAGCCATGCCGCCGTAATCCAGTCCCCATGAGAGATCCCCGGCCGTATCATTTTTCCAGATTTCCTCGCCGGTGTGTGCATTGACCGCACTTACGTAGAGCCCCTCGTAGGGGAATATTCCAGCCGTCAAATAGACCACACCATTCTCTACGAGCAATCCGGTGCGCAGCGGCCAAAGCGAAACCATACGTCCCATGCCCACGACGTGTTCGTCGGCGGGACTTGGGCGGTACTTCCACCGCAAGTCTCCAGTCTTGGCATCAAGGCAATAGGCATAGCCATCATCGCTCCCGACATAGAGTCCGCCTTCCCATGCCACCGGAGCAAATCGAATCGCTCCGCTCGTGGCAAACCGCCATCGGATTTCTCCGGAATTCGAATCCAGTGCATACACATGATGATCGACCGTCGAACCAAAGTAAGCGAGGCCATCTGCCTCAACTACATGGTGGGCGCGATCCGAATGCATCCTCGGAGTTTCTTCGCCAGGAAGAGGCCAAGCGGTCTTCGGCGCATGACGGGGGTGAAAAACCCACTGCAAGTGCAGCTGCGGACTGATCTTTTCGGCGCTTGATGCACTGCGGTGATTATCACCTCGATACGTCGGCCAATCGGCATACAGAGAATGGGTGAGCAGGATAAGCAGCCAGAAGCCGCCGAGACACTTGGCAACTGTGAACCAGCCGTTTCGATTAAAGGTTCTCATAGAAGAGGGAACATAGGGAATTTCGATTGAATGAGAAGAACTCTCTTCAATCGCCACCGCGAAATTGGCTTCCGTTACTTATTCTTGCGATTTTTTGAGCATGTTCCACCGCGCTTTCTGTGCTGCTCGGATTCCGGCTTTCATTTCATCGCAGATTTTATGACGGGTCACTCTGGGGAATTTAGGTGCCTTGGGCTTCCTCGTCTGCCGCGAGTCTCGTTTCGCCGGCGTTTCCAGCTCTGGGTTCTCGAATTTTGTGGCGCCATCGAGAGAAAATCCCAGAGCCAGAAGCTGCTTGTGAAGGGCCTTCGCGCTGTCGGGGTGAAAGACGATCCAATGAGGCGGGATGGCTCCTTTTCGAGTCGGCGGTATCCTGAACTGCCATATGAGAGCTTGAGCGTCATTCGAGTTTCGGGACACTACGGGATTGCAAGAGGACGGTTTTTGTGAAGGTCGGCCGAGAGACAATATCTGAGCCCGCCATGTGCCTTGAGATGCCTGTGTTTGCAGGTGCGGCTGAGTTTTTGGACCATACGGGCAGAGCCCGAACCATGTGCGAATCATCCATTGCCAATCACCCGATCGCCTCCAAAGTCCCGTGACTAACGTCTCTCCGAGCATCACATGAATACCTCTTCACCGGCAAGCCGTTGCTTCCCGAGGTCACCAGCGTGCCGGAGGGAAAAGTTCCCCATGCATAACGAACTGCGACCGGCTCTTTTACGAGGTCGCTCCATACCCGGCATGAGTTGTTGGTGTGCAATTTGGCCTGTGCCGGGTGAAAATGTCCGTCCATCCCCGCGATCACGAAGCCCTCGATGAGCGCACGCCCACCGTGCTTCGGATGCACCTGCTCGTCAAATTGCACGACCGCAGCCCCGTCTTCGAATACGGCAGTCTAGATTTCTCCTCCAAGCAATTATTCACTATCCCCAAAAGCGGCTGAAAGAATGTGGCAGTTACCTTAGTCGCTCTCTCGACGTTTTTACTTCTCCGAACATCTGCAGAATGCCACAGCCCCGACAAGTCGCTGATGCCCGCAAAGATCTCGTAGCAAACTGCCTGCCAGCGCCCTGTAGGCCGCAGTCCCAAATCAGGAAGACAAATGTTGATGCTGTTGCTGCGTAGTCTCACGACCAGCCGCAGTTGCACTCCTCATGTTAGGTCAAATTTCTTGACGCATGGGCTCAGGACGGCGTTGTTTGGTGCATGAAGTCACTTATTATAGGAACCTTAGGAACGATAATAGGCGCAAGTTTCGGATGGGGACAAGTGAAGCAAATCGCGAGGACGGGCGAACCCTTCCCTGGGCAGCCGTCCTAGACCATAGGATCGATAGCTGCGGCAGCGGTGGACGGATCGCAGGTGGCGTTCTTAGCGAGTCCCGCTGAGGTTGGGCCAGATGTGCCTGCTCAGTTCCTGGTTTCGGTCAGTGGCGGTTTGCCGACAGTAGTCGCACTGGAAGGAGATGTGTTAGAGGGTTCTGAGGATCTCGGACCGGTGTCAATCGGAGGATTGGCCGGCACCGTAGATATCAATCTTGGGCAGGTGGCCTTTCTAGCAGCGCACGATTCATTGACGGATTTCCCGAGCGCGTTGCATGTGTGGAGCCCCAACGGAACCTGGTCGACCCGTGGAAGGCCTGGAAATGTTATTCCCGACTCGACGCACTTTATCGACCAGTTGGCTGCGGCGAAATTACACTGGGGAACGTCGGTCTTTTTGGGCCAGGAGAAGAGAGATTTTTTTGCACCGGTGACGGGAATTTACCAACTGCCACAAGGCCGGACGTTGTTAAAATTGGGCGACGCGGTTCCAGGGACGGACTTGAAGGTGGAGTCGATAAGTAATTCCGATTTGGACTACGACGGGCGACGGGTGCTGTGTTCGATCCGGACGGGGAACCGGGAGGGAGGCGGTTTTCTAAGAGGATCTGGAGATTGGATAATCCACGATGAGATCACCGGGCCGAGATTGGAGGCCGTGAGGACAGTGGGGAAAACGGTGGTTTTCTCCCGACGTTAGTGGAGTGCTTCTTCATGGGAGTCGGACCGGTTTTACTGGGCGAATCTCTGCTGTGGTCGTTTTTCGATCCGGGAACTTTTGAGGGTGGGTTCGCACGTGGAACACGAGATCCTGGGGATAAAGGGTGGGAGTTCGAAGTGTTAGTCATTGAGGGAGCCGAAGATCCTGTCCGGGGCGCCTCGCACACGATGACCGATGTTCGTGTGCCTTATGTAGGCCCTGGGTCAACGTTTGTTTTTTACGGAGCAGCCAAGCAGTTTGGTATGGTTGAGGAGCCGACGATCTATGCAAACTTTGGGGGTGTCTGGCGTATCATCGTGGATAAGGAGATGATGGCAGGCGAAGGAGTGGCAGTGCTCTTTGCTATCGAAGAAAACAGTTGGGATGGGCGGACGTTGGTTTTCCGTGCGTTTTTTCAGGATGGGTCGCACGGATTGTACACGGTGGGCTCCGCGCCTGGGTGGATGAATTACGACGAATGGGTCGTACCGCTGTTTCCGACTGGGCCTGAGCCGAACGCAAAGTTCAGGGAATTCGCGGATCCAGACGGTGACGGGAAAAGTAATTTTGTTGAATTCGGTACTGGGACAAATGGGAGTGTTGCGGATCGCGAGGAGCCGCTCTTGATCGAAGACGCTAGCCTCGCGGAGTTGTCGTTTACGCGCAGAATGTCCATCGCCGGAGGCTACGAGGTAGTGCCACAGGTTTTAGTGGACGGCATCTGGATGGAAGGGGATGGGGTGTTGGAACAACTTTCGGTGGACGAGCTAGGCGATGGAGTACGCGATCAAGTTCGCATACGCGTGCGCCCAGCTGTGCTGGCCGGCGAGGACAGAGTCGCGCTGGTGCGCTTGCAAGTTCGAGAGGTGTTCTAGGGTTGATTTTCTTCTCGCCTATTCATCATTAATCTCTCTCAAGCTCACAACAAATTCCAGTTCACTTCTTGCTACTACGCTCGCCGCGTCCCAGCTGATTCCGGGATAAGGCCGCCTGGCCCGAAGGCCAGACGACGCCCCCCCCCATAGATCCGTAGGAGCCCAATTAAGGCATACGGTTCCTCAAGGCTACGTATTCGCCCCTAAGGCTATCTGCCACCGTCTGTGAGATATACGACTTCGAGCTCAGATTCCGGGTGCGTTTCAGGCGACAGATACGTAGTCCCGTTATCCCCCTTCGCTACTCGCGGGCTCCTTTGGGTGAGTTGTCTCGCTTTCAATCGCTACTATGAAGTTACTAAGACCGCCTCTGCCTCCTCGCGCGCGGCTTGGGAATACGCTCGGTGTCCGGTTTCTCTCACTTTCTTGGCGACGTCCGTATTTAGTTCGACTGTATAATTAGTCGGCATTAGTGGGGGAGATTAAGCAGCGATTTTCCCAGTGGTATAATCTGTAGTATGAGTGCATGGGTGAGGCGTGGAGGAAGGTGAATCGAAGGTATCGGATGCTGCTAATGGAGGCGGGGGGGCGCTTCGGGATGAAGACGGCTGTGTGGTGCGCAAAGGGTTGACGCAGGAAGAATTCGATGCCGAGGAGTTACGCGATTTTGAGCTGCCAGCAACGGCGATGCTGCGGCATCGGATCCGGTATTTTGTCGACGGCCTTGCGCTCGGGCGTGCGGCATTTATTGAAAGCGTCTTTGAGAAAAATCGAGAAAAAATGAAGGTGAAGCGAAGCTGTGGCGCGCGGGTGCCGAATGGTGCGATGGGTGGCCTGTGTAGTTTGCGAGATTTGCGCGGTGGAGGGGAGTGACAAAGTGATTGGATGGTCGAAGTGGTGACCACGACGATTTTACGCCAAGCCAGCCAACACATCGGTTTCTCGGATCGTAGCACCTGGCGATCAGTTTGCAGCTTGCGGATGAACTCGCTTGGGACACCGGGGGAGCTGAAACCGCCGTCCTTAATCAGGCGAGGGTAGCCAGACCCAGTCGAATCCGGTCACGTCACGGTTTCTCAAGTTGGACGGTAGCGTCCAGCCTTTTGGGTGGGCCTTTCCGCCATCATCAACCTGATCGTATCCGATCGAATAGAGAAGGTATCGAAATTCAGGCGATGTGCGGTATCGCATCGGCTGCTGGTCGATAGGGTCGAGAGGAACGGCATCGATGAAATCTGGAACTAACATCTCGAGTGAATCAGGGTAAGCTCCATGAGCAATATAGTAACGTTCTAATGCACATGCGGTCCGCATTTGACGCAATTTATTCTCTAGGAGGAAGAATCGAACAGGCAGCCCCCATGCCGCGTTAGCTCGTGTGACCATGAAATTGTAGGGGCCGCTCGCCAGATCGTTCACCTGTTCTAAGGCCTTCGCCTTACCAAAGTTTTGTTCAGTTAGCGGCTCTATCACGCGCTCTCGGTAGGCATCTACGATGGTAACCTTATTTTGATCCCACCAGCCATTCGGGGAAAGGGCGGTGCCAATCGGTTCGCTCGGTTCCAGATCCGGTGGGAGGTGAGCCAACTTGACCGGCGACGTTGTCTTGGCGAGTTCTAAGTAGTCAGTGACCATGATAAGCTCCATTTGCATCGCTGTAAGGTTTGCACTTTGGAGGTCGATTTTTCTCAATGCGTGTTCCAGCGTTTGAAGTTCAGCGGCCGAAGCACTGCGACTCCAAAGCAGTTCCCAGATTCCGCGTTCCATGGTGGCGATGAGTGTTGATTGCACCAGAAGACTCATGAGCGTTTTTTCATTGCCCACCGCTTCGGCGAATCGAGCAATGATACGAAAACTCTCGATGGCGGTGGCTGCGTTTCCAGTTTGCGCTGCGGCCGATGCGCGCAGGCTGAGTGTATATGTGATAGCCTGAATGGCAGAGTAGGAAGGAACCGACAACGAATTGAGAGGCTCGACACCCTGCAGTCGTTCTTCAAGCCTCGGAATCAGGACTGCGTAAGGTCGATCGAGAGCTGCCGCCAGTTCTTCAAACTCAGGCGCAAACGTTTTCATTCCTTCAAGGATGTCTGCGGCGGCATCGCCAGTGTTCGGCACGGGCAGGGAGCCGGTTTGCTCAATGTAAGAACGCCAAGGTTCAAGATCAGTCGGTTTCCCGGCTAAATAAGCCCGTTTTCTTATCGGTATTTTTGGGCCTCCTTCAGAGTGTTTGAAAATGGTGATGGAACTTAGTCGTCGCCTGATCGCTCCAGGTTCGCCCTTTTCTGTGTCGTGATCAATCACCAGTGGCAATTCGCGAAGCAGCGGAATGGCGCAAAAATTCTCCTCATCAGGAACAGTAGGATGAAGCAGATCTCCTAGATCCAGGGTGATGCCATCAGCTTCAAGGTCTGCGCGTGTCTGCTCCCAAGCTTTCGCTCCGCGATAATTCTCGATTACATAAAACAGGGCGATCAATGTTACTAAGACGATCGCGGCGCAGAGCATGCGCTTGAACCATCGAGATTTTTTGGAAGTTTTCATCATGGGAGGATTGTGCGGTTGGGATCGACAATGGTGGAGTCGGGTTCGACGTCTTCAGATTCGAGCGATGCGAGTAGTTTTGACTGTTCCTGCCAGGCTACCCAAATCATTGTTCGAATCTTGACCGCTTCTTGAATTTGGCTTGCACGGGTTTTTTCAGAATTACTGGCGACAAGTTGGGCGATCGACGACGGTTGACTCACAGGCGTTAGCAAAAGCAACGTGCCGATGATCATCCAGGCCGCCGCGAGAGGGAAGGCTAATGGTTTTGGGATGAGATCGAAAAACCATGCGATAGGGGAGCGGTGCTTTCGAGTCGGGGGGGCAGTTGCAGCTGACTCAGTGCTCGAAGCACTGAGAATCTCCGCGCGCCATTCATCGGGAAGGGGACGCAATGGTTGCTTTCGGTAAAGCTTCTCTAGATCGTTCATGATTTAATCATGTCGTTGTAAACAGGCCGGAGTTTGGTCTGTAGTTTTTCGATGCCGTAGCGGTAGCGGCTAACAGCAGTGTTTGGCGAAATCTCTTCGGCAGATGCGATATCACTGAAGGTCAGGCCGGCAATCAGCTTGAGGTAGACTACCACGCGCTGCGGTTCGGGTAATTCGAGTAATGCTGCCGAAAGCTCCTCGCGCAATTGAGTGAGATCTGGATCGGGCGTGTCGGCGAATATGGGCTGACCGGTGGCCGCAGCACCGTATTCCTGGGTCTTGATCTGGCGGGTCTCTCCCCTGCGGACACGATCGATGACCAGGTTCCGCGCAACTTTGAATATCCAGGCGCGTTCGTTTTGAATCTGATCTTCCGGCGAAAGAGCATCAGGTCTCGTGCCAAGTTTGACGAAGAGATCCTGGAGCAATTCTCGAGCCGTGTCGTCTGAGCGCGTCCTCGCACGAAAATACTGGAAGAGTAGCTCCGCGTAAGTTTCGTAAATACGTTCCAGTTGCTGGAAATGCGTCATTACTTGTTGAGACGGATGCCAGCCGCGAATTCTTTTAAATTCTCTGAACGTATCACACAGTCTCAGGCGAGGATGCAAAGAGTCCGAGAAGTCCGACAATTGGAGCCTGCTTCCTTTCCTGGAAGATCAGCTGCTGACACGGATCAGTTGTGGTCTATGTAATATCGATTAAAATGATGATATATATTAAAAGATCGTTATGTGAAGGGTGACGGCAGGCGTAATTTTAGCGTCAATGGAAGCACTATTGAGCTATTGAGGCGAGAATTTTGACTTTCCCGTGGCACTTCGATTACCACAAATTAGAGGATTACCGGCATGCAGCGCAATTCTTTACCGATTGTAGATAATCTTAAGTGACTGGTGATCAGTGATTTGGAGGTGGCGTCAATATTCAGAGTGTTAATCATGATAATTATTGGATGTGCGTTGGGTGTCACGATTTAAAAACGTCCCCAAAAACTACCTGCAACCGTCGACGTTTCCCGTTAGAACGGCAACGTGAGCCAACACATCCTTGCACTTGACCAGGGAACGACGAGTTCCCGTGCCATCATTTTCGACGCTGAGGGCAATCAGATCGCTGTCGCGCAAATGGAGCATCGCCAAATTTATCCTCAACCAGGGTGGGTGGAACACGATGCACTGGAGATCTGGAACAATCAGCTCGCTGTTGCGGAGAAAGCTCTTGCCTTGGCAAAGCTGGCAGCGAAAGACATCGCCGCCATCGGCATCACCAACCAACGCGAGACTGTAGTGCTATGGGATCGCGCCACTGGAAAGCCGATTTGCGACGCCATCGTCTGGCAAGATCGGCGGACGGCGGATTTTTGCTCTGAGCTGAAAGCAGCAGGCCTCGAAACCGAGTTCACGCAACGTACAGGACTGCGACTCGACCCGTATTTCAGTGGCACGAAATTGCGCTGGTTGCTCGACAACATAGAGGGAGCCCGCGCCAAAGCAGATGCAGGAGATCTTTGCTTCGGAACCGTCGATTCCTGGTTAGTTTGGAATTTGACTGGAGGGCGCAAGCACGTTACCGACGCCACCAATGCATCGCGAACGCTGCTGTGCGATCTGCACTCGGTGACTTGGTCTGACTGGTGCCTTGAGCAACTTCACATTCCTCGACAACTTCTCCCCGAGATCGTTGATTCGAGTGGCGTGGTTGCCGAAGCTACAGTTGGAAGCCTGGCTGGCATTCCCATCGCTGGAATCGCTGGCGATCAGCAGGCCGCACTTTTCGGCCAGGCGTGCTTCGAGCCTGGAATGGCGAAGAACACATACGGAACCGGGTGCTTTCTGCTACTGCACACCGGTGACGCTCCCAAGACCGGCGACGGCTTGCTTTCGACAGTTGCATGGCGAATGGACGGCAAGACCGAGTATGCACTCGAAGGCTCCGTGTTCATCGGTGGAGCTGTCGTGCAGTGGCTGCGCGACGAGCTAAAGTTAATCACGAGCGCCGAGGAATGCTCGACATTTGCCGCTGAAGTAAAGGATTCGAACGGCGTCTACCTTGTTCCCGCCTTTGTCGGACTGGGCGCACCGCACTGGGATCCTTATGCAAGAGGAGCTGCATTCGGCCTTACTCGCGGGGCCAATCGCGCCCATCTCTGCCGCGCCGCTCTCGAGAGTATTGCGTTTCAAAGCACCGATCTCGTGCGTGCGATGGAGAACGCCTCGGGGCTCGGACTTGCGCAGTTGAGGGTCGATGGCGGAGCAACCAACAGCGACTTGCTGATGCAAATTCAAGCAGACATCCTGCAGACAGAGGTTGTCCTCCCTGAGTGCACAGAGACTACTGCGCTTGGCGCCGCCTACCTGGCGGGCCTGGCCACGGGCGTATGGCAAAACAAAGAAACGATTTCGAATAAATGGCGTATTGCCCAACGCTTCACACCAGATACCTCCAACTCTCAATCAGCTGAAATGCTCAAAGGTTGGCACCGTGCTGTTGAGCGCACAAAGCTGTGGATAGAAGAGAAGTGATGAACTTGCGGTCGATCATCTGATCATCGCGCACTCCGATGCGTTCTTCCGTCAAGCCGCTTACTACTGCAGTGAGATTCTCTTCTTGAAATCCAACTATTTCGAGGAACGAGAACGTCTCATCTCATGGCGGAAGGCGTTTGCTATGGAGGCCACTCGTTATATCCGGCAACGGTAAAAGCAGGCTGCAAAAATAGGAGAGATCAGGACGCTTCTCACGGCCTCGAGGCTTCGGCCGTAAAGCGATGGATGAAGTGAGTGCCGCTTTGGTTGGTTTCGCTGTTCTGGCCGAAGATCAACGGCCAGACGGCGGAGCCCAACCCCTCGGGAGACGGTGGTGTAAAGTTGGTGTCGTCCCAGGGGATGCGCACCTTCTCTGAGCCGCCGCTCCATCCGGCCTCGATTGCCTCCAGTGCCCGTCGTTGCTCAACGCTGCCACCAACTTGCGCATGCAGTATCAGACTCCAGCGGGTCGCCGGGAAATTCTGATGGAAATCGGCATCAGTCTGGGTTGAATCGTTCATCGAGATTTCGAGCCTACTCCCGATTCATGTCGCAAGACAATCCCCATCCTCTCCGGACACTCCCGTCGTGATTCACCGCAAAAAGGGTTTTCGTGTCCGGGGGCTGACAAGGATCGGTTGTGGGCTACGCAATATCGATAAAAATGATGATGTATACTAAAAGATCGATTTGTGCAGGGTGAAGGCAGGCGTCATTTTAGCGCCAATGAAAGCACTATTGAGCCAAGAATTGACTGGGGACATTGGAGTTCGATTTTCAGAGACGAGTAAACTAAAATCGTGGGGGAGTCGCGTTTGGCGCGTTTTCTTGCTTGTTACGGTTGCTTCGTGGTTGAGCAATTGTTCGTCTGTCCAGAAGCCGCACAATGGCAGGTTTCCTTTTTTGTTTCTGGAGTCGGCGCCTGGTGGAAAACGTACGGTGAAAATTCGTGGCGAGATGATGGTTCCAGCGCCGATGCCTGCCGTGTTGCACTACAATCACGAATCTCCGGATTCGTTTGACGATATCGTTGGCCAGGTGCGGGCAGGTGATATGATTGGGTTCGTCATGAGTCACAAGCAGGCGGCAAAGTATCTCTCACAGGGGAACATTCAGAAGGTTCCCTACGAGGTCTTTCGCTTCGGGCATCTGTCGCTGGTTACGTCGGATCGCAAGCTGCTCAGTATCGCGATGAAGCAAGCGGTGACGGCTGATTTGGAGCTGAGAACACTGCGCGATCAATCGTGGATTGTGTATCGAACGCCTGCGGGAAGCATCGATTTGAAACGCCTGGATGAGTTCGTCGAAGTGGTGACCGAGAGGGCATCATCGACGAGTAAAGCGTATGACTACACTGGGGTGATCGGGCTCTGGAATTCCGGGTCGTATCCGGAGACGATTGACGAAATTGCCGATGAATACACATGCACGACGCTGGTTCTAGCAGCTCTGAATTACTCCGGCTATCGAGTGCATGCGTTGCATCGCAGGGGCATTCTGGATATTGTCACTCCCCGGCAAGTGATCGAGAGTAGTGGTTGGGCAACGAAGCGCGCGCAAAATTGAGTCAGAGTTCGTTCGGTTGCACCACGTAAACCTGCGTCGCATAAGGCGCGCCACTTTGCCTGAGCGTCTCGATGAGCAATTGCTCGATCGACTCAGTCTCGGCGTCCGGAGCTGGAATATCGAAGCGGATCCCGATCGATTCAATCGTATCCTGCGCACCGCGAATCTCTTCGATGTGAATTACGGGATCCTGATAATTCGTAAGGGCCTGCTGGAGGTCGGGAAGATACTGAGAGTGTGCCGTTGCCTCAGATTGGGGGGCAAAGAGGCGGGCGTAAAAGTGGATACGATTGGGAGGCGCTTTCGTTCCGAGAGCAACGGTAGAAGGTTCCTCAATTTCCTCAGCTTTGGTAGGATCTGCGCGATTGCAGGCCACTGTGAGAGTGCTCAACGTGGCAAGGATGACGATGGTTAGCGGGCGCATGATATAATGGGGCGTTGTTGCACCGTAGCGGGGCTATCTTGAATTCCGGCCTTTCCGGGTGGCTTGTCTTTGGTTGTGAAGCTGATTTAATCAATCTTAATGGTGACTGCGCCATTTGATGGCACCGCTGTAAGGGCAAATGCTGCGATGGTTAGCGTCATCAGTGTCTTTTTTAAGTCAGTGCGATGCTGACGGCTTCCAGTTCGATACCCGAAATGGTCAGGTTGAGGGGCTCTCTGGCAAAGGCAGTTTCTATGGGAAGACGGTCTGCTGCCAGTTGGGAAACCAGAATTTCGCCGGGGCCAGCGAGGTCTTCGCCGAGTTTGCAGGCGATGTTGACGGCTTCGCCAAAGAAGTCGCGGCCATTGATGAGCAGGATGCGACCGTGGTCGATCCCACAGCTGACGCGGATATCGAACTCTTCCGCGTGATTGGCATTCTCGAGAACAAATGCAGCGTTCATTTTTAACGCGCTTTTGATGGCGTGCTCCGGCTCAGGGAATACGGCAAATCCATTGTCGGCTTCAAATTTGACCATCACTCCCTGATGCTCGGCTACGATCGGTTGAGTGATTTCCTGCATGCGACGCACCATCGACAAATAGTGAACAATGCCGTGACGCCTGGTCAATAGTGAGAACCCTGACATGTCCCAGATCAGGACTGAGCGCTCAGTGCCGAATCGATTCCAGATCTCAGATTCAATCGCCTCGCGTTGATCGGTGCTTTCAGTTTCGCTGTAACGGAGGAGGAGTTCTCGGAGCGAGTTGATCATTTCTCAGTATGAGCCGGAGTGCCCCCGGCTAGTCAAGTTGAACCTGCCAGCGTGCCAACGTCAGTGTACCAGTATACTATCAGGCAGGCGGGAGGAGGATTTGGATAATGGAAGCGGAAGACGCTGAGGGATGGTTGAGAATGAGAGAAGTTCATGGTGAAGGTCATAGTAGAGGACGGCAGATCCTCGGTTTCCAAGTGGGAGATTGCGTCGATGACGCCGCCGATTCTACAGAATGAAAAAATTCTCTTTTTTACTCTTGCCAAGCAAAGGAACGTCATTAGGTTGCGCGCTCCTTCCTGATTCAGCCGAGAGGGCATGAATTGCATAGGATTTATCGGGAGCAGCTCCGGAAAAGAGGCACTTCTTGAAGTTATTTTGTCTTCACAAAGTGTATTCGTGCGTTCCGATATGTCTATGTTACTGAAGGTAAGCCACTTAAACAAGAAGTAATTTTTTCAATGCCCACTATTAACCAGCTCGTAAGGCATGGACGCACCGACAAGGTCTACAAGTCGAAGTCTCCGGCATTGACCGATTGTCCTCAGCGCCGTGGTGTTTGTCTTCAGGTGATGACCCGGACGCCCAAGAAGCCGAACTCAGCGCTTCGAAAAGTAGCTAAGGTTCGCTTGACCAATGGTTATGAGGTGATCGCCTACATTGGCGGTGAGGGTCACAATCTTCAGGAGCACTCGATCGTTCTTGTGCGTGGTGGACGTGTAAAGGACTTGCCAGGTGTGCGATATCACATTGTTCGTGGAGCGCTGGATACTCTCGGCATCGACAAGCGTCGCCAGAGCCGTTCCAAGTATGGTGCAAAGCGCCCGAAGGAAGCCAAGAAGAAGTAATTGGTAACGCTTCCTTAATCATCATTTTTCAATTTTTTCCGAACCCACTTTTCGAATATGGCACGCCGCAAGAGAGTCTACACCAAGCCTGAACAGCGCGATCCGCGTTACGATAGCCCTTTGGTGGCCCTGCTGGTGAACAAGATTATGCTCCAGGGCAAGAAGTCCCTATCCGAGCGGATTGTTTACGCCGCGATTGACCGCGCAAATGAGAAAGGCGAAGTCGTTGATCCTCTTGAGCTTGTTCTGCGTGCGATCGAGAATGCCAAGCCTCGGGTGGAAGTGAAGTCTCGCCGTGTCGGTGGAGCCACTTATCAGGTGCCATTAGAAGTTTCTCAAGCGCGTCAGGAAGCCCTCGCCATCCGCTGGATTGTCCAATATGCGCGTGGCCGTCGAGGAGTGCCTATGCACGTTGCTCTCGCAAACGAATTAAAGGACGCTGCGTCCAATCAGGGGAGTGCCATCCGTAAGCGTGATGATACTCACAAAATGGCCCAAGCAAACCGTGCCTTCGCCCATTTCCGCTGGTAATGCAGTTCCTCTCAGTCCTGCTTCGCTTTTCTTAAATGAGCGGGTAGGAAGTAATTCAGGTTTCTCTAGTTTTTTTTGAGTCTGCCGGGACTTGTACCGGATACGCCACTGTAGCGTCAGTTACAGTCGCATTTCTGCCATCAAGCCAATCCCTTAAGTCTCTATTTCTTTGATAGATTTCAGTATAGTAATGACAGCCGTCGCCGAACAGAAAGCGGTAGCGAGCCCTAATTCGTTGAATAGGGCTTTCCCGCTTGAGCGCACCCGAAATATCGGGATTTGTGCTCACATTGACGCAGGTAAGACCACTCTTACCGAGCGGGTGCTGTTTTATACTGGAATGGTGCACCGCATTGGCGAAGTGCACGATGGTCAGGCAACGACTGACTGGATGGATCAAGAGCGCGAGCGGGGGATTACTATTACCTCTGCTGCGGTCACTTGTTCTTGGACCCAAGTGCCATCGCCGGGCTTGTTTAAGCAATTCGAAGGAGTTGAGTTGCGGGTCAACATCATCGATACTCCGGGCCACGTTGATTTTACTGCTGAGGTCGAGCGCTCCTTGCGCGTGCTGGATGGTGCCATTGTCGTTTTTTGTGGGGTTGCCGGCGTGCAACCGCAGTCGGAAACCGTTTGGCGCCAGGCGGATAAATACGACGTGCCGCGCATTGTGTTCATCAACAAGATGGATCGTGTCGGGGCGGACTTTGCTGCAGTGGTGAAGGATATTGAGGAAAAGTTGGGAGCCAATGCGGCACCAGTTTTGATTCCAATTGGTTCTGAAGAGTCGCTGAAGGGACAAATCGACGTGATCAACCGTAAGGCAGTGGTTTACAGTGATGATGACATCCTGGGGTCGACTTACACAGTGGAAGATCTCACCGCAGAGCAGAACGACATTGCCGAGCAGGCCTACGCTGACTTGGTTGAGAAGTTGGTCGATGCGGATGAGCAACTGGGAATGCAGTTTCTCGAAGAGCAGGAGATCACCGAGGCTGACGTCAAAGATGCGCTACGACGCGCTACCATTGCCAATAAGATTGTGCCGATCTGTGGTGGTTCTGCATTTAAGAACAAAGGAGTGCAGGCGACGCTCGACGCCGTTATCGATTATTTGCCAGGGCCGTTGGATATTGCTGCAGCCACTGGCCAGGATCCTGATGATGAATCTCAGCGCAAGGAAGCGATCACTTCTGACAACGCACCTTTTGCTGCACTTGCTTTCAAGCTGTGGTCTGACAAATTTGGTAAATTGGTATTCTTCCGCGTTTATTCCGGCACTATCAGTAAAGGGGATGTGGTTTTCAATCCTCGCACTCGCAAGCGTGAGCGCGTAGGTCGTTTGATCCAAATCCAAGCTGATCAGCAGACGGATGTTGATGCTGTTTTTTCCGGCGATATCGCGGCAATGGTAGGTGTAAAGAATGTCGTGACCGGGGATACCCTGTGCGATCTCAATACGCATATCTTACTAGAGCCACCTACTTTCCCTGATCCTGTGATTTCGATGGCGGTAGAGCCGCGCACGACAGCAGATCAGGAGAAGCTGGGGATAGCATTGCAGCGATTAGGAGAAGAAGACCCGACCTTCGTCGTCACCAGCGACGAAGAAACCGGGCAGACCATCATCTCTGGAATGGGTGAGCTGCACCTGGAAATTATTCGCGAACGCATGAAGCGCGAATATGCGGTGCAGACGAATGCTGGTGCGCCACAGATTGCATACCGCGAATCGATCACTTTGGCCGCTGATGGCGAAGGCAAACTGATCAAGCAGAGCGGTGGCAAAGGGCAATACGGCCATGTTATTCTGAAAGTCACTCCCGGTGAGCCTGGCAGTGGACTTACGATGGACAGCAAAGTCGTCGGCGGAACCATTCCTAAGGAGTTTATTAACTCCTGTTTCGCTGGGATCAAGGATGCCACAACAAATGGTATCATTGCAGGCTATCCAGTTGTTGACCTTCACGTAGATCTGCTCGATGGGTCATACCACGAAGTCGATTCTTCTGAGCAGGCTTTCAAGATGGCTGCAATTTTTGCGATGAAGGATGCCTTCCGCAAAGCTGCATGCCAACTGCTCGAGCCAATCATGGCGGTTGAGTGCACCTCTCCTGAAAATTTTCAGGGGGATATTATGGGTGACCTTAATCGTCGGAGAGGCCGCATCGGAAGTATTGACATGCGAAACAACGTCGCGATCATCAGAGCAGAGGTTCCTCTCGCCGAGATGTTCGGGTATTCAACAGACATTCGGACGCTTTCCAGTGGGCGTGCCAATTACTCGATGCAACCCGCATCGTTTGATCCGGTGCCTCAGGCGGTAGTCGATAAGATTATTGAACAACGCGGAGGATCGTTCCTTTAAATTTTTAGTTATAACGCTTTTCATTTTCCCAAGTAAAAACGATGGAGAACCAGAAAATCAGAATTCGCCTGCGGGCCTATGACCACCGGATGTTAGATCGCTCGGCTCAAGAAATTGTGGAAACAGCCAAGCGCACTGGCGCTAAGGTTGCTGGCCCGATTCCATTGCCTACCCGCATTGAGAAGTTCAGCGTCAACCGTTCTCCGCACGTGAACAAGAAGTCAGCTGAGCAATTCGAAATTCGGACGCACAAGCGCTTGTTGGACATTGTTGATCCGACCGCACGCACCGTGGATGAGTTGAAAAAGCTCAACCTTCCGGCGGGTGTCGACATCAGCATCAAGATATAATTTTTTTGAGTAATTTTACTAACCCATTTTCAGAAAGGGGACACCCATGAGTTTAGGTCTGATAGGCAGAAAAGTTGGAATGACGCACGTTTACAATGAGGACGGCGCGGCTATCCCTGTGACCGTGATTGACGTCAGCCAGAATGACTTCCTGCAAGTCAAGAACAGCGAAACCGACGGCTATAGCGCGGTGCAGGTGGGCTTCGACGAGCAAAAGGAATCACGTGTAAATCAACCGAAAATGGGACACTTTCGCAAGCATGGCTCGAAGCCAAAGCGCGTCGTGAAGGAGTTTCGTTTCGCGGATGACGAATCAGTTCCTGATCCTTCAAGCACCCTTGATGCATCGCTGTTCCAGAACGGTCAGTATGTTGATGTCATTGGTGTCACCAAGGGCAAGGGCTTCCAGGGTGTCATGAAACGATACAACTACGGTGGTCTACCCATGACTCACGGTTCCATGATGCACCGCCGGACAGGTGGTATTGCCATGGGAACTGACCCTGGTCGTGTCTGGAAAGGCAAGGAAATGCCAGGTCACCATGGTGTCTATCGCCGCACAGTGCAGAATCTCCAGGTGGTTGAGTCTCGCCCGGAAGACAATGTGCTTCTCATCAGCGGTGCAGTGCCAGGGCCAAAGGGCGGCATCATCGTTGTGCGCCCGGCGAAAAAGAAGCCATTGCCCGAAGCTAAGTAAGTAAAATTTTCCCGACAATTCGACGAACGAACAAAATGTCAGCAACAGCATTCACAATCGAATCGGCAAAGAGTGCCAGCATCCAGGTTATCGAAGATGACCGCGGTGAGCAGGCCGTGCACGACATGGTGACCGCCATGCGCGCCAATCGCCGCTCTGGAACGGCGAACACTAAGACACGCTCTGAGGTCGCCGGCTCTGGTAAGAAGCCATGGCGTCAGAAGGGGACTGGTCGGGCGCGTGCAGGTCGCGTTTCTTCGCCGATCTGGCGTGGAGGTGGTATCGTTTTCGGCCCTCGCCCTCGCTCTTACGCTAAGTCGGTCAACAAGCGCACCAAGCAGCTTGCTTTCAGTAAGGCACTTAGTTCTCGGATTCTTGCTGGTGATGTTCTCACCAGTGAAACCTTTGCTGTCTCAGACGGAAAGACCAAGTCGTTTGTAAGTCAGTTGAAATCACTGGGAATGCCGGTGAAGACCCTGATCATCGCTGCTGCATTCGACGACAAGACCTACCTTGCCGGACGTAACGTGCAGAAAACACTTCTCATGACTGCTGCCGAAGTAAACACCGAGCATCTGCTCTATTTCGACAAAATCATCGTCACAAGCGATGCTTTGCAGACACTTGCGACCCGAACCGGAGGAAACGTATGAAAGATATTTTTCAAGTCGTCAAAAAAATCCGCCTTAGTGAAAAGGCGACTCTCCTTGGAGAGCAGAACAACGAATTTGTTTTCGAGGTTGACCGCAAGTCTAACAAGCTGGAGATCAAGCGCGCAGTGGAAAAGTTGTTCGAAGTGAAAGTCGCTGACGTTCGCACCTGCAACTATGCTGGCAAAAAGAAGCGTGAGCGTCGTGCCGACTTTGGTCGCACCGCACACTGGAAGAAAGCGATCGTCAAACTGAAGGATGGCGAAACCATTGAACTAATTTAAGCGACGGAAGTCAACGGACGAAAGGACGGACAACCATGGCAATCAAGAAATTTAGACCAATCACCCCTGCGAACCGCTATAAAGAGTGGCCCGCATTCGACGAAATCACCAAGGATACTCCTGAAAAGAGTCTCCTGCAGCCGCTCAAGAGATCGGGCGGTCGCAATAACACTGGTCGGATTACATCCCGGCACATTGGTGGTGGACACAAGCGCAAGTATCGCCTGGTCGACTTCAAGCGTGGACGCCACGATGTAGTCGCGAAGGTGATCGGGATTGAATATGATCCGAACCGCACGGCGCGTATTGCATTGATCGAATATAAGGACGGTCAGAAAAGCTACATTCTTGCTCCCAATAAGTTGGAAGTGGGTGCAGCTGTTCAGTCCGGGGAAAATGCGCCAGCGACCGTTGGTAACAGTCTCCCTCTGTGCAAAATTCCATTGGGAACGTCGATCCACAATGTTGAGATCATTCCAGGACGCGGCGGGCAGCTGGCACGCAGCGCTGGCCAGGAAGCAATTCTTTCCAATCGCGAAAGTGGATATGCTCTGGTTCGTCTCCCATCCGGTGAGATTCGCAAGATCGCTGACACCTGCTACGCAACCATTGGTCAGGTCGGCAATGCCGATCACATGAATGTCGTTTCTGGTAAGGCTGGCCGCAGCCGCTGGAAGGGAATTCGCCCAACTGTCCGCGGAATGTGTATGAACCCGGTCGATCACCCGAATGGCGGTGGTGAAGGTAAGTCGAAGTCCGGTGGTGGACGTCAGCACCTGACCAGCCCATGGGGACATGCCAAAGGACAGAAGACACGTAAGAAATACAAAGCGAGCAGCAAGTTCATCGTTCAGGGACGTAAGAAGCGCCGCTAAGCCGAAATCACTTTTCTAATTTAAAAACAAAGACTTAACATGGGAAGATCACTTAAGAAAGGCCCGTTCGTTGATCAGAAGCTTCTGCTCAAGATCGACAAAATGAACGATTCTGGACAAAAGCGCCCGATCAAAACCTGGTCTCGCCGGTCGATGATTACGCCAGATTTTGTTGGTCACACGTTCCTTGTGCACAACGGACGCGATCACGTTTCCGTCTATGTGACTGAGAATATGGTAGGCCATAAGTTGGGCGAATTTTCTCCCACTCGTAAGTTCATCGCTCACGGTGGTCTCACCCGTAAGTAGCTTTTCAATTCGTCAGATTCTTTTTCGAACCAATGCTCAATTTCTTCCATCACCTGCTTGTAAAAGTTCTTCCGGTCATTATGACTGGGGCGCTGATGCAGGTATGTGCTGTGGCGCAGGAAAACAGGGCAGCGACTGCGACAATTGAATTGGCGGAAAAGTCTGCTGCGCTCGACGCTGCAGTCGCTCGAATTCAAAGGCTACAGGGGCAACTGGTTGATGCTGAAAAGCAGGCGCAAGCGCTTCGTGAAGGCCTGGCGACTGCCAATGTGGAAAGCCAGGAGTTCAGCAAAGCCTATCAAGATCTCCGCGTGAAGGTTGAGGCTCTGGGGCCTGAGCTGCTTGAAAAGGGCGACAGTGGCATCCGCACAAAGCTTCTTAATGCAGTTTCCGATCTCGGGATCGTGCAGAGGGAAAACGATCGCCTCGCTGATCAACTCCTGACAATGACTGAAGCGGTGATGGCTTTCCTTAGTCTGGAGGACGAAGCCCAGCAAGCAGAGCTACTCGCAAGGTTGGAGCTTGAACTTCGCGCTTCTGATGGAATCCTGGGTTTCCGCATGGATTCCAGCGGTGATCGCAGGGGCCGTGCACTGGAGTCAGCTCAAATCGTTAGTTTAAAGAAGGAATGGGGCTTAGCTGTTTTTGATGCTGGCTCTATGAGTGGCGTTAAAATAGGGACACCGATTGAAATTATCCGCGCTGGTCAGGTTGTTGCCACTGCCACCGTCGTCGACGTCAGAGAGTCAATATCAGGAGCGATTCTTACCTCGCCCAACTCCCAGGAGTTAGTGAGAACCAAAGATGGTATTCGCCTCGCTGCTGAAACAAATTTGCAAAATTAGTAATCACCATGGAAGTCAGATCCTCCTACAGATACGCACGGATTTCACCGAAGAAGGCTCGCGATGTTGCTCGTGAGATTCAGAATCTTCCTGTGTCCACCGCGCTCAATATTCTCAACTTTACGCCAAGAAAGGCAGCTCATCTCATTGGTAAGACCGTGAAGTCAGCAGTGGCCAACGCCGAGAACAATTTTGATCTCGATGTCAATCTTCTGGTGGTGAAAGAGGCAACAGTGAACGATGGCCCACGCTTCCGTCGATTCAAGGCCCGTGCCCGCGGATCCGCTGGCCCGATCCGTCGCAGAACGAGCCACATTGACATTATTCTGACCGACGAGATTCCACTTCCTGAGCCAAAGGAGAAGAAGTCCGGAGGAAAGAAAAAATCGAAGACTCCCAGCGCTAAGAAAGCCTCAAAGCAGGCGGCACCCGCACAAGAAGTCGCACAAGAAGTCGCTGAAGAAACTCCAGCTGCAACCAACGAATCGTAAGCACGCACGCATTTAACCGCACACTCAGTTATGGGACAGAAAATTAATCCGATCGGCTTCCGCCTCGCAGTCAACAAAGACTGGCGCTCCAAGTGGTATGCCCCCGAGTCTGAATTTGCAGATTTTCTCCATCGTGATCTCGCGATTCGTGAGTATCTAAAAAAGAGACTTCAGACAGCAGCACTTGCCAAGATCGTTATCGAGCGTGCCTGGGAAAGTATCCGCGTGACGCTTCATACAGCTCGTCCAGGATTGGTGATTGGCCGTAAGGGTGCGGAGATCGAGAAGATGAGCACAGAGTTGTCGAAACTTTGTGACGGCAAGGCTGTTAAGATCGACATTTTCGAGATTAAGCAACCGGAACTGGATGCCCAGCTGGTCGCAGAAAACGTCGCGCTGCAAATGGAGCGCAGAATTTCTTTTCGTCGCGCTATGAAGCGTGCGATGCAGACGTCCCGTGACTTCGGTGCTGAAGGAATCCGAATCCGTTGTGCCGGCCGATTGGGTGGTGCAGACATTGCCCGCGCTGAATGGTATCGCGAGGGCAAAGTGCCACTCCAGACGTTGCGTGTTGAAATCGACTATGGATTTGCAGAAGCTAAGACTGTTTATGGAATCATTGGTGTTAAAGTCTGGTTGAACAAGCCTGAGGTCGATCCCAATGCTCCAGCACCAGAGCGTCGTCGACCAGGTGGACCTGGAGGCCAGCGTAGAGATCGTCCTCCTCGTGACTCACAAGGCGGAGATCGTCGACAAGGTGGTGGTGGCGCACCCGGTGGATCTGCTCCTAGTGCAACTCCAGCTCCTGCCGCAACTCCAGCAACTCCTGCTCCAGCAACCCCAGCAGCAGAGGTGCCAGCAACGCCTAAGCCAGATGCCGCCCCAGCCTCAGAGACACCAACGCCTCCTGCGGCTGAGTAGAGCACTAAGAGTGGAGGCGCACTCCAATTATTCATTTTCTCAGTAGAGAACGAAACTTTTCAAGCAGATAACTAGACATGGCTACCATACCTAGAAGAGTAAAATTCCGGAAAAGCCAGCGCGGCAGTCGCGCTGGTAACGCCCAGCGTGGCACCGATGTGAGCTTTGGCGAATACGGGTTGCAAACACTTGATCGTGGATGGATTACCAGCAACCAGATTGAAGCCTGCCGTATTGCTGTGAACCGCTACCTGAAGAGAAAGGGTAAAGTCTGGATCCGCATTTTCCCTCATAAGCCAATCACCGCCCGTCCACCTGAAACTCGAATGGGTAAGGGTAAGGGTGCACCAGCTGCATGGGTAGCTGTGGTGCGACCTGGAAACGTTCTTTTCGAACTTTCTGGTGCGTCAGAAACTGTTGCAAAAGAAGCATTCCGCCTCGCTGCTAACAAACTAGGTGTGCGTTGCCGATTCGTGAAACGCCACTAATTCTATTTTACCTCTTATCGAAATTTCAGCAGAATCTATTTCTTTCCCACGACGATGAAGATTAACGAGTTTAGAGAAATGAGCAGCGACGAGCTTTTAGTTCGCCGTAACGAGCTCAAAGAAGAAGCCTTTAACCTCCAAGTGCAAAAGGAAAGTGGTCAGTTGGACAATCCTGCGCGGATTCGCATTGTGCGCCGTGCGGTTGCCCGCATTGAGACCACATTGAGTGATCGCAGTAACAACCCTGCAGTCTCCGCCTGATCCGCGCGTCTTTGATACTCTCGACATCCTTTAATTGACATTATGAGCGACCAAGAATCAAACGAAGCCCCGGCCGAAGCCGCCGCAACTGCTCCAGCCGCCGCTGCTGCAACTTCCAGCGAGTCATCCACTGGCAGCGAACGCGCACTGCGCAAGTCCCGCGTGGGAGTGGTGATTTCCGACAACATGGAGAAGACGATTGTCGTCAGTGTTACACGCCGTGTGCCACACCCTAAATTTAAAAAGATCATCAAGCGTTCGACCAAATTCTATGCTCATGATGAGAAGGGCGAGGCCAAGCTGGGAGATAAAGTCCGCATCGTTGAGGGCCGGCCAATGAGCAAGCTGAAGCGCTGGCGTCTTGAAGAAGTGCTCGCACACTAGTGCAACCTGCTCAATGTTAGCATTGCACCACTTCCTAAACTACTTTTACACAACCGAATTTTCTTACCTTAAGGAGCTAGTACGACCATGATACAGATGGAATCCAAAGTCCAGGTCGCCGATAACACCGGCGCCCGCGTCGCCAAAATGATCGGCGTGATTGGCAGCCGCAGCAAGCAGGCGGGAGTGGGCGATGTGATTACCGCACACATCCGTGAGTCCACCCCTACTGCAAATGTTAAAAAGGGAGAAGTCGTTCGCGCCGTAGTCGTTCGCACCGCAGCTCCTATTCGTCGGAATGATGGCTCAATTCTGCGTTTCGACCGCAACGCCATCGTCATTATTGACAAGGACAAAAATCCTAAGGGAACGCGTATCTTCGGGCCAGTTGCCCGCGAATTGCGCGACCTCAACTACATGAAAATCGTTTCACTTGCGCCGGAAGTATTATGAGCAGAAAGAAGACACACGTTCGTCGCGGCGATCTCGTCGAAGTCATTTCAGGGAACCATCGCGGATCCAACGGCACCGTCCGTCAGGTTCTTGCGGCCAAAGACCAGGTTCTCATCGAGGGCGTTCGCATGATTAAAAAACATGAGAAGAAGAGCCAGATGAACCCTGAAGGGGCTATCATCGAGCGAGAAGGCCCAATCCACATTTCGAACGTGAAGCTCGTGCAGCGCGCATCCAAGGACTGATTCCTTACCGCTGAACCTTCCGTTCTCTCCCCTAGATATTCATTTTATCCTGCGTTCGTTAACTTCATCGCTATTACAGTATGGAACCCGCACTGAAGAAATTTTACAAAGAACAAGTCACAGTCAAGCTTCACGAGAGGCTTGAGTTGAAGAACGTTCACCAGATCCCTACGGTCGAGAAGGTTGTCCTCAACTGTGGCGTCGGCAAGCAAGCCGATCGCAAGCAGGCGGTGGAAGATGCTGTGCGCGATATGTCCGCCATCACGGGACAGCGTCCAGTGGTAACGAAGGCACGCAAAAGTGTGGCGAACTTCAAACTGCGTGAGGGCGAGACAATCGGAGCCAAGGTGACGCTGCGTGGAAATCAAATGTGGGACTTCCTCGAGCGCCTTATTAAAGTGGCGATCCCCGTTATTCGCGACTTCCGTGGTGTTTCGTTCAAGAGCTTTGATGGCCATGGGAATTATGCTCTGGGCGTCACTGACCAGTCTATTTTTCCTGAGCTTGAGCTCGACCGAATTCAGAGAACCCTCGGTTTCGACATCTGCATCGTTACCACTGCAACCACGGATGCTCATGCTAAGGCTCTTCTTGAAGAGCTGGGTATGCCCTTCCGTAAGCAACAGAAGAAGCAGGAAACCGCAGCTTAAACCGACCGAATCCTATTTCCTATGAGTGCACTCTCAGATCCTATCTCTGATTTCTTAACCCGCCTGAAAAATGCCAGCCGTGCTGGTAAAGATGATTTCCGTGCTCCCTATTCCAAGATGAAAGGGGAGATTGCACGCATTCTTAAAGAAGAGGGCTATATCTGGTCTTATGATGTCGATACTTCGGGCAAGTTTCCGGAGATTCACGTGAAGGCAAAGTATCTTGAGAGCACACCTGCATTGACTGATTTGAAACGAGTCAGCCGTCCGGGTCTGCGTCGCTACGCAGGATCAGGAGAAGTGCCCAAGGTGCTGGGAGGCATGGGAATCTCAATCGTATCAACTTCACGAGGAGTGATGACCGGCACTCAGGCCCGGAAACAGAACGTTGGAGGAGAAGTCCTCGCCTTCGTCTGGTAAGAAGTCCTTTCGCTCACGGAATTTTTAGTCTTTCATCGAACACCCAGAGTCATGTCGAGAATTGGAAAACAGAATATCGCGCTTCCAGACAAAGTGAAAGTCACTATCAGTGACGGTCAAGAAGTCGCCGTGGAAGGCCCAAAAGGTAAGCTGTCCTACGCGCTGCCAGAGGGAATTACTTTTGCCCAGGGAGATACGGGACTAAGTCTTTCCCGGACTTCAGATGATCGCAAGGTTCGTGCCCTGCACGGGACAGCTCGCAGCTTGATTTCGAATATGGTTGCTGGTGTGAGCGAAGGCTTCGCCAAGGAACTGGAAATTATTGGAGTGGGTTTCCGTGCGGCTGTGAAGGGCAGTGATCTTGACCTTAGTCTTGGTTACTCGCACCCGGTGCTGCATCCTATTCCATCGGATTTGACGGTTATCGTAACCGACAACACAAAAATCCGCGTCGAAGGAATCGACAAGCAGCGCGTCGGCCAGTTTGCCGCAGACGTGCGCTCCTACTACCCACCTGAGCCTTATAAAGGCAAGGGAGTCCGCTATGTGGGAGAATACGTTCGCCGGAAGGCCGGTAAGAGCGTTCAATAATCCATTGATTTATCGCCAAATTTTACGATCACGACCATGCCTCATCTTAATCGCAAGGAAGTCCGCAGAAAAATCCACCGCCGTATTCGCAAGAAGGTGGAGGGCACTCAGGTGCGCCCGCGTCTAGCGGTGCATTTCTCCAACCAGCATGTTTATGCACAAGTTATCGATGATCATGCTGGTCGCACTTTGGCCGCAGTTTCCACGCTTGATAAGAGTGTCGAAGTGAAAGGTGCCAACATTGCTTCCGCTACCCGAATCGGTCAGGTCATCGCTGAACGTGCTAAGGGCCAGAGTATCGAAACCGTAGTCTTTGACCGTGGCGGTTTTCTCTATGAGGGTAAGGTCAAGGCCCTCGCTGATGCAGCCCGTGAAGGCGGTCTGAAATTTTAGTATACCAGCACACAAGCCAGTAGCATTTTACTCATGTCTGAATCAACACAATCCAAACCGGCTGAAGGATCGACGCCGTTCCGCGATGAAAAGCCTGAACTGGCTGAGAAGCTGGTTTTCATCAATCGCTGTGCAAAAGTCGTGAAAGGTGGACGACGCTTTAGCTTCAGTGCTCTTGTAGTCTCTGGCGATCACAACGGCAAAGTTGGCTACGGGTTCGGTAAGGCGAACGAAGTGGCTGAAGCGATTCGCAAGGCTTCTGAGTCTGCGAAGAAGTCGTTGCAACCGATTGCGCTGCGCGAACATACAATCCCGCATCAGGTGCTGGGAGAATTTGGTGGTGGTCGTGTGCTGTTGAAGCCAGCATCTCCGGGAACCGGAATTATTGCAGGTGGCGGAGTGCGTGCTGTTTGTGAACTTGCTGGAATAAAAGACATTCTGGCAAAGTCACTCGGATCCAACAACCACGGCAACGTCGTGAAGGCAACGATCGACGCCCTGGCGCAATTGCGCACCAAAGAACAGATTTACAAATTGCGTGGAAAGAAGCTCGCAACTAAGAAAGCTATTTAACGTTACCTATTGATCCTGCGGCAGAACGGGTTGCACACGGCAACACTGCAGCGGGTGGAAAATTTCAATTTGATCCTGTAAGGAGAAAGCTATGCGCCTAAATACACTTAAACCAAATCCTGGAGCCAAGCACCGCAAGAAGCGACTTGGTTGTGGAGAAAGCTCTGGTAAGGGAAAGACTAGTGGCAAGGGCCACAAAGGTCAGAAGTCCCGATCCGGTGGCGGCGCACCGCTCGGTTTTGAGGGCGGCCAAATGCCCCTCTATCGCCGCTTGCCGCGTCGTGGATTCAATAATACTCGTTTCCGCGACAAAATCGCTGTTGTGAACGTTGGTAATCTTGAAGCTCGTTTCGAGGCTGGTGCGACTGTGAATGAGGAATCCTTGCGCGGTGTAAATCTTGTGAAAGGAACCTTTGACGGCATCAAGGTGCTCAGTGAAGGCGAACTTTCCAAGGCTCTGACTTTCGAAGGAGTGAAGGTCAGTGCCGTCGCTCGCGAAAAGATTGAGAAAGCTGGTGGCAGCATCGCCAGCGGCGAATAGTTTCTCCCGCTTTGGAGAATCAATAACCTTCTTTCAGCATCAATAAGAAAACCGCCCAAAACTGAATGATTTCCGCCTTTACCAATTCGCTGAAGATCCCGGAACTGCGCCAGCGTATCTTTTTTACGCTGGCAATGGTCGTCATTATTCGGGTCGGTGTGCATATCACGCTACCGGGTGTCGATCCGGTCGTGAAAGACGCTTGGTTAGACGGACAAAGCGGAACAAACGTTCTCGGTGCGTTGCTTAATATTTTCAGTGGTGGAGGCATCACTAACTGTGCGGTATTTGCGCTGGGAATTATGCCTTATATCAGTGCATCGATTATGATGCAGTTGTTGACAGCGGTTGTTCCCAAGCTAAACAAGCTGGCACGGGAAGACGGAGGGCGTCAGAAAGTGAACCAGATGACGCGCTATGCCGCGATCATCCTTTGTCTCGTTCAGGGCTACTTCATGGCCCATGGCTTGGTTGACCCGAAGGGAAATTTTCTTCTGCCAGGACTTGCTGAACACCTCGCAGCGACAGGTCAGGCGATTGTGCCCAATCCCTCGGTGTGGTTTTACATTGTTGGCGTGCTGACGATGACAGCAGGCACGATGTGTCTGATGTGGCTGGGTGAACAGATCACTGAACGAGGAATCGGCAATGGAGTGTCGCTGGTGATTGCGGTGAACATTATTTCGGGTCTTCCCGGTGCGATTGCATCTGTTTACGAGACTTACATTAAGACAGCGGCAGCGCAGGGCGATCCGATGAAAGCGCTGCAACTGGTGGTGCTGTTCGCTCTATTACTAGCTGTGATTGCAGGCGTCATTGCCCTCACTCAGGCCGTCCGAAAAGTTCCTATCCAATTCGCGAAGCGCGTAGTAGGTAACAAGCAAATGGGCGGTCAAGCTTCTCACTTGCCATTGAAAGTGAATTACGCGGGGGTGATGCCGATCATTTTCGCTCAGGCGATTATCACGTTTCCTGTCACCTTTCTGGGATGGATTTTTAAGGGAGCAGGCTGGGTCGATACTCTCAATAATCTGCTGCATGACAGCAACTGGGTTTACCTCGGTGTGAATGCTGTGCTGATCTTCTTTTTCAGTTACTTCTGGGTGGCGACGATGTTCCAGCCGCAGCAGATTGCGGAGGATCTCAAGAAGCAGGGTGGTTATATCCCGGGTGTTCGTCCAGGTAAGCCGACTGCTGACTTCCTCGATGTCACTATGGGTCGCCTGACTTTTGCAGGTGCTGTATTCCTCACGGTTGTCGCAGTTCTTCCTAATTTGATTTCGTCAGCAATGGGAGTTTCGGTCGGCGCTGCGCAATTCTTTGGTGGCACCAGTATCCTGATTCTGGTGGGTGTTTTGTTAGATGGGATGCGTCACATCGAGACACATCTGCTGCAACGCAACTATGATGGATTCCTGCGCAAAGGTAAAATCCGCGGTCGCTTCCGCCAGGGCGCTGCTGCTGGTGGTGGCAATGTGGGGAATACCAAGATGCTGGTCTTGTATGTCGTGCTTGGCATCTTCCTGATCCTGGGGATGGTCTACTACATCCTCAAGCAGGGTTAGTAGAAAAGCGATTCGCTCTGGCAGGCCAGTCAATGGATCGATTCGTTCTTCTTGGCCCGCCGGCTTCCGGCAAGGGAACACAAGCTGCCAGGCTGTCTGCGCATTGCGGCATTCCTGCAGTTTCGACTGGAGCCGTGCTGCGTGAGCAAATATCGCTGGGAACACCACTCGGAAAAACGGCTGATCACCACCTTGCTCGAGGCGAATTACTGCCTGACACGCTGATGGACGAACTTATCGCCGATTGGGTGGGAAGTAATGGTGCGCAGTTCATTTTTGACGGCTATCCGCGAACACGAACACAGGCCGAGTCACTGGATCGATTTTTGCAACAGCAGTCGCTGGAATTGGACGTCGTCATTGCTCTGGATGTGGACGTGCAGATTTTGAAAAAGCGTGTTGTAATGAGGCTCAGCTGTAATCGTTGCAACCATGTCAGCCAGGAGGATCGCAATGCGGGGCTCAGCATCGGTGCGGCTTGTCCGGCCTGCGATAAAGGGAAGCTCTACCGCAGGGCTGATGACAATCTGGAAACCTTCCAGTTGCGCCTTGAAGAGTACGCTCGCAAGACCGAAGCTGTGCCCGAGTATTATGCAAATAGTGCTCGCCTTCAAATGATCGATGGCGACGGATCGGCGGACGAAGTTTTTGCACGAATACTCAAAATTCTTTCCTAACAGGCTAACGAAACCATGAGCAAGATTCACAGACGACAGGGGGCAGAGCTCGACGGCATGAGAGAGGCCGGGCAGATAGCTGCTTCGATCCTGAAGCGTGCTGCTGAAGAAGTCCGGCCCGGGGTTTCGACGAAGCATATCGATGATGTCGCTGCCGAGCTTACGAGAGAAGCCGGGTGTAAGAGCGCTTTTCTAAATTACGTGCAACGCAATGGCGGCACTCCCTTTTCCGGGCACATTTGCATTTCACTGAATGAGGAGATCGTTCACGGAATTGGGAATCCCCGACGCATTATTCAAAATGGTGACATTGTTAAGATTGATGTGGGAATTGTGACCCCCGCTGGCTGGGTGGGGGACAATGCGAAGACAGTTCCTGTCGGTATGATTCAACCTGATGTGCAGCAACTCTTGCGTGCGACGGAAGATTCCCTGGATGCTGCTATCGACAAGGCGCGTCCCGGCGGGCAGCTGAAAGTGCTGTGTGGAGCGGTTGAGAAATGTGTGCGCCAGTATGGGTACTGTGTGGTGCGGGAATTCGTTGGCCACGGAGTGGGGCGCAAGTTGCATGAAGAGCCACAAGTGCCGAACTGGGCTGACCCACGGATCAAAGTGAAGCTGGCTCCAGGGATGATTATCGCCGTTGAACCAATGGTCAATATGGGCACTGATCAGGTGACTGTGCTGGATGACGAATGGACGGTTATCACGAGAGATCGGCGTCCTTCCGCCCACTTTGAGCACACCATTCTCATCACCGATGGCGATCCGGAAATTCTGACGCCGCGTGAGCGCCTCACCAAGCCGCTGAGTTGAGCGAGCTGAGCCCGAAGTAGGAACTTCCAGCTTTCAGGTGGCGGTGAATTGGCTACTGTTCTGCCGATGAAAATTGGCTTGGCGCAGATAAACACGACTGTAGGTGACCTTGATGGCAACGCTGCCAGGATTGGCGATGCATACCGCTCGGCCGTAGAGCAGGGTGCTGAACTCGTGGTAACGCCAGAGTTGTCGATTACTGGTTATCCACCCCAGGACCTGGTGTTTAAATCGAGTTTCGTGGCGCGCAATCTCGCGGTGCTTGACCAGCTTGCTGATATGGTGGGTGAGGTGCCTCTAGTCGTCGGGTTTGTCGCGCCTAATGAATCTGGGGCAGGGCCACCCTTTTTTAATGCTGCAGCCTTGCTGCGCAAGGGGCATGCTCCGGCCGTTGTCCATAAGTCGCTGTTGCCCACTTACGATGTTTTTGATGAAGCGCGTTACTTTCAACCCGGCGAATCGGTTGCGCCGATTGAAGTTGGTGGCAAGCGCGTCGGGATCACGATTTGTGAGGACATCTGGACGGAAGATCATTTGCCCGCTCGATTGTATGTGCGCAATCCTCCCGCAGCGCTGGCTGAGCAGGGGATCGATTTTTTGCTGAACCTGAGCGCGTCACCTTTTCATGCGGGGAAGCCAGTTGAGCGCTATGAGATGCTACAATCTGTGGCAAAATCGCTGAACACGCTGATCGTATACTGCAATGCTGTCGGTGGCAATGACCGCCTGGTCTTCGATGGTAATTCGCAAGTAGTGAACGCAAAAGGGGAATTGCTTGAGCAGCTGCCGGCCTTCGAGGAAACTGTTAGAGTCATTGATTTGTCAGCTGCACCGAAACCGTTCGTGCCATCTGATCGAAGCGAGGAGATCTTCAATGCTCTCACTACTGGTGTGCGCGATTACCTGCGAAAGTGCGGGTTCAAGAGCGCTATTATCGGTCTCAGTGGCGGGATCGATTCTGCCCTTACTGCTGCCGTAGCTGTCGAGGCGCTGGGGCCCGAGAATGTGATGGGAGTGACGATGCCGAGTCAGTATTCGTCCGGTGGTAGCGTCTCAGACTCAGAAGCATTGGCGAAAAACCTTGGAATTCGCTGTGAGACGATTGCAATTAGGGAGGCGTTCGAAACATTCAAAGGAATGTTGCAACCTGTCTTTGGTGATCGTCCCGAAGACCTCGCGGAGGAGAACATGCAGGCGAGGATTCGCGGCGTTATCCTGATGTCGATTTCCAATAAGCTGGGGCATTTGCTACTGACGACAGGAAACAAGAGCGAGCTGGCCGTCGGTTATTGCACGATCTATGGCGATATGTGTGGTGGCCTGGCGGTGATTTCAGATTTGCCGAAGATGACCGTGTATGAAGTCTCTCGGTGGATCAATCGCGATCGCGAAATCATCCCCTGGAACACGATCGATAAAGCACCGAGTGCAGAGTTGCGGCCCGACCAAAAGGATGAAGATTCTCTGCCTCCGTATCCATTGCTGGATGAGATTTTAGAACTCTATGTGGAGCAGGCGATGACAGCTTCGGACATTATTGCCAGTGGCTACGATGACGAAATGGTGCGCTGGATCGCAAGGCAAGTGGACATCAACGAATGGAAGCGCCATCAGGCTGCTCCAGGTCTGCGCGTGACTTCGAAGGCTTTCGGCTCGGGACGGCGGATGCCGATTGCTCAGCGATTCGTTGACTGACGCCAGAAAAAACGATCAGCCGCCTGTGCGCGGAGGCTTCGGCTTTTTCTTCTTTTGTCCGGATGACGGAGCAGCGATCGGTTCGCGAGGCGCGCGCTTTTCCAGTGTCGGTTCCGGCAGCCGCTTCATGATCAATGTCTGGCCGATTCCGAAGATGTTCTGCACTGTCCAGTAGAGTGCCAGTGCGGAAGCAAAGTTGTAACAGATGAAGAGGAAGACGAATGGCATGAACATGAACATGCGTTGCTGCGCCTGAACGTTCTTATCAGTGCTCTTCGGCGTCATCCTCATCTGGATGAACATGGTGACCGTCATCACTAGTGGCAGCGGATTGATGTCGACCCCACTAATGGTTGCGATGGTATCTGGGATGGAAAGGTCAGGAGCCCAGAGGAATCCCTGGCCGCGCAGTTCCACTGCAGACTGCAGCATGCGATAGTAACCGAGGAAAATCGGGAACTGCAGGAAGATAGGCAAGCAACCACCAACCGGGCTGACGCCAAAGTCGCGGTAGAGCTTCATCACTTCCTGCTGCATTTTTTGCGGATTGTCAGGATACTTCTCCTTGAGCTCCTGCATCTTCGGCGAAAGCAGAGCCATGCGCTTCATCGTCCGGTGTGACTTAGCGTGCAGCGGCCAGATAACCACGCGGATGCAGATAGTCAGGATGACGATGGCCAGTCCCCAGCTGCCAACATAGCGTTCGAGGAATGTCATGGAAGACATCAGGAATCGGCTGACGATTCCGAACCAACCGTAGAACAATACGTCTTCCCGGTTAGCGGCGCGCGCCTGGTCTTTGGATTCGGAATCCACCGCTTCCAGAATGTTGTGCGAGCGCGGGCCAACGTATAGTTCGTAATTCAGTTCTGTGCTCTGACCGGCGTCCAGGGTTACTAACCCGCGGCCGACTGCCATGTGCAGTCTCGTCGTGATGGTAGGAACTTCTGGAGTTCCATCAATGGAGCCCGCTGCATTCGCGTTCTCAGTCGTTTCTAAATATTCCACCCAGTAACTGGCTGGCCCAGCCTTGGTAATATCTCTGGGAGAAACCAGAGTGGTATAGAACTGATTGAACAGCGCCATCCATTGCCAGGTGCCGTAAGTGCCGGCCTTTGCCAAATCTCCAGGACTGTCACCACGCTTGCCGAATCCCATGAATCCGCCAGATTTGAATTTTCCGATATCCCATGAATCGGTATCGTCCTCAGCGTGCCAGCCGACGGATGGCTTGATTAGATCGCTTGAATGAACGGTGGCTGAGTTTCCGGAGTAAATATAGATCTCTTCCTTTTTGCCAGCGTCGGATGGGTTGCTAAGCGTCACCTTGAGATCCCAGAGGTATCCGCTGCCAGCCTCGGACGTGGACAAGGTGTAGGTCTTCTCGACCGCCAAACCATCGGCGATCATACCGGAGTAAATAACGGGGTTCTGCCCTTCGGCGGATTTCAATTCATAGACGCCGTTATCAATTTCGCCGATGCCTGTGCTGAGTGCGCCGATCGCTCCTCTCCCAGTATCATTGATGATGTAGGGAACGTCACCGACGTAAAGGCCGGGGAGCAAATTAGCAACCGAGATGCCTCCGCCGTAATTGGTGAAGACCCAGTCAACGTTGTCAGTTTTGACGGTATTGAGCAATTCCGGAGCTCCCTGATTGGGCTTTTCGATTTCGGCCTCGGGTTGCCCCGCTACGGGGTCATTGCCGTTGGGATCAGGTTCCTTACCTTCTTCAACGACAGGAATCGGGACTGGCAGCGGCGCAGGCTGCTGCGTGTTCATGAAGTAGAAGCAGATGCCCATGCCGATGGCGCATAGGGTGACGGCGATCCAGGCGGTTCTATCCATGATGTCTTAGTGAGTCGTAGCGGAAGGTGCTTCCGTATCAGAAAATGATTTGTTGGCGGCGTCCTTACAGGAATCGAGGCTGAATGCAGGAGCAAGTAGCAAGTGGGCGCGTTTGGCTAATCGATGCCACTCTTTTTGCAGAGTGGCAAACGTTTGCTCGGCAGCTCCTTTGCGAGCGATGGTTACTATATAGCGCTGCGACTGGAGGTCGGCGTCTATTTTGCCCACGATTCCATGCAGACGACGTTTCACGAAATTTCTGGCGACGGCGTTACCAATGCGTTTGGAAACGATGAATCCCATCTTGGATTGCGTCGATTTCTCCTCTAATTGCTCTAGTTCCAATACCGCCACGACAAGGTAGCGACCGCCGTAGGATCGACCTTGCTTGCGCACGCGGAGAAATTCGCTTCTCAGGCGCATACTTCTGGAGCGAGGTAATCGCATGCCTCTTTTTCTTAAACTGCGGTTTTTTCTCTACCGACAGCTACGGATATCCCGTGGAGGACAGAAGTCACCCTGAGCGCACATCGCAGCAAGGGATTGAGCTGGTCAGGTTCCGTGCTGGACGGTGTGACGCTTGTATTGAATCTCTGCTCCCTTGGGAATCAAACGCTTACGTCCTTTTTGCCGGCGTTTACGGATGATTTCACGACCGTTTCTGGTCTTCATCCGGGCGCGGAAGCCATGCTTGTTTTTGCGGCTGCGCTTTGATGGTTGGTACGTGCGTTTCATATAAGTGGCTTAAAATGTGGAGATTGCGAAATTGGTAGCTCGCTAACGATGACTCTGGGAGCAGGGCGGGCAAAAGTATCGGCATTCCGGGAGTTGTCAACACGGGCCGTCCGATCTCAGCTATAGCGCAGATTCTCAGTTTCGACAGCAGATTTCGCGCCTGTCTAAGCAAGTCAACCTCTGTGACATAAATTTCGTTATCTTTTGGGCGTGGAATCTGCTATTCACGGCTGAGATGAGTGATCAGACAGTCAGCGAGGAAGGGCTGGAGACGTGGGTTGAGCCCGCGACTCTGGAGGATATTGAAGTGCTCACAACACTGTTGATGACCCTGTTCGATGAGGAGGAGGATTTCATCCCCGATAGAGACAAGCAGCAGGACGGAATTCAGCTAATTCTCGAGCAGCCCAGCCGTGGGCGAATTTTCGTTGTGCGCAATGAGCACACGATCATTGGCATGGTGAATCTTCTTTTTATTATAAGTACCGCTGAAGGCGGGCTGGTGATCCTAATGGAAGATGTCGTGGTGCATCCTGATCATCGGGGGCAACACTATGGAAGTATGCTGGTGGAGCACGTGATCCAATTTGCGAAGGATAAAAACTTCACCAGAATCACCCTGTTGACGGATAAAATCAGCCAGCCATCGCAGCGATTTTTCCAGCGCTATGGTTTCGTTCATTCGCACATGATCCCGATGCGCCTGTCAGTAGAGACGAGTCCCGGTTCCGCTGGTGAGGAGGAAGGGGAATGAGTTGCAAGCAGCGAGGCATCCTGGTTCCCGTTTTTGTGGCGACTTCGTTTGTGCACCTGTCCACTGCCTCGGCCTTGCCGATGCATGGTGCCGTTTTACCAGAATCGAGTCCAGCGGCCGATGCCTTTGCCGCAGCGCACCTGGCATTAATTTTCACAGTGTTGATTTGCTTTGGCCTCTTTGCGTGGGTTCTCTATCGTAGAGGAAAAGCTCCCAACAAAGAACGCGAATTCATTGAAGACCTTCAAGAAGAAGAGCAGCAACAACGGCAGCAGCGCCGCATCGAAATTGACCGGAAAAAATCTGGAGCTGGTGCCGAATCTGACGAACCCAGTGATCCATGGGAGAAGCCCGGTGACTGGTGGAAGAAAGACTAGAATAATGAAGCAATATAGATGTAGAATTTTTGTTGTTACCGCGATGCTGGGCATTGCCTTGTCAGGAAATGGTCAGGCCGATGGCTGGTCACAGTGGCTGGGTGACCAGCGAGATGGTGTCTGGCGAGAATCGGGAATCCTGGAGAGCTTTCCAGAAGGTGGGCCTAAGGTGCTGTGGAAGCAGTCGATTGGTTCCGGTTATGCCGGCCCGGCAGTGGCGGGTGGAGCAGTTTTTGTAGCGGATCGTGTCCTTGCTGATCCTGCCACCGCACCGGAGAACCCATTCGAGCGAGGTGAAATCCCAGGGCAGGAGCGCTTGCATTGTTTTGATGCGGCCACTGGCGAGAAGAAGTGGACATACGTCTACGATTGCCCTTACACGGTCAGTTATGCAGCGGGCCCGCGAGCAACGCCGACGGTTGTCGATGATCTCGTGTATTTGCTGGGAGCGGAGGGGAACCTGCATTGCTTGAAGGTGAGCAATGGCGAAGTCGTCTGGGAAAAAGACTTTAAGAAGGCCTACTCGACAAAGACGCCCGTGTGGGGGTTCTCTGCATCGCCACTGGTCGACAACGATCTGTTGATTTGCCTTGTTGGCGGCGAGAATTCGGTAGCCGTCGCCTTTGACCGTCATTCTGGCGAGGAAAAGTGGCGCGCTCTTTCGGCAAAGGAGCCCGGCTATGCCCCGCCAGTAATCATCAATCACGGCGGGCATCGGCAATTGATTCTATGGCATCCTGAGGCGGTGAATGCGCTCGACCCTGCTACCGGAAAAGTGCTCTGGTCGGTGCCATGGGAATTGCGTTCCGGTTTGTCTATTCCTACTCCGCAAAAGCAGGGAGATCGGCTGTTCTTTACCTGCTTCTACAACGGCTCATTGATGCTGAAGTTGAAAGACGACGGCTCGATACCCGAAACTGTGTGGCAGACGGAGCGCGCAAGTGAGCAGCGCACCACGCACCTGAATAGCATCATGAGCACGCCCTATTTCAGTGGCGATCATCTCTATGGTGTCTGCAGCTATGGTCAGTTTCGATGCCTGGAGTCGGCGACTGGGAAGCGGGTATGGGAAAGCATGGCGCTCACCACTGGTGAGGGCAAGGAGGAGCGCTGGGCCAATGTTTTCCTGACATCCCATGCTCCCAGTGGTCATTGGTTTCTGTTCAATGAATCGGGCGATCTGGTGATCGCTGACTTGTCGCCGGATGGTTATAAGGAAATTGACAGAGCCAATATTATTGCGCCCAATGGAATCGATATGCGTCGTCGAAAAATCGTGTGGTCGCATCCAGCCTATGCAAACAAGTGCTGCTTTGTGCGCAACGACAGCGAGATCCGCTGCGTGTCACTGGCGCAGTGAACGATAATTAGTTCTTTAATTCAAGTAAGCCGCTCGATGATGGTTCCCGCCATACTGAGCACGAGGAAGAATCCGCACATGTCGGTGCAGGTTGTCAGGATCGGGCTGGATGCCAGTGCCGGGTCAGCTTTGAAGCGTTTCAATAGCAACGGAATGAGACCGCCAAGCACTACTGACAGCAGTGTGTTGATGGCCAGTGCGCTGCCTACGACCACGCCGAGCCAGGGATTGAACGAGCCGCCTGACAGGATTCCCCAGAAAGAGGCAATGATCCCTACCAATGTGCCGAGCACGAGGCCGTTGATGACTCCCAATAAGCCTTCTTTCGAAACAATGCGCCAGAAATCCGCAGGTCGAATGATTCCCAGCGTCAGTTCGCGAATGCTGACTGCTACGGCCTGATTGCCGGAGCAGCCGCTCATATCGGACACCATGGGGAGGAACTTTGCCAGCACGATCGCCGTAGCCAGTGTGCTCTCGAACATGCCGATGATCGTTACGGAGAAAAGATTGAGAACAATGTTAGGTGCCAGCCACGCCAGGCGTCGTCTACAGCGTGTGGCCAGTGGCATGCTGCGTAGCTCTTCACCACCCACGATACCGCGCGATGCTAGAAATTCTTCCGCAAGGTGGTCGCTGCCTGCCTCCTGGACGGCATTTCTGGAAACGACGCCAGCCAGTTTTCCTTCATCATCGACGACTGGAAGTCCCAGGTAAGAGTGATCGTCAAACGTTTTGGCCAGTGACTCCAGGGGTTCATCGACCGCCACTGAAGCTGGATTGCGAATCATGACCGAGGAGACTTGGCGCGATGGGCTGGTCAGCACTAGATCACGCAACTTTAAAACGCCCGCAAGCAGTCCGTCTTTTGTAACTGTGTAGACGTATTGAACGTCCATATCACTGTAGTGATCAGCGCTTTCATTCAGCTCAGTCAGGACTTCTCCCACCGTGGCAGTTTCGGAAAACGAAGCAAAGGCGTCACTCATGAGTCCACCTGCGCTGTCCCACTCGTAGGAAGCCAGAGTGCGAAAACGTTCAGCCCCGGCCGGGTCTACCATTCCTGCCAGCAGCGCAGCCGAATCCTCTGGCTCCATCTCCTGCAGAACATCGACACCGATGTCCTCGGGCATCGCCTCGATAATGAATGCTGCTTGCTCAGCGGAAACATCCTCAAGAATGTCCGCGGCCTGTTCCTCAGGCAGGTTTTCCAGGAGGTCTGCTGCGGCATCGTGAGAAAGCAGCGAGACCAGCTTAGCCTGATCTTCATTCGAAAGGCGCGACAATGCCAGTCGTACATCTTCGCCACTCAGAGTCTCCAGCAACTGTGCAAGTTCGCCCTCATTTCCACTATCCAGAAGCGTGCGCACCCGTTCCCACGGCTTGTCGTTGTCTGTATCAATTGGATCTGGCTGGGCAACGCTGGTCATGCCTCACAATGGCGCAGAACGCATCGGTGTGAAGTTGGAAAAATGACGAATAACGCCGCACTCGACATTTTCTCTGCCGAGGCTAACAGTTTGGCCATGATGATGAATCCACTGCGTCTTCGTTCTCTGACCGCCCTGTCGACTTTGATGATGTCTGTCCCTGCCTCCGCTCAGCTACCATCCGTTTCCGAGCCGCCTGAAACACGGCGCACCGATTATTCGGACACGATTCACGGAATCAAAGTCGCCGATCCTTATCGCTGGCTGGAAGGTGTCGACGATCCACAGGTGGATGCATGGGTAGGGGAGCAGGCGGACTCTGCACAAAATTATCTCGCGTCATTGCCAGGGCGCGCGGCGATCCGCGAGAGCCTTGAGAAATTGTGGGACTATGATCGGCAGGGGATTCCTCGCATCATTGCCGGTAAATTATTTTATTCACGCCAGACCGGGCTACAGAATCAGAGTGTTGTCTATTGGCGGGAGGATTCTGCAGGTGCAAAAGAGAAGGTGCTGCTGGATCCTAACACGTTGACAGAAGATGGAACCGTGGCGCTGACGGCCTACTCGATCAGTGATGATGGGAAGCTGATGGCCTACGGGACATCAGCGTCTGGATCCGATTGGCAAGAGTGGCGGGTGCGCGAAGTGGCTACCGGAAAAGATCTGAGCGACCACCTGCGCTGGATCAAGTTTTCAAGTGCTCAGTGGACGCCTGATAACAAAGGGCTGATCTACAGCCGCTATGCTGCGCCTGAGGAGGGCGAAGAACTGAAGAGCGAGAATTACTTCCAGAAAGTCTATCTGCACAAGGTTGGGACGCCACAGTCTGACGATTCCCTCGTCTACGAGCGGCCAGACCAGAAGACGTGGGGCTTTGGCTGTTATTACACGGACGACGAGCGATATCAGTTGTTCTCAGTCTGGGCGGGCAGCGCCTCGAAGAACGCATTCTTTTATCACGATCTCAGTGCTCAAGGCAAAGTCGTGGAGTTACTGAAAGAATTCGACGCCAAGTATGACTTTGTCGGCAATGACGGGGAATTGTTCTATTTTACCACGACGCTGGATTCTCCCAATGGTCGGGTGATTGCCATTCCCACCAGTGATCCTGCTCGCGCCAGCTGGAAGACAATTATCCCTGAGGCAATGGAAACGCTTCAGGGAGTGCGTTACATCGGTGGGAAATTCATTGCGACTTATCTGGTCGATGCAAAAGACGAAGTGCGGCTGTTCGATAAGAGTGGAAAATCCTTGGGGAAATTGCCCGTCGATGTGTCGGGGAGTGTGAGCGGATTTGGTGGCCGTCAGGACGCGACTGAGACGTTTTATCATGTCAGTGGATTCACGACGCCAGGGACGCTCTATCGTTACGATCTTGGCACGGGTGAGGCGAAAGTTTTCTATCAAACTAAGCTCGCCTACGATCCTGATAAATACACCACCACTCAGGAATTCTTTGAAAGTAAGGACGGTACGCGAATTCCACTGTTTATCGTGCATCGCAAAGGGATGGTGCGTGATGGCTCGCATCCCACATTGCTTTACGGTTACGGTGGATTCGATATCTCGCTGGGGCCTGCGTTTTCTCCCGCGATCATGGGATGGCTGGAGGCCGGAGGTGTCTATGTTATGGCCATTTTACGAGGTGGCGGAGAATACGGCGAAGCCTGGCACAATGCTGGTAAGCGCCTCAATAAACAGAACGTTTTTGATGATTTTATCGGTGCTGGCGAATACCTGATTCGTGAAAAGTTCACGACTTCCTCGCAGCTGGGAATCAGCGGTCGCAGCAATGGTGGGTTGCTGGTCGGCGCATGCCTGAATCAGCGGCCAGACTTATTTGCCGCCGCCATTCCAGGAGTCGGCGTGCACGACATGCTGCGCTTCCATAAGTTCACCATCGGCTGGGCATGGCAGGAAGAATACGGGTTTCCAGATAAGAGTGCTGACGAGTTCAAGTATCTGCTGGGCTACTCTCCCTACCACAACGTCAAGCAGGGCGCCACCTATCCGCCGACATTGATCCTGACTGGAGATCACGACGATCGGGTATTCCCTGCGCATAGTTTCAAGTATGGTGCAGCCCTGCAGCACGGGCAGGGTGGCGATGCCCCCATTATCTTGCGCATTGATCGCAAAGCCGGACACGGCGCGGGCCGCCCCACATCGAAAACGATCGACGAGTATGCCGATATCTACGCCTTCCTGGCGAATGCCCTCAACATGAACATCCCAGGTAAGGTGGCACCTGTGGTTCCTGTGGAACCGGCGTCCCTCCGGTAGCAAAGCCTCAGCCATTCCTCCGATCCCAACCATTCATTCAAGCCTCAGAAGTGTCGGTCGGTCAGCCCCTTACTTATCCTTCAAAGCAACAATATCCGCCCAGGGAATGACCGCATCTCCCTCCCTCAGTGTGATCCCTGTGGGAATAGTGTTAGGGGCGATATTGGCGACGGACTCTGAAGTATCAATGGTTTCGCCAACAATCAGTTTAGCGACAATGTAATACTGGCGTCGAACCGCCAGGTTCATCCCAGACTGGAGATTCTGGTCCAAGCCGGAATCCAACACCACGAATCCTTCGTCTGCCTGGACGGTTTTGATTCGGCCGATCGCAGGCGCATCGCGCACTTGCTTCTGCAGCGGTGTCAGCGTGAACGTCTGATTTGCCATCGCATCTTCGATCGACAACCCGGTTGGGCCTTTGCCCGTTTCTCCATTGATTAGCTCCTTCAATTGGCGGGAAATGTCCTCTTTGGTCGTGGCCTCGCCAGCTGAGCTGCTATCGACTTTTTCCGCTCCTCGGAAGTCGCCTTTGTCGCCGAAGTTCGATCGACGAGAATCTTTCTTGGGCGCAGGGGCGATGTTCGCGCGCGTGTCCGATGCCAGATACAGCGCGGTTGTCAGCATCACTCCAGCAAGCACCAGAAAGACGATTCCGATTTTCATTTAGCGGTGGTCAGCACGGCAGGCTTCGGGGACATTGACAGGGAAGTGCGCATGGCAGGAATTAAAGTTCATTCTTGCCTGTGAATTCGACGACGTGGTCACCTATCTTAAGCACAATTCCTTGAGGAATGGAGGACGGCTTCACATTGGCAACCGCTTCTCTTGGCTCTACAGCATCGATGATGGCCTCACCGATGATCATGTGATTGCGACGAATCGAATACGTCTGGCCCACTTCGAGGTTCTTATTTTCGCCTGCGTCCATGACCACGAAAGAATACTGCGCATTTGCCTGAGTGACGGTTGCGAGAATCGGTGCGGTCGCAATTTTGTTCTGCCCATCTGTCAAAAGCGGACCTTCATCGACGTTTTCGCGGTCGCTCATGATTGATTTGCGCTCGCGATCAATGGCGCTGCCTTCACGCTCCAGGGCGCTCAATTCCGTTTCCATGGCTGACAATTCCTGATCACGCTTTACAGCAGCAACATCGACTTCCGGGCGATCATTGAGTCGGGTGGCGATCATTTCCTCAAGGCGGGCCTCGATCTCGGCCTCATCCAAAGTCGGGGCTGCTACCGGAGCTGCAGGGACTGGTTGTGGGGAACCCGGGGCCTGGGCGACTATCCCGGGCATTGCCACAGGATAGACATTGCCTCCAACACCACCTGCGCCAGGGCGGTAGCGATCCAGTTCCTGCTTCAGGTCTGCCACATCGCTGAGCGCATGCGCAAGATCCGTATAAGTCTTCATGCCCCACATCAGGGAGCCGAGGAGCAAGACAACGGAGAGAGTAAGAAATGTGAGCGCAATCTTCATAAATTTTGGTGGTAGATGTCAGGGGCAACCCGTTAGAGGAACGGTGCAGAGCTACGGATCTTAGCTCTAATGAGAGCGCTCGCAAAAATCAACTGGGATTTAGCCATCCGGCATCCGATTTCGCTTTGATAATGTTGATTTTTCATACTTTCTAATTGTTGTCGTCGCGGCAATACAAGGTGTGATTTCAGTGATGTTTTGCCGATCCTTTGTGTGCCATTGTCCACGGCCGAAGATGCAATTCAAGCGGGTTGCAATTTGTCCGTTGTCTGGTCTACTAAAGCTAGCGGTAACTCCCTGCCCATGAATCGGTTCAAACGAAAACGCACCTGCTGGCTATGCGCTATTGGGTGTCTGTTGCTTATGCTCGGGGTGTGGGCGTTTTTGCATTTTTCCGGCTGGTTCGCCGATCCCCAATTGGCCCTCAGGGAGTTGGAGCAGCGGAAAGTGAAGCCTGTGGTGGCCAGTGTTTTTGCGGCTGCGGTTGCGGGTGATGCGGAATTGTTGACTCTGCTGTCGCGCGCCCAGGTGTCAGTGGTAAAGCCAAATGAGCGGGGCGATATGGCATTGAATGTTGCCATTTCTGCCCGGCAATGGCATGCGGCTAGAGCGTTGATCGAGGCGATGCCTGAGCTCGACTTGCATAATATGCATGGCCAAGTGCCATTGCAAATCGCCTTTAAGCAGGGCGGATATGAGACCGCCAACGAATTGCTGATCAAGGGAGCATTGGCCCAAGCCCAGTTCAACGGAGTGCCCGCGCTGCTCGCCATGCTGAAGGCAGGTGATCACAGGGGCGCGCAGATTTTGCTACAGCACGGAGCAGATCCGAACGCAGAAAGTGAAAGAGGGGAAGTGCCGCTTTATCTAACGGCGAAAAATGGTCATAGTGAATGGATGCTGCGGCTGCTCGAGGCAGGTGCCGATCCCAATGGAATGACGCCAGGTGGGCAGCCTATTTTGAGTTACCTGCTGGAGCATCCTGACCACTCAGGGTTAAGCGAGCCGCAATTGCTGGAACTCACTCGATTACTCGTGAACTGGGATGTGGACTTGGAGAAGGCAGATTCCGAAGGCTGGCGTCCGATCCACTACGCCCTCGCCTCTGGTTTTCAGTCAGTGACTGCGGAATTGTTGCCGCTGGTAGAAAATGTTGACGGAACACTGTGGATTGCATTTGCCACGGACGATTTCTCCCGTGCTGCTGACCTGCTGGCCAAAGGTGCGGACGTCCACGAAGTCAACGCGCAGGGTGACAGCGCGCTGATCGGAATGATTCGTCGCAAGCAGCCCAAGATGGTGCGGCTACTGATGGATCATGGTGCCGATCCGCTGCAGCTGGCACCGGAAGGTCAGGCCGCGATTCCATTGTCGATTGCCCTGGGGCATGATCAGGTGACACTTACATTGATCCAACATGCGTACGCCCCCGCTCCTGACACATATCTGATCACGCCAGCATCGCGGGAATTCCGCAAATTGTTCAGAAGCGCCCTGCTGGAATTCTACATCCGTGGTTCACTGAAACGTATCACTCCGCTGATGGCGGCGACTTGTCTCGATCAAAAAGAGGTCGTGCTGGCATTGTTGGCCAAAGGGGCAAATCGCTACGCAACCACTGCGCCGATCAAAGTCTTTCCTGTTCAGCTCGCCGCCAAGCGAGAGAACGTGCAGATGCAACAAATCCTCATCGGCGTTCCCTGGGAAGATCATAAGCAGGAGCGCCTGTTCGAAGTCAATCTGGCCAGGCAGACTGTTACCTACTACAAAAATCGTGCAGTTGTGAAATCTTCAGGCCTCTCATCCGGGCGCAGCACCCACCCTACGCTGCCCGGAAAATTCGTGATCACTGACAAGGAAAAGATGCACCACTCAAACCTCTACGCCAGCGCCAAGATGCCCTTCTTCCAGCGATTCAGCTGCACAGCGATCGGGTTCCACGAGGGCGTAGTGCCCGGATACCCCGCATCGCACGGCTGCCTCCGCCTGCCCGCAAATGTCGCCCGACTATTCTTCAGAGAATCCAAAGTCGGCGACCGCGTGGTAATTTTAGCGGAATAATTGGGTCTAACGTCACCCAGGATGGAGGCTGTTTCAATATCGAGGTGCGATGAAAACCTTGATCGATGCGTAGTTTGTTTAATTCCAGCTCTTCGGTTCAAGTAATCTAAGCCGTTGTCAAGGCCGCTGTTCCAGTCAGGTGCTAGTTCTATCTGGATCGAAACCCAGCGCGCGGAGGCGCTCCTTCAGGTGCTTTACCTCCGCCAATGCGGTATCTGCGCGGGCGCGTTCCCCCTCAGCACGGGCGCGTTCCCCGTCAACTAAATCCGACAGTTGAGAGTGGGTTAGGAACTCCTTGCCATCGGGCTGGGTGACCACCAGATGATTTTCGTCGAGGCGGAACGTCACTTCGAGCAGCGGGCTGCGCCAGCCCTGCATGTCGCGCACCGGATCTAGCGCACCGGTCCCTGAGTCACGCACCCAGCCGAGGAGATCGCCCTTGTCTGGATCGTAGACGTAGTATTCAGTCACGCCAAAGCGCTCGTACGCCTCAAATTTTGCCTGTATCTCGCGCACTGTGTTTCCGGGCGAGAGAATTTCGAAAACCACATGAGGCACCACTCCGGCCTCCTCCCATTGCCGGTAGGAACCGCGGTCGCCTGGAGGCCTACCGAACACGATCATCACATCTGGCGCGTAGCGCGTGGTGTTGTCTCCTTCTACCGGATACCAGAGCAGATCGCCCGCCACGAACACGTCGTCGCGATGGCGATAGTAGCTGTCGAATCCACCCTTGAGCGTTGCGATATAGCGGAACTGTCGCGTATTGTCTGCCATAGGCTTTCCGTCGGAATCAGGGTACACGAGCTTAGTCGAGTCCACAAATGGCGGGCTCGTGCGCTCGATCTCGGCGATAGTCGGAACCATGCCCCAATAGTAGCGCATGCGTGATGCCGTGGCAAGAACACAGTCAGAGGTGATCCGATGGTTCCAACGAATGCAAAACCGAGAAGAGTCCCCCCAGGGAATGGTGACATTCCTGTCGCCCAGCGAAGAATCAAGCCCAAGCCACTGGAAGCGACAGGAATGTCGCCTTTCCTTGATTGGGATCCACATCCTCAATCTTTCTCTACGACTGTAATAATCAGAAGCCCGTGCTTTGGCCTGCTGTAAACTATCGCGAAGGTTTCGGCGCGGTCGCCGAATCTGCTCACCCTCTTCGGCCTCCCCCTTGAGCTGGTAAGTCGTAGGCTCGTACAGTGCGGTTGCTGTTGGCCGAACACCCTGAAGAATCGATGGAACGTCCCGCGATCACCTCCCTCACAGCATTCATGGCCACGCTAAGTCAGGTCATTGACACGTCCACTGGCGGAGCGGGTGCGGATGTCTCGGGAAGTGCTTACCCACTGTGATAGGATCCTATTTGATCAGATCAGGATACCGCGCGGACTTGATCGCGGATGGCGATGGCTGCCTTGGCGCGGTCGGTGATGGATCCCCAATTGGCGTTGGCAATGAGGTCTCTTGGTGCCAGCCAGGAACCGCCAATGGCGGCGATGAGTGGACTTTGTAAATAGGTGTCGCAGTTGGATTCGCTGACGCCACCGAGGGGAACATACTGGAGTCCAAGGTGCTGATAGGGGGCGGCGATGCTCTGTAGGTAGGGCAGACCACCCGATGGACCTGCGGGGAAAAACTTCAGCAGTGTGCGATCATATTCGAGGGCGCGTTCGATGTCGGATGGTGTAGCAATGCCTGGGGCAAACGGAAGTCCTGCGGCGAGGGCGGCCTCGACCACACGCGGTGTCATGCCGGGCGACACTCCGAATGAGCCGTCGGCATCGACGACTTGCTGGACTTGATCCGGCGTGAGAATGGTGCCAATGCCGGCGAGCATCTCCGGCACTTGCTTGCGAATGACGCGTAGAGCATCCAGCGCGGCCGGGGTGCGCAGGGTGAGCTCCATGGCGTCCACTCCTCCTTCCAGAAGTGCGGCGGCCAGCGGTTCGGCTTGATCTACAGAATCGATTACGAGCACTGCGATCACGGCGCTCTTCTGCAGTCGTTCAAAAATAGCGGCTTCTTTGTGGCTCATGGGAAATGATGATTGGGGGCGGTGTCAGTTCCGTCATCATCATTGATTTGACGAAGCATCCACTTGGGCAGACGTGCTCCGGATATGACAAGTGTGATTTCGCCCTTGGGTGGTTTTGAGGCAAAGTGATCGGCGATCTCAACTGCAGAACCACGGCGGAATTCTTCAAACTTTTTCGTCAATTCGCGGGCAACGCATACCAGTCGGTCCGGGCTGGCGTCGGCGATCATTCTCAAGCTGTCGGCGATGCGATGCGGGCTGTCGAAAAAGAGTGTCGTGTGCTCACGCTCGATGGCGGCATCGAGCGCGGCGCGGCGTTGCCCTTTCTTGGTTGGCAGGAATCCGAGAAAGGTGAAGGCATCCGCAGGAAAGCCGCTGCCAGTAAGCGCATTGATGACGGCTGACGGGCCGGGGATAACAGTGAGTGGAATGGCGTGCTGATGGCAGGCATGGGTGAGGCGCGCTCCGGGATCGGACACACTGGGCATCCCTGCATCAGAGACAACCGCGACGCTTTCTCCGGCTTGCAATCGTTTGATCAGCTGGGCCGTTCGTCCTGCTTCATTGTGCTGGTGAAAGCTGATCAGCGAAGCTGAGATCCCATAATGGTCGAGCAGACGTCGCGAGTGCCTGGTGTCCTCACAGGCGATGACATCGGCCGCAGAAAGAGCATCGACTGCTCGTTGCGAAAAGTCTGACAGATTGCCAATGGGGGTCGCGACTACAGTGAGCTGGCCAGCCTCACGAGAAGCTTCCAAGTGCGTATCCTTGTTGTCAGCTTCCACGGTATTTCCTATCGTCGCTGATTGCAACGGCAGGGAGGGACACTACCAGCCTTCCGAGATTCTGGCGACAAGCTTTCTGGATAGGTCGCGTGTAGCGTCTTCGATTCCCTGGCGGTCAGAGAGCTGGAAGTTGCGGTCGATAAAAACGTTGGTGTCTCCCTGGACACTGCCTTCCGCTAGTATCAACCCAGTGCCGGGTTCCTCGACAACGTAGTCGACAAAAATGCGCAGGTTGAGTTCGCGTGAACGCAAGGTGTTGAACTTGGCTGAGCGCAACTGACGACGTTCCATTTGGCGAATGGTGCCCCTCAGGATCGCATCAGCGCCTTCTTCGGCGGTGATACGGTAAGTGCCATCGCGGTGCAATTGTTTGACCACCATGTTAGTAATCAATACTGACGATCTGGGCTCCAGTGTCAGGTTCTTGAAAACGGGGACGGCCAGCGTTTCGACGCTCTGCATTTGCACAGGCTTAGTAGTGCCCGTCCGATACCCGGCACAGCCGGTGAACATCAAGACAATGACACTGAGAAAGAGGGCAGAAGCTGCCCTGCGGAATCCAATCAATCGCATATGGAAAGTGAGCCGGAAGAGTGGCAATTAATCAAGAACGATTATGCGCCAATTTTTCTAAGAAATTCGGGACGAATTGTTTCAATTTACTGATTACGGCTCGACGGGTGCCTCGTCCCCGGTGTTTTCATCATCTTCTGCAGGAGTGAGTTCTTCCAGCGCCTCTTCGAGTTCTTCCAGCGCCTTGGCCGCATTATCTTCTAGAAATTCGAGTTTTGGTGCATCCGGAAAAGCCTCCGTTGAGGCTGGTGAATCTGTCAGAGGCGTCTGAGTGTCAATGATATCCAGGAGTTCGTTGGCTGGCGTCGATGGCGCGGTCGGCGTTGGTGGCAGATTCGGGTCAGGATTGGAAAATGTGGGTGGAAAGTTGGTGCGCATTCTGGGTTTTTCCAGAAGCTTGTCCAATCCGGGAGCTGGCGGGCCGAGGTAGTCAGGCCGCGTTTTCACAGTTGGAATGGGAGAATAGGTGTCCGTCCCTCCCAGCAGTCCGGCGCTGGCACCATCATCACGTGAGGGCAGGAGCGGATCCAGTCCACCTCCAGGAATGCCTGGGGCTAGCGGGCCCAGATCGAGGTCATCTACCCCAATTTCATTGAGTTTCTCTCTAGCTTCAGGAGCGTAAGTGGTTCCTGACTTGGCGATTTCAAGGTAATAGATCGCCGCCGCTTTCGAGTTGCCCCGTTTTTGGTAGAAATTGGCAATCGACATCGATTTGGCAGCTTCGGTTTCGTCCAATGTGGACAGGGCCTCTATGGCATCGCTGCGCTGCTCTGATTCGGGAAAAAGGGACACCGCGCTCTCCAGATCCGAGCGTGCTGTGCGGACGTTTGATGAGTCCTTGCTACGCTCGACAGTAGCGAGATTGATGTTGGCCATGCGATAGGCAGCCTGCGCCGCAAGGTCACCACCCGGGTAGTCGTCGACCACTTTTTGAAAGGCATCGGTGGCCTCGGCGACTCTGCGTTCTTTCTGGTGGATTTCACCAATTCTAAACTGCGACTGCGCTGCGTAAGGCGTCCGCGGCGCATTGGCGATGACTTTATCGAACATCTCGATCACCTGAGACTTCGGCGTGCTGGTCTTCAGCCCTAGAAACGAGGATGCTTTGTCGTCCATTGCCGTGCTGGCGATCTTGAATTGTCTTTCAATTGCTGCGGAAAATTGAGGACTCTGGCGATAGGTAGTGATGAAGTCCTGATACTCATCGAACGACTTGGTCAGCTTGCCGTCCTTCTCCATCAACTCGGCCACTTTGAATTGAGCCTTGCCTGCAGATTCGGTAAGTGGATAATTTAGCGAGGCTTTCTTAGAAAGTGAAAGCGCTTTGCCGCTGTTGCCCGATGCTTCGGCGTGTTCGGCTGCAGCGAGGAGTACAGCCGCCTGTTTCTCTTGTTTCTGCAACTCGGAGCTCGATGGCGCTTTATCTAAGTCCTTAGTAAAGAGCTTCTTGAAGAATTGGGCATGGGCGTCTCCGACCGAAGTCAGTAGCGCGATGATACAGATCGTCACTGCCAGAAAATGGGCTGGGCCTCGCTTCATATCCAGTGACTATAGGAACCTGTTAACTAACCGTCAAGCGGTGGTTCAACGCCTTCAACACAGGAATATAAGACAGGATCCACGTTTGCGAGTGGTGAGACCTGCGTCCCGAAGCTTTCGACCGAGGGTGTCGTCTGCGGCCAGCAATTTGAGAACTCCATCTAGTCCGAGCACTGCGCGGATGCGAAGCAGATTTCCTAGTGACGCCCCAGGATCGCCCTTTTCAAGTAAGTAGAGAATGGATCAGCAGAGCGGATTATTCGTCACCTCTGCCCATATTCCAGATCTCGAACATTTCTTCTGCGGAGGGGATTTCCGTTGGTCGCACGATACGGAATCCGAGCCATCGGGCATCAGTGTGGTACCAAATGCTTTTGGGGAGTTGGGGATCTTGACGTTTCCAGTTGGCGCTGGATGCGAAGCGAATGGCTGCGCGAAGATCTTCGGGATCGCCCTTCCAGTGACCGCCTCGGACTGTGCGCGGATAGAGCGACTGCGGCTTTTGCCATGCCAGTCCATCCTTCGTAGCCAGTGTGGCATAGCTGTCCGCTAGATAAGCATCGAGGCACCACTCTGAAACATTGCCGTGCATGTCGAAGAGTCCCCATGGGTTCGGCTTTTTGGTGCCTACTTTGCAGTACTGGTTCTCGCCCGTGTCGTCGTTGACGCTGTTGTCATAGTAGACGGCGTAGTCATCGATCGCTGACGGATCGTCGCCAAAGAAATACGTGGTGGTGGTTCCCGCTCTGCAGGCGTATTCCCATTCTGCTTCAGTAGGTAAGCGGTAGAAATGTCCGGTCTGCGCACTCAGCCACTGGCAGTATTTATTGGCTGCGTGTTGCGTCATACTGATTGCCGGGTAGCCTCGGGTGCCCATGCCAAAGCTCATTTCCATATAGGGAGTCGTCGGCTGGCTGACAGCATCGACGGTGTTGCCAGTCGCGGCGTCGTAATCTTTGCGTGAGCCATCTTTATGGCGGTCAACTTGAGTGACCATGAACGGATTGTATTCGTCCCAGGTGACTTCGTGTTTGCCCATCCAGAACGGCGCGATTTTCAGCTTCACTTGCGGGCCTTCATCGGCCTTTCTGTTAGGCTCCGCTTCAGGGCTGCCGATAGTGAATTCACCACCTTCGATGGCGACCATGTTGAATGGCACCCCGGTCTGTGGAATGGTGGCCTCATAGTCGTCCATCCCAGCAGCGTTAGCAGACTGTGCCGTTTCTGTGATGAAGGCATGGATTTTCTGTGCCAGCTCCAGGCTGTCGGGTGATTCGTTATCTTCGATCTTTGCTCGCTGCTTCAGTTCTACGCCTTCTGGCCAGGGTGCTCCCTGCGATACCCATAGCCGCAGTTTTTCGGTGATCGTTTTTGGCAGTGGTCCACCTTTTTTTACTGGT
>JBNMNB010000008.1:0-62026 GCA_051270635.1 Verrucomicrobiales bacterium | reverse complement strand
GGCCATCAACAGTCTCGGCATCTCACTCTCGCACACCGATGCGATGGACGATGCATGCGCGCAGTTCGCCCGGGCAATTGTGTTGATCCCCGATTACTCAGAAGCCTACATGAACTGGGGGCTCGTGCTCAACAAGCAGGGCAAAAAAGAAGAAGCGCTCGCCAAACTTCTCGCCGCCAGCGAACATGAGCCCAACAATCCGGCCCCTCACCTGCATCTTGGCCGGCACTACGTAAAGGACGAGCAGCACGCCAAGGCAGTGCATCACTACGAGGAGATCGCTCGACTCAGTCCGCAGGACGCAGTCGCACATCTCAACCTTGGATTGCTCTATCTCAAGGTCAACAATCTCACCGGATCCATCGCAGAACTCGAGCGCTCAATCGAACTCAACCCTCACGAAACCACGCGTCAACACCTTGAGAACGTTCGCAAACTGGCAGCAGATAAATAATCCAATGCCAGGACGATCGCAATGGGAATACCGCGATGCGCTCGACTTTCGGCGGGGCACCCTCGCCTTTGTAAGCGAAACCAAACTGCCACGGGCCGGGTTTTGGAAAGTCGAGATCAGAGATCACAGACTCGCCACCGTCGGCAAGGATCTCAACACTGGCGACATCGATCAGCAGGCGGAGTGTCACTTTGCCTATATATTGCATTCGGAAATCGTGCGCCATTCATCGAAGTGGGCACCGAGTTCCTTCCTGGAGGTGATCAGTGCCTTCTCATGGTGAAGGGCTCGGACGGTATTCTGACCTGCGAGACGATCAGTGCATCATTCAAACTGCCCAAGCAACCACCGTTCCCGACCATCTCCAACCCGAGCCTCAAACCAAGTGGGCATGGTACGGGCCAGCGTGGTGGAGGTGGACGGCTCCGGTAGACGGTGTGCTCCAGTTTGAGTCTCACCTCGCTTCTCACGAGATGAGCCATTCAGAAGTTATCCTGTTGAATGAGTCTACTGGCGAAGCTTTGGATCGGCCGGAGACACGAAGATCTGGCGTAAAGGTGTCTGAGGGAGAGTCCTATCTCGCGAAGGTTGTTTCACCTCACATCGGATCGGTGCGGTGCGACTTGAATTCGGCTTTGAAAAGTTTCCTTTCGATCTGTGGCTGGAATGTCAGAATCTTCCCGTTGGTCAGCGATCGCCGGGGGACAATCCTGCAGGGGACGGGATCAGCAACCTCCTTAAGTTCGCGTTTGAGCTGGACCCGAATCGTTATGTTGGTGATGTCCCTGGTCTACGCTATGAGATCTTCCCGAACGATCTGGTCATGACCTTCCAGCCGACATTTCGAGCGAGGGCTCTCCATGGCGTGGATTGGCTCGACCTGACACCGGAAATGTCCACCGACGCGCTGAATTGGATTCCCGTGGAGAATGTCCAGTTTTCCAACGGATTATTCCGATTACGGATATCCAGACGCAACGGGCAACGGCAGGCATTCTTTCAATTACGCACAGCGCTTCGAGAGTGGTGATTGTAGTGTTAGGTGCAGCATGAGGATTTGGCCAAGGATTCGCATCTAAGGTGCCGATTGGTCGGAATTTGTTCATCTGCGATTCACATTCTGGACAATTGCGCCGATTTTTCATCTTTATGACAGGCGGCGTGCAAGATAGTGCGGTTTCCAAGGTATTGATCGATAGAACTGATTAACCATTGCTCCCATGAAGTCACCGAACCGTTGCTATCTCCCTCTCCACCGTTTGTTTGCAGTGATGTCGCTCTACTGCCTGATGCAGGGATCGCTTCGAGCGGAAGTAGATCTGGATGGCAACGGTCTGGGAGATGTCTGGGAACGACGCTACCAAGTGAGTGGGCTGCTTCCAGATGATGATGATGATGGCGATGGTCGTTCGAATCTTGAAGAGAACCGAGCTGGCACCGATCCTCTGGACAGCGCAGCTCTGCTGCAGTTCGAATCTGCTGAGCTAAATGATCAGAATTTAGAGCTGAGCTGGTTAAGTGAGAAGGGGAAGCGTTACCTTGTGCAGCTGACCAAAAACTTCGTTAATTGGGAGGATGCGGTTCCGACTCAAGATGGAACAGGTGAAGCAATCACTCTTGAACTCAGGGAGAGGAATCAGGGCGCCGGGCTGCTCGGTGGAATCAATCGTGATGTCTGGCTCAAGGTTGAAGGAACGGTTCTCAGTGATCTCACAGATCATCCAAATTATCCGACACTTCCAAGTGGCACCTACGCAATGGCGGAGTCGGCGAGTCCCGAGGATGAAGGTGATGACTATGGGGCTCGATTTCGTGGTTACCTTATTCCACCGGCCAGTGGGAATTTTACTCTGGCGCTGGAAGCATTCGATGCTGGGAAACTGATGGTTAGTCGATCCGCGAGTCAGGATGGCTTACTCGATTTCATCGATTCGTCAGCGGGCGGCAGAGTGACGCGATCTGCGGAATTGGACGCAGGCACCCTATACTACTTTGAGATCGTCCACAAAGCCGGGCGCGGCGCGGATCATTGCAAGTTACTTTGGGAAGGTCCGGGAGTGGAAGAAATGAAGGTGATCGGCGGCGATTCTCTGGCATTCTGGCTGGGAAACGCGGCGATCGATCAAGAGACGCCCCTGCAATTTTATCGATTGCAGGTTGATGACGTCGATACTGACGAAGATGGGGCCTCCGACTGGGAGGAGGAGGCGATGGGATATCATCCGTTTGATCCCGAGAGTCAGAAGGAAGGTGTTCTCGACGGAGAAAGTCTCATTAAAGAGTTGGGAGGCGGTGAAAGTGATCCGGCGATCATCACCTACGAAGTTTTGGTTGAGAATGGATACGAGGAGGGCAGCTCGGGGTCTCCAGCCGCTGCTGAAATTCAAGTGAATCGAAGCGGAGGAACATTGGGAGAGACACTGGTGGTTCCGATCAGTTACACGGGAACTGCGACGTTGGGAGAGGATTTCGACGCACCGGGGACGGTCACCTTTGATGCCAATGTGACAACAGTGGAACTGACGATCGCGCCTGAACAGAACCCGCAGATCGAAGTGCCGGAGACGGTCATTTTTGAGGCAGTTCCAGGGGAGGCATATGAGATTCAGAGTCCTCCATTGGTGATCAACATTGAAGACCAGGAGATTCAAGAGCGTACGCTTTATGTTGCCGCACTCACTCCTGAGAGTGGCGTTGATTCCTCTGCGTCGGGCGTATCTAGCTTGTGGCTCAGTGGTGATCGGTTGAGCTGCACGGTTGCGCTCAGTTTTCAGGGACTGACAAGTGAACAAACAGCGGTACATATCCATCTTTCTGATAGCGGCGCGGCGATTGAGAGTCTTGAACAGGGGCAGATTGAGGAGCATCTGTGGGTATTTCCCGATGGTGGCCAGGGCTCGCTCACCAGTGCTCAGGCGATCGTCGATGCCCTCACAACTGGTCGCTTCTATGTCAACGTTCACTCGTCCAATTACCCTGCAGGCGAAATCCGTGGTGACTATGTCCGCTCTGATGGATCAGATGTGTTTGTGCCGCCAGCGGATCCTCCGGAGTTGCCGGACTACGAGGGCGACGACGAGATTCGCGACATCGTGCGGCTGCTGACACAAGCCACATTTGGAGCAACCGAAGAAGCGCTACAGGAAGTTCAGAAGAAGGGGATCGAGGCCTGGATTGATGAGCAGATGAATCATGAAGTGGTCTTGCCGACGAACTTGTTGGACTACAACCAAGCCGCCGATCAATGGGAAGTGGCAGGGAACGATCAGCTTGGCGTGGATGGGAGTCCCGCCTACGATCCTGAGTTCCAGCCGAGGCACAATAACCGACGACGCGGCTGGTTTCTCGGAGCGATTAAGGGCAAGGATCAGTTGCGACAGCGTGTGGCATTTGCGTTGTCAGAGATTTTTGTGATCTCGGACGAGAACACGAAGGTTCGCACGCACCAGTATGGCGCAGCCCACTACTACGACCTGTTGGCTGAGCACTCATTTGGCAACTTTCGAGATTTGCTGGAGGACGTGACGCTGCACCCGATGATGGGGAATTACCTGAGCATGATCTACAATGAGAAAGCGAATCCGGAGCTTGGTACCAGCCCCGACGAGAACTATGCCAGGGAAGTGATGCAGTTGTTCAGTATAGGGCTCGTCCAATTGCATCCGGATGGATCGATCAAGTTGGATGTTGATTCGCTGCTGCCGATTGCCACCTATGACAATCATGTGATCACAGAGCTGGCGAGAGTTTTCACCGGCTGGAGTTACGCAAAGCGTTGGGCAGGCGATCTCTTAGTGGACAACACACGTTTCTATTACGGCGGAGGCCCACGCTACAACACTGGTGTAACGACAGCCGCAATGAAGGTGTTCCCGGAGTTTCATGATACTGGCGAAAAGGCCATCGTGGGGGGAACGACGATTCCTGCTGGCCAGACTGGTGAGAAGGACATGGCGGATACGCTCGATGCGTTGTTCCAACATCCTAACACACCCCCGTTCATCGCGAGACGGTTAATTCAGCGGTTGGTCACCAGCAATCCGAGTCGTGGCTACGTCTACCGAGTCGCTAGAATTTTCGAGAACAATGGCTCTGGGGAACGTGGTGATCTTGGGGCGGTTGTGAAAACGATTTTGACCGATTACGAAGCCCGTAGCCTTGAAGTTGCTGCCGATCCAGAGTTCGGTAAACAGCGAGAGCCACTCATTCGTTTCATGTCGATCATGCGGTCGCTCAATACCAACACAGCGCTTCCAGTTTCTGACCTTGAGGCATACGGATTCAACAATGCTGGGCGTTTTCCAGGCGGGACAGGTCGCTTCCGCTTCGGAGATACCACGAACTTGCTGTCACAGTCGCCACTCTCATCGCCCAGCGTATTCAACTGGTTCATGCCGGGGTATGTTTTCCCAGGCGTCATGGCTGAAGCCGGGATGGTCGGCCCAGAATTCCAAACGACTACTGAAACCTGGGTCGTGAAGTCCGCAAATTACAAATACGGCCTGCTATTTGCCCCGAATGGCCTGGGACTGCAGGCTGTAAGAGGCGATCGCAGCAATGACGATCATGCGATTCCCGACTTTGCTCCACTACAGGCAGTGCTCGACGCCAATGGAGTTGAGGGACTGATCGATCATCTCAATATGTTCTGGAGCACAGGTGCGATGACCGAAGAAACGAAAGCCGTCCTTCTCGATGTCGTATCCAACACCAGTGATACTCTCAAATTGAAGACGGCCATTTATCTTACCGTCGTGTCCCCTGATTTCATCATTCAACGCTGAGCCCAGCCACCTGAGCCACCGCACTGCAACTAACCAAAGAAAGGATCTTCCATGAACGTAAAAAACTCTCACGATCAAGCGCGCGAATTCCTGTCGCGCCGCGATTTTCTCCGACAAGGTGCCTGTGCATCCCTGGGACTCACCGGCCTGGTAAGTATGTTAACTCAACTGCGCGTGATGACGGGTGCGATGGCCCAGGAGACGACGGTCGACGAGTTGGGCTACAGGGCGTTGGTCTGCGTCTTTCTCTCGGGCGGCAATGATTGTAATAACATGATCGTGCCCGTGAGCCAGACCGACTACGATCAGTATGCAGCGGTACGTGGCAGTCTTGCATTGCCGAAGGACGATTTGCTCGCCCTCGCTCCAAAGACCTACTCAGACGGCGTCGATTACGGGCTTCATCCCGGATTAACGGGCGTGAAATCTCTATTCGATCAGGAAAAAGTCGCGATTCTGGCGAATGTTGGAACATTGGTTGCGCCTACCACGCGGGAGCAATACCTCACTGGTTCAGTAGAAGTGCCCGCACAGTTGTTTTCGCATAGCGACCAGTCAGTACAGTGGCAAAGTTCGGTTTCAGACAAACCCTTCACCACTGGTTGGGGTGGTCGAGTCGCTGACTTGCTCCACACTTTGAATGAGAACGCGGAAGTTTCGATGTCAATTTCACTTGGCGGAACCAACAGCTATCAGGTGGGCACTGAGACGACTCAGTATGCGGTCGATACCGAAGGAAGTATCAGTTTTCAAGGCTACGGCAACAACTACTCGAATGCTCTGAATGAGGACGGCACCTTCAAGTCCACCAATGCTGGCAAACGCCTGAAGGCGTTTCTCGATATCATGAATCTCGAGCCTGCGAATCTCATGCAGCAGGCATTTGCAGGGAAAGTGAACCGCGCCTACGAAAACGATCGACTGCTTACCGCAGCACTGGCCGACGTCAACATTGCTACTCCGTTCCCTGACAGCAATGCTGCTGACCAGCTGAAGATGGTGGCGCAGCTCATCGCTGCCCATGACAAACTTAGTCAGCAGCGCCAGATCTTCTTCGTCGAAGTCAAAGGCTACGACACGCATGCAGATCAAGTTGCGGCTCATGGTGATTTGATGACCGAACTGAGTGAAGCCCTGAAGGCGTTCTACGATGCCACCGTCGAGATCGGCGAGGACAAAAACGTAACGGCATTCACATCGTCCGACTTCGGAAGGACCTACACGCCAAACAGCGGGGCCGAAACCGCCGGCGCTGACCATGCCTGGGGCAGTCATGCGTTCATTATGGGTGGAGCCGTGAAAGGTGGCGACATCTACGGAAAGTTTCCCGAACTCGTCGTGGACGGACCCGACGATGTGAATGGTGATCGCGGCCGCTGGATTCCCTCGACCTCGGTCGATGAATACTCCGCTACACTGGCAAAATGGATCGGCGTTTCCGATAGCAATATGGACGCCGTGTTCCCAAACATCAGTCGCTTCAACAATCGCGATCTTGGGTTTCTCGAATCATGAGAATACACGTCGCCATAGCGTTTTTTGCGACCGCTGGTGTTCTTGCTTACCTGGGAGCCCAGAACAGCAGGCAGGAACAGAAACTGTCTTTGCCACCATCGCCGCTCAAGAGCATACCTGCTCCGACAACATCGCAGCCGCTACGATTCACGCTGCCATGTCTGGATGAAGTAAAGATCCAGTCGATTGCCAGAGAACTTGAGTTCCTCAGCTCGCCCGATTCCCACCCCGAAGATGATGTCGAACTGCTCGGGTCAGCCTTTCGTCAGTATCACAAAGCATTCGGTCAGCACCCGGTTGGAACCAACGAAGAAATCATCGCGGCCCTCGCCGGTCGCAACAGAAAATCAGTAGCACTGATTTCTCCCACACACGCAGATATTGACGGCAAAGGCCGGCTCCTCGACCGATGGGGAACTCCCTACTTTTTCCATCAGCATTCTGGAAGCGAAATGGAAGTCATCTCTGCTGGTTTTGACCGCGTTCTGTTTAGTAGGGACGACGTGAGATCGATGCGGGCACAATAGCGGAAGAGCGTTCTCAAAGGCGTCGCGCTTGTTTCAAGGATAGAGTTTCTCTGGATATCGTGGGGACGATGTTGCCGCTCTGAGCATGGCAGTCCTGCATGGCACCGAGAAAGAGCGTGTGCTTCAGCACGAGGCGGCCATTGATTGATCAGCACCTCGTCGAAGTTGGGGTTCCAGTGCTCTACGCCAACGTTTTCTGCGGCGGTCGCACAGAAATTAAACCTTCCGAAATCTCGCCACTCGGCTATCGCACGAAAAGCATCGCGCAGAGGGCCTTGTGTGTCGTTTTTTATTGCAGTCAGTTTCTCGACTGTTGCTGGATAGGCTGTCGTGTAGGATGGTCGACGTTATGCGTTCACGCCTTCATGTTCCGTTGCTGATTTTGTTTGTCATCGTCCTTGAAGCTGCCTTCCTTCCGGGATCCAGCGGAGATGATCCAGCCAAGCTCCAGCCGATCCCAGACAAACTAGTTGTGCTCACATTCGATGATTCATCGAAGTCGCACTTTGCGATCGCCCGTCCTATCCTGAAAAAGCATGGTTTTGGTGCTACTTTCTTCATCACCGAGGGTTGGGATTTCGCCACCAACAAGAAGGATTACATGAGTTGGGAGGAGATCGCGCAATTGCATAAAGACGGCTTTGAGATTGGTAACCATACGCGCGATCACATGGGCGTGAACGACAGCAACATCGACCAGCTTCCTGAGCAGCTTTCAGCGATCGCCGACAAATGCATTGAGCACGGAATTCCCGCTCCGGTAACATTCGCCTGGCCTGGGAATCAGATCACCGAGAAGGCGTTTCCAATTTTGCAGAAACACGGGATCCTTTTCGCCAGACGAGGCGGTGTTCCAGAGTATCCGTACGATCGCGGCGAAGGATTTGCCGCACAGCCAGGTAAGGATCATCCATTGTTGCTTCCGTCGGCTGGAGACTCCCGCCCTGACTGGACGCTTCAAAATTTTATCAAGGCGGCAGAGAAAGCCAAACCCGGTCGACCTGCGATTCTTCAATTTCACGGAGTGCCTGACACCGCCCACCTCTGGGTCAGCACCGCTACACGGAAATTTGAGCGCTACATGAATTGGCTGACGACCAACGGCTACAAGGTCATCGCGTTGCGTGATCTCAAGCTGTTCATCGATCCCTCAGATGTGCCCGAGGTTCCGATGCAGATCATCGAAACGCGGAAGGCGATGCTTAAAGCGCGACAAGCGCCTGCTAACGAACAGCTATAGCAGGCCTGGGCCCCTATTCTACGATCAAAAGTCCGTTGCCAGTGTCGGCGTCGTTTCCATAGACCCCAGAGCTATTTTCCAGGGGCATGCCAAGGATATCCTCAAAGATCTTTTTCGTCTGGGCGGATGGTAATTTTGGTTCTGGTTTGGCTCCCAGCAATGCGCTGATTTGGCAGCCTGTAATGCCCTGGCCCTAACGGTGAAACAACGTTCATCACGATCTCTTTGTTTGCTATCTGCTCATCACTTGCGCAACTTGAAGTGGAGTAGACAGTAACACCGACTGTTCCAACGGTGCTGCCCCTTTAATCTGGATCGGTATTCTTGATGAAACGCAGCACCGCCCATGACCAAATTCCGACTGCGAGGATCCAGCTGAGTGCTGCGTAAATGTGGTGGGATACGCGGATGGCGGGAACCAGATCGGCGACAACACGGGTCGCCAGGCCGGCTAGAACGATTCCTAGAATAATCTGAAGCGAACGTCGTTTGCCTATTGCCAGATCAATGTTTCCGCTGTGCCCCCAGGTCACTCGAGCTGCCACCGCAAGGATCAGCAGGCCGTAGCCACCAATGAAGAGCACGTGCTTGATGGCAACATGATAGACAGGCGCGGCTCCCGAAAGCAGAATGCCCACAAGTAGAGAGGCAACTGCTATGCGGAGCATCGACGATAGAGAGCCAGTATTGCTGCCTCGCCGGAATGGGCAGAACTGGCTGAGCAGAAAAGCGGTCACAATGATGGCACGCAATGCAGGAGCGCTCATTGCCCAGCCAAACGCCTGCGCGAGATAAGTACCAAACAGGGCGATTCCAACGCCGCAGGCAAGAAGGGCGCGCCTGCCCCACGGCAGCTCAGATTTTCTCGAATCTGAACTTGGAGCAAAAAAACGCGGAAAGAGGAAACCACCTATTCCAAGAATAGGGCCAAGAATGAATGCCTCGTAGAGAAGCAAGTGCGCCAGTGTTCGCTGCACGTCAGTCAGGAGGATGATCCGTCCGGTCAGCAGCATGAGGCTCCCCGCAATACCGGCGGCCAGTCCCATTCCTGCGAGCACGAAACCCGGCGGAGGAAGATCCTTTCGCAGGAAGGCGAGCCGGACTCCCAGGCAGCCAGCCATAAAGATCCAGGTAAAAAGAAACAACCCATCGCCAGCGGCTACATTGCCCAGCGCGAGTGCGGCCACTCCCACGACAAGGCTAGCGAGAAGAATTCCAAGTTCCGGCCACGTCAGAGACGGGCTTTCGATCATTTTCGGGAAGGCCGTGCCGAGAAAACCCATGGCAAATGCCCCAACGAATCCCTGAATCATAAGCCGCGCGTGCGCCTCTCCTGGATAGTAGGTCAGCCAGCCCGCATAGAGCAGCGGCCAGAGCGAGACGCCAATGACACTGGCCAGAACACCTGCTGGGAAGAACAGGCGAAAGGGCTCCTTACGCAAGGTGGCGGATAATTTCTGTCTGGGAGCGAATCGGCAGCGCGGCATTTTTGCGAAGACTACTTCTTCAAGGAACTACCAGATGCAGTGCGAATTGCCGAGAGAATCTCGGATAGATCGGCTCCAATCTCCGATGTCTGGTGAGCGATCTGACCATCTGGCGCAAGAACAGTGATAATGTTTGAATGCGCAAAGTCGATCGCCGTGGTCTGGCGGTATTTCATTCCAAGTGCGACCGCCAACTCCAGCACTCCGTCCTCATCACCTGTGAGTAGCAACCAGCGTTTCGGATCGAAGCGGTAGTCTTTTTCAAGTTTCTTCATCCGCTCGGGCGTATCGGTTTCAGGATCTATCGAGATAAATGAGATACTGACCAGCGAACTATCCAGTCCCTTTTCCACGAGTTCCTTCTCGATACGCTGAAGGTCGGCAATGATACGCGGGCAGGCGAATTTGCAGGAAGTGTAGCCCATCGCGACGACTCGAACTTTGCCCTTGAGATCACCCAGTGCAATCACTTTTGCATCTTGCGACTTCCACTTGGATTCAAGATCGTAGATCGAACCTTCGGTGGCCGCCGCTGAAGGAAGCGTGAGATTCTCCTGAGCAGGCAGCGAACTAATTGCAGCGAGAACAATGAGGGAAGCAAGAATTGTCTTCATGGAGTTTGATTGATTTTAATGCTGCGAGCGCCGCGGAAACCGAGATTGGCTACCGCATAATTTCCTTTGAGACTGGAGCGAAAAGCGTAGCGCATGAACGCCGCGTAGTTATGAGGATCAGCAGTCCCGAGTGCGCCTCCGGCACAGAAGAGCGAACGTTCGATTCCGGAGTCAGCGCGTGATTTGCCTGTGACCATCGCATTGTTAAAATCACGCACCCACTCCCAAGTGTATCCATGCAGGGCGACGATTCCGTAGACGTTAGGCGTTGCCAGCTTTACCGATGGCAGGAACGGTGAGCTGGATCGTCCATACCACTCCAGCAGGCGCCGGGTGAAAGCAGGATCCTTGCTGGCATCAGTTCGGGTTTCGTCTGCGCAAGCCACAAGTTCCCACTCGTCTTCGGTAGGCAAGCGTTTTTCTTTTGATTTCAGATAAGCGCGTGCAGCAAACCAGGAGATGTTTGTCACGGGGCTGGCGGCGATTTTGTCAGTCTGCGGACCCATATTAAGATCACCCGCCCAGTGCTTCAAATATGCACCATCGACAAACAGTCGTTTCACCTGCGATCGCCGCCACTTCGGATGCGCCCGAACAAATTCGAGAAACTCGGCGTTAGTCACTGGAGCGACATCGATCAGGAATGATTTCACGGAGCGCTGCTTCGCGTCCTTGATGTATAGCGGTGTGAAACTCCCTGCTGGAATGAGCACCATTCCTGATGGCGGTTCATCTGCAGAAAGCGTGACGGAAAACGAAAGCAGGATGGCGATCAGCTTAAGCATGGGCGCGAAGTTAGTGGGCTGCGGGGGGGGAGTCGCCGGGGCTCCGGCTTTGCGAACAGCAGCAACCATCTCAGGAGTTACCTCGGTGCCGTTGTTTTCCCAGTTGTTGTAAACGTAGGTGAGCGCGTTTGCCACGGCCTCATCGGACAAGCCTAACTGAGGCATGATGCTCTCATAGACCTCACCGTTAACAGTAACCTTCCCGGCCAGGCCGTGTAAAACCGTGCTGATCGCGCGGTCAGTATCTGCATTGAGGTAGTCAGACTTAGCCACCGGTGGGAATGCCTTCGGGATGCCCTGGCCCTGTGCCTGGTGGCAGGCGATACACACCTGCGAGTAAACGGTCAGCCCGTAATTGATGCGTTCCTCCTTGTTCTGGGCGAGTGCCTGTGGTCTCGATTCCTGTAGAATGGTTTGGATGGCGCCTCCCTCAGGCTGATAGATTCGATCATCGGTTTTTCCTGAGTAAAGCATTTCGGCATCAGCTCCCTCGGCTTTGATCATAGCAATAGCCCCTTTGTTAAATGCGCGGAAAATTGAGTGATCAACCAGGATGTAAGTTCCTGGAACATCCAGCTTGAATTCAACAATCGCCGAACCGCCAGCCGGAACCATGGTCGATTGCACGTTCTCATTCACATAGGAACCACCCTCCACATAAACTTTATCGAAGATTTCACCGATTACGTGAAATGAGGATACAAGGTTTGGGCCACCATTACCGACGAATAGTCGCACGTTCTCGCCTACTTTTGCAGTGGGAGCGTTGTCTCCGGTCATAGCTCCTACTGAGCCATTGAATACCACATAGTCGGCGTCTTCACGCAGAGCCTTTTCCATATCAAAGGGCTGCAGGCCTCCTTCACCATAGGCACCCCTTGGTGTAAAACTCACTCTGCATCACGTAATATTCGCGATCCACGGGTGGCAAGCCTTTCTTGGGTTCAACCAGAATCAGGCCATACATTCCATTCGCGATGTGCATGCCAACAGGAGCTGTAGCGCAATGATAGATATAGAGCCCTGGATTGAGAGCCGTAAACGAAAATACCGATTCATGACCAGGCGTTGTAAATGAAGATGCCGCTCCACCACCCGGCCCAGTGACAGCATGCAGATCAATGTTGTGAGGCATCTTGCTGTCAGGATGATTCGCAAGATGAAACTCCACATAGTCTCCCTCACGAATACGCATAAACTTGCCAGGAACACTGCCGCCAAACGTCCAGAACGTGTAGTCAACACCGTCCGAAAGGCGCTTCACAACTTCGCTCACCTCCAGGTTAACGATCACCTTTGTCGGGTGTTTTCGAGTTATCGGAGGAGGCACGTTGGGAGCATCGGTCAGCACCGCGATCTCTTCTCCCTGCATCACTTCCGGTTTCGGTTCTTCAGCAATCAACGGCTGGAGTGAAACAACCTCATCTGCGGTCGGTTGTTCTTTAAATGAACTGATTTCCGTTTCCCGAAAGGTGTGCCGCTCTCAGCAATAACGCGAGGGCATCTGCTATTCTCCAACTCTGAACTGGAGAGGAAGTGGTATAAGCATCGCTCTTAAGCTGCGCAGGCATAAGGATCATCCCATTCTCGAAACCACGGTGTAGTGCCCACCTCTAAGACAAAAACGCCCGCTCCAGGTGATCCTGAAGCGGGCGTAGAATGAATCTAATTCAGCAATTGTTCCAGCGAGAGCGGAACAAGCTTTCTAACTCGCTTAGTAGCGGTAGTGGTCTGGCTTATAAGGGCCAGATGACGGGATTCCGAGATAGGATGCCTGGTCGTCACTGAGTTTGGTAAGCTTGACACCGATCTTGTCGAGGTGCAGGCGGGCCACTTCTTCGTCAAGGTGCTTAGGTAAGATGTAAACGCCGGGGACATATTTCTCTTTGTTCTCCCATAGATCGATTTGCGCAAGCACCTGATTGGCGAAGCTGTTCGACATAACGAAGCTCGGGTGACCAGTGGCGCAACCAAGGTTCACCAGGCGACCTTTCGCCAGCATGAATATGCAGTGACCATCCGGGAATGTGTAGCGATCGACAGCCCCTTGTGATTCGGGCTTGATCTCTTCGCAAGTGACACCTTTAGCGTCGTTGAGCTTGTCGACTTCGATCTCGTTGTCGAAGTGACCGATGTTACAGACGATCGCCTGATCCTTCATCTTGGACATGTGATCGTAGAGAATAATGTCTTTGTTACCAGTAGTGGTGACATAGATATCTCCCCATCCGAGCGTGTCTTCGATGGTAGTAACGGTGAATCCTTCCATAGCTGCCTGGAGTGCGCAGATTGGATCGATCTCTGTCACGACTACACGAGCTCCCATGCCGCGCATCGCCTGCGCACAACCTTTACCAACATCACCGTATCCGCAGATGACAGCCACCTTACCAGCAATCATCACGTCCGTGGCGCGCTTAATGCCGTCAATAAGAGACTCGCGACAACCGTATAGGTTATCGAACTTGGATTTCGTGACCGAGTCGTTCACATTGATCGCTGGCACACGAAGTGTCTCGGCTTCGGCCATCTGGTAGAGACGGTGCACACCAGTGGTTGTCTCTTCACTGACACCCTTCCAATCCTTCATGTAGCGATGCCACTTTTCAGGATCTTCCGCGTGTACGCGCTTGAGAAGAGCTTTGATCACCTTCTCTTCATGACTGCCAGATGGCGTATTCACCCAGTCACTGCCCTCTTCGAGCTCGTAGCCTTTGTGAATCAACAATGTCGCGTCTCCGCCGTCGTCAACGATCAACTCTGGGCCGGTTCCATCAGGCCACGTCAGCGCACTCATCGTGCAATCCCAGTATTCCTCAAGCGTTTCGCCTTTCCATGCGAAAACCGGATGACCACCGTCGGCGATCGCTGCCGCCGCGTGATCCTGAGTTGAAAAAATGTTACACGAACACCAGCGCACATCTGCACCGAGTGCCGCAAGCGTTTCGATTAAGACCGCCGTCTGAATGGTCATGTGCAGGGAGCCCATAATGCGCACACCTTTCAGAGGCTTAGCCCCAGCATGCTTTTCGCGCACAGACACCAGTCCTGGCATCTCATGCTCGGCGATTGATATTTCCTTGCGACCAAAGTCGGCAAGCGTGATGTCGGCTACTTTGTAGTCTTCAGTTGCAGTTGTATTCATAAATTTTAAGAAGTTTGTTAGTCAGGAGTGTTCAGTTTTCAGTCGAGTTGCTTCTGTCGATAGAGCGAAGGAGGCCCTGAAGCATTGCGGCGATTTCTTTAGTCTCGGCGATAAAGCTATCTGGAGTCTTAAGATTAGTATCTTCTACGTTCTCAGCCAGGCGCTGGGCTATGTAGAGTTGGGTTCTAAGCTCTGCGCATGAACCCTTGCTAATCCGAAGGAATCGCTTGAAGTCACCAGCACTGTCGCGTTCCGCACCTTCAGCAATGTTCGATGAAATCGAGATGGCTGAACGTTGGATTTGATCTTTCAGTCCATAGTTTTTCCAGCGATAGACATGCGCGCAGATCTCAACAGCAAGGCGGCAGCTTCGCTTCCAAACTTCAAGATCTTCAAACGTCTGTAGCGCCATCTTCCTAGCTGAAAACTGATATCTGAAATCTAAGAAACCGCACTCTTAAGCGCCTCCGCCTTATCTTTGCGTTCCCAGGTCAGAGCATCCGTATTGGCTTCGCGACCGAAGTGACCGTAGTTGGTCGACTCACGGTAGATCGGGCGCAGCAAGTTGAGCTGTTTGACAATATCAGCCGGCTTGAAGCTGAACACTTCGGCGACTGCCTTTTCAATCTTGGCTTCATCGACGGTATTCGTGCCGAAGGTTTCGACAGAAAGACTTACAGGCTCGGGGAAGCCAATTGCGTACGCAGTCTGGAGTTCGCACTTGGTCGCCAGACCAGCAGCAACGATGTTCTTCGCAACATAGCGACACATGTAAGCAGCCGAGCGGTCAACCTTTGATGGATCCTTCCCGGAGAATGCACCACCACCATGGCGACCCATTCCACCGTAAGTATCGACGATGATCTTACGGCCAGTCAGTCCGCAATCACCCTCAGGTCCACCAATGATGAAGAGTCCGGTTGGGTTGATGTGATAGGCAGTCTCTTCGGTGAGGAGCTCGGAAGGAATCACTTTATCAATGAGGTCACGCTTAAGGATCTCGCGAATTTCCTGAGTGGTGATCTCAGCCGCGTGCATGGTGGAAACGACGACTGCAGTAACACGGGTAGGCTTGCCATCGATGTATTCCATCGACACCTGAGTCTTAGAGTCAGGACGCAGCCAGGTGTGGGTGCGATCTTTGCGCAGCTTGGTGATCGCTTCGCCCAGGCGGTGGGAGTAAGCGATGGGCGACGGCATCAACTCTGGCGTATCATCGCAAGCGTAGCCAAACATGATTCCCTGGTCGCCAGCACCCTGCTCAGTCGTCTCCTTGTTATCAGCGGCAGCGGCATCAACCCCCTGGGCGATGTCTGGAGATTGCTGCCCCAACAGGTTCATAAAGAAGAAGTTCTGCGCATCAAATTTGCAGTCGTAGGTGTAATCAGTGCCTTCAGCATACTTGCTGTCGTAGTTGATCTCGATCAACGCCTTCTTAACTACCTCACGGTAATCGAATTCCGACGATGTCGTGATCTCGCCGCCAAGAATGACAGCGTTATCTTTCACCATCGTTTCGCAAGCGACGCGACTAGCTGGATCATTCGTAAGGCACGCATCCAGAACGGAATCGGAGATGGTGTCACATACTTTATCAGGATGTCCTTCAGTGACGGACTCAGAGGAGAAAATGAAGCTGTTGGCCATATATTTACAAATTATGATATGTTGATATGTTCTATTTAGCACCTGTTTTGCAGAGGTCAACCGAGTCGCGCAGGAAAATTCGCAGCTATTTTATGGCCGACGCCCTTCTGTGATCTCCACTCCGCCACAGACGCCCCCCAGGGTTTCTTCGAACATCTGCTCAATCAGGACTTCTCCGATTGCGAAATAGTGGTCGCGAAGCGATCGCTCATCATAGGCGGGGCGCTTCAGCCCCCGCTGCGATAACTCAATCAACTGGTGAACTTTTACGCGTTTTCCTACCCGCTGCACCAGAGGGTTCAGCATCTCGACAAGGCCACAGTGGCGACCTTGCTGAATGAGGTTCGATTCACTCAGTCGCCATCAATGTTTCGTCATCATTTGACTGCGCGCGCACTGCTGCGTCGGCTTGCGGAACTATCTCCCGATGAGGCGGTCGATTTTTGCAATTCCTACGTCGATGATAACCAGGTCCGACACGAATTCCTGACGCTCGTCGCAGAGGCGGTCGCCAGGACTAACATTGATCGTGCACTCCTCCTCATGCCGTCCCGGAGCGATAACCGCCGCGCCTGGCTGACAGGGCTTGTAGTGGGAGTCGGGAAGGATGAAATGGACAAGGTGCTGGCCGTGCTCCCTGATGCCGATAACAAGCGGCGGCGGAGGCTTATGGAGCGGTTCGATCCTAACCCCTCCGATCAACTTGTCGCTTTGACGAGTCCGTCTAAGGCTTCTGCACATCTAGCCGAAATCGAAGAACCTGCCTCTCGGGCTGAAGCATTGAACAAGCTGCTGGAAAAGGTAGGCCCGATTGATTTGTCAGTAGCAATTGCGCTGATCCTGGATCACTCCGATATCGACTGGCACCTCAATGGAATGTTCGTCATTGCACCTTTCCGGCTGTATCCTGAGCAGACGATCAGCAGGTTACTGACATTGCCACAAGGAAAGCGTCGGGATGAGCTGCTTGCGGATTGCCTTTTTGCGAGCACGGGCATCGGCCCCGAGGTTGCCCAGGCAGTGGCGAGCGCAATCGATGATGAAGATAAGCGGACTGAGGCCGTTCGCCAGCACGCCCTTCAGATCAGCTGGAAAGATCCCGATGCCGCCTTACAGCTCGCGGCGGAATTCGGCCTGAAGGAGGATCTCGAAAATGAGCTTCAGGTCAGGGCGCTGCACAAGCAGATATCCGATGGAGATCCCATAGAATCTCTGGTATCAATCGCGCTCCTTCCAAAAGGAGAATCTCAAGATGGACTTCTGTTGTCAGCCATCCGATCAATGCCCCCATCCTGGGGAGTCGATCGTTCGGCATTTCCAAAGGGAAAAGAGGCTGACGTACTTGCGCAGAGCCTTCCACTGGCCTCCGGGAATGACATTCCCGGAGCGATCGGCAGTTTTCTCCAATATTGGATCGAGGAGGATACCCCTGCCGCACTGCAAGCGGCCACCACCAACTCGCAGCTGGACTCAGTTCGGGAGGAAATTTGGCGAAGAGCTGCCCGCCACTGATCCCATCCATGTGATTGAGGATGCTCTCCAAAATGGAGACGCCGCCATCGGGAAAGCGGCGCTCAATGGTGGCATCAAAGCTCTGGCCGATAACGATCCCAAGCCGCGCTGGATATTCTCCATGCAGTGCTGGATTCGCCCGAACAATCTCATTTTGTGAATAATGCCCAAGCCAATGCGGTAGTCGCAACTCTCGCGCGTCAACTGCCGCTGGAGGAAGTCTGGCAGTGGGCGAATTCTCTGCCTGAGAATCTGAGTAAGAATGCCGCACTTGCAGCGGCGGCTGAAGCGACGATTCACGACTTCACTACGGCCAGCATTACTCTGCAGGCGTTGCCTCCCAGCGAGCTAAAGAATGAGGCGCTGTCCCGGTTGGCAGTCACCATTGGCGAGGGCGATCCGGCGCAGGCATTTGCGATTCTCAAAGAGCTTCCCCCGACAAGCGGAAACACCCGGAGAATGGAGCGTATACTCAAAGACTGGGGAGAGATCGATGCCGTTTCAGCTTCCGCTGCTGCTGACACTTACAAAAACCAATAGGAAAATCCTCAGGAGCTTTCCCAGATCATCCCATGCATAGATGAATAAGCTATGGGACGGGCACTTCTAAAGTGCCTCCGCGGTCAAGGGAGGCATTTTTAAGGGACATGGCATTATTTGTAGACAGCATTATTTGTAGACAGATGTTTCAACTAGTTCGTGCCTGCACGTTTCGCCAATGGTCGAATCTGCTTAAGCATGACCGCATCTTTCTCGCCCCCGTCGTTGTCGGGAACTTCAAGGACTTTGAATTCGACATCGACGCCGGAGATCGATTGCTCTGGATACAGCTCCCTGAACTTCGGAATGACTCCTTTGAGGAGTCCCATGAGTTGTTTGCGATCGTTTGAACTGAGAATTACTTTTTCGGTCAAAGCAAATCGGCTGCTGTAGTCGATGCGATCCGGGCCGCCGGTGATCCGATGCAGTTCCGGGGTCAGCCCAGCGCTGCTTGGATTCTGCACGTTTTCGTTCCCTTTGTTGGCTGCAATTTCGATATCATCGGGCGCGTAGTGGAACACGACTCCCGTCGACTCTTCCTTTCGGTAGCTCGGATGAACCAGAATCCCCATGCGCACGGTTTCCTGAACGATGCCGACTTGTTCGCGCGCATGATAGGCTTCGGCTGTCCAGACAGAAGCCCAGACTTTCTTGATTGCGGCGGCAATACATCTCGGGGCACCGGTTGTTTGGCTCGTTCCAGCCGCTTGATCACTCCCCCACCAACAACCGCAGGAACCCTTTCGGCGAATCTTGGCTGACCGTCGCCATGCGCTGCCCCGCTTCGTCGGGTTCCGTCACCACCACTCCTTCAGCCGTCCACGTCCGCAGATCCTGGCTGGTCTCTACGGTGTAGGTGATCCCCGCAGCCTCCCCGTGGAAAGAAATGCCAAGTGTGCCGTCGCCGAGAACGGGTTTGGGCAGGCTGCTTTGCAGATTGAGATCCGGGTTCAGGTTGAGAGCGTAGGCCGTGAGGAGACTCACACCGTCGTTGTTGAGGTCTTGGTAGAGGTCGGTGTCGTAGGGGAGGTTGTGGCCTGCCAACCATGATGCGGCGGGGTAGAAAGCCTCGTCGATTTCAACCGCCGGGTAGCCGTTCCATGTCGGAGAAGTGAAGCCGGCGCTGCAGGAGAGATAGTAGATCGAGAATGCCGGCCCAGCGTCAGCGAACACAGATTCAAGATTGGAAAGCTCCGGCGCATCGCCGAGGAAGATCACTGTTGTCAACGAGCCGCAGCCGGAGAACGCGGCTGGAGAAAACGACTCCCAATTGCCAGGTATGGAAGAAGAACCGGCGATGTGGGTGACACCGCTGCCCATGAATACGGAGGTGAGGTCGGTGCAGCCGGAGAACGCCTCGAAACCTATGCTGGTGACGCTATCGGAGATGGAGACGGTCGCCAGGCTGCAGCAGCCGAAGAACGTCCCCCTGCCGATGCTGGTGACGCTGTTGGGAATCGTGACGCTCGTCAGGCTACTGCAACCGGAGAACGCCCCACCACCTGTGAAAAAAATGATATCCGGATCGCCGATCGCGGTGACGCTGGAGGGGATGGTGTAACCTCCGGCTTTGCCTTCAGGGAAGTCGAAAAGGTCGGTCATCCCCGCGTTGAAGAGCACGCCATCAGCGCTCGCGTAGTTAGGATTTCCGGGTACTACAACAATCGAGGTCAACCCTGAGCAACGGGTGAACGCGTCAGCACCTATCCGGGTGACGCTGTTGGGAATGGAGACGCTCGTCAGGCTACTACAGCCAGAGAACGTCCCCCTGCCGATGCTGGTGACGCTGTTGGGAATCGTGACGCTCGTCAGGCTGCTGCATCCGGAGAACGCCCCACTTACCCACCTTTCATCCGGATCACCGATCGCGGTGACGCCCTCGGGGATGGTGACGTTGGTCAGCCCGCTGCATCCGGAGAATGCTTCACTACCAATGCGGGTGACGCCCTCGGGGATGGTGACACTGGTCAGCCCTCTGCAGCTCCAGAACGCGGAGCGACCGATGCTGGTGACGCCATCGGGGATGGTGACGCTCGTCAGCCCGCTGCAGCGGTCCGGTGTCGGCGTAGGATCTTTCCGAAGCGGTAGGAGAATCCCGGAGGGCCTGCTTCGACCGGCTCGTTGGCCAGGTGACGTTTAATGTCGGCCGCCAATCCCGTTGCGTTGTCATACCGACGGGTGCGGTCCTTCTCCAGAGCCTTCATCACAATCCAATCGAGATCACGATCGATGTTGCTACTTGAAATTTTCGTTTCGGAATGCGTCAGCGTGCGTTTCTGCACCTCCGTCAGTCTTGTGCTCGGTTTTGGTGGGTCTTCTTCACGAATGACGCGGCGGATCTCGTCCTGGCCTGCACTTGCCAAGGCTTTTCCTTCTAAGGGTGTGGTCCCCGTGAGCAGTTCGTAAAGCAAGACGCCCAAGGCGTAGATGTCAGAGCGCGTGTCGATATCGAGACCGCTCATCTGAGCCTGCTCCGGGCTCATGTAAGCTGGGGTGCCTATCAATTGCTGGAATTGGGTGAACAGGGTCTTATCCGTCAGGTCTTGCTGGGTCGCCTTGGCCACGCCAAAGTCGATGACTTTGGGCACCGCTTTGTCATCGTGTTGTGTGACGATGACATTGTTAGGCTTGAGGTCGCGGTGGATGATGCCTTTCTGATGCGCGTGTTGAATCGCAGAGCAAACATCCATGAACAGTGAGAGTTTCGCCTCGGTATCCAGCTTCTGATCTTCACAGAACTCGGTGATGGGCACGCCACGCACCAATTCCATGACGAAGTAAGGGCGCCCCGCTTCCGTGGCTCCCGCGTCGTAGACTTTGGCGATGTTAGGGTGTTCCATCAACGCCAGGGCCTGTCGCTCCACTTCGAAGCGGGCCACCACTTGCTTGGTGTCCATTCCCAATTTGATGATCTTCAGGGCTACAGCCGCTTCACCGGGGCTAACTGATCCGCCATGTAGACCACGCCGAATCCGCCTTCACCGATCTTCTGCAGGAGCTTGTAGTTGCCGATGACTGTTCCTGCAGATTCAGGTTCAATCAGTTCCACTTCGACTCCAGGTAAAGACGTGTGTTCCATAAATTGTTCAGGGCCACTTTGCACATCGAACAATCCCTTTACGCGCTCCCGCAGCGTCTGATCAGGGCCGCAGGCGCGGTCAATATAGTCGGCCAATTCCTCAGCTGTGGCGTCTTCTGGAGCGTTGATAAAGATTTCGAGATCGTTCATTGCGTGAGTTCCATGCGACTTAGATAGTACATGCGGAATTTCTGCACGGGATCGCGCCATTTTTTTCAAAAAAATTACCTAGGCAGAGTTTTCATCCGAAATCTCCCGGTAAAGCCATTTCTTGGCCCCCTGCCACGTGCGATTGACCGTCCTCGGAGCAATGCCGAGTGCGGAGGCCACTTCAGGAATCGTGAGCCCGGCGAAGTAACGCAACTTGACGATTTTGGCAGCCCCGGGGTTATTCTGCTCCAGCTGCTCCAGCGCATCGTTGACAGCGATGATTTCATCGGAGGGAATGCCTGTGTCGAACTTGGCTTCATCCCAGGTAGTCCGATGCAGATCACCACCACGCTTCACGGCTTGCTTCTTGCGCGCGTGATCGATGAGGATTCGGCGCATGGATTCGGCGGCAGCGGCGAAGAGATGCCCGCGCGAATCCCAGTCGAGCTGCTCGCCATTCGGCCCCAGCAAGCGCAAGTAGGCTTCGTGGGTCAGTGCCGTCGGCTGCAGCGTGTGTCCCTCCTGCTCTCTGGCCATCATTCTGGCGGCAGTAAGGCGGAGTTCCCGGTAAGTCGAAGTTAACAGTTCTTCGGCAGCGGCCTGATCGCCGTTCTTTGCCGCATCGAGGAGGAGCGTGACGTCATTCATCCATGCGAGCCTAGCATACGGACGCCCAGAAAAGCCAGCAGGACCTTGGAGACATGGAGACAGAAATTTCATCAAAGAAAAATGGCGCGAATGAAATGCGGACTCCGCATTTCATTATTGAAAGCCACTCTCTGCGTCAAAGAGTGCCACCAAGTTTAACAAAAACAAATACCAGAGATCACGATGAAAAACACACCTACACTCATGAAATACCTGGCTGGTTTGGCAGTCGCCTGCGGTTCAGGGATATCGGCCTACGCGCAATCTGAGGAGAACACGGACATCTTCGATACTATTTCCCAAAACCGTATCAATTCTGCATGGTCCGCTGAAGGCTTCACCTCTACCAGTCGCTTTCAGGCACAGGAATTTATGACTGGCGATCATGGCATCGTTTCCTCCGTGACCATACGTCTCGAAACTCGCACAGATGGCTATAGACGCAAAGCCAATGGAGTCCTCCATGTCGAAGTTTGGGACGACGGCGGGGGTAAGCCCGGCTCGAAAGTTGGATTTCTGGGAGACGTGGACATTCCTAGTGTAAAGACAAAATCTCAGGGAGGCTCTCAATTGACTTTCGATAACCCAATTGTCGGCCTGAAACCGAATAGCGTTCACTACGTCGTCTTGGATTATATCGATTCCAAGGCGTTCGTTAGGACGGACTAGGCGACTAGGAACGTCTCAAAGGGCTTCCCCCGACAAGTAGAAACACCCGGAGAATGGAGAACATACTCAAAGACTGGAAAGAGATCGATGTCGTTTCAGCTTCCGCTGCTGTCGAGGCATACGAGAATCGGTAGTGCTCTCCGAAACCGTCAACATTGAAAATTGCAAACAAGCGGACTATGGCGACAATTACCGTCAGAACGCCGGGATTACCGTCTTTTCAACATTATGTTATACCGCATCACTACCTCCCGCATTGCAGGGCTTCTATGGTCGTTTCTGCTTCTGCCAGGGTCTGCAACTGGGCAGTTGGATGACGTCTTGAAGGCGGTGCAAAAAATTGATCCTCTATCCCCCACCGAACTTCACTTTAAACTTGGCGAGGATCTGCCTGAGGGCGGACATCTTCAGGGGGTGCAGTGGTTCAGTAGAGAGAGTGGTACACAGGACTTTCTGATACTATCAGGGAGCGGGGATTCGTTCTCCTATCTCGTGACCGTCAACTTATCGGACACCAACAACAAAGCCACCATGACCAAACTGCTGGATTCGCCATTTCGGCATGCTGGCGGGTTTCAAGTGATGGACGGTCACATTGCCGCAATTGGTCTTGAAGACAACCGCACAAAGGATGTCTCGAGAATCTGGGTGATTGATATGGCGGCGACCGACCCGCGGAAACCATTGCGTCCCATGATCGAAATTGACCGCCGTGGTGAAGTCAAGCGTTCAACGGCAGGGGCCGTGGCGATCACACGCATCGGGGATCGATACCTGCTCATGGTCGGCACATGGGATTGTGCGACGATTGACTTCTACGAGTCCAACGGTCATCCCCTGAATGATCCAAGATGCCGGTTTCAGAAAGGTGACACTTGGAGCGCTGCACTTGCAGACCGTTCAGGCTGGAGCGATCCTCACTTTGGATCCTACCAAAACATCAATCTGATCACGGATAAACAGGGGCGCTGCTTCCTTGCGACATTTTGCCGAGAAGGAGAAGATGACTTGCTGGATCTTTACGAATTAAAAATGGGCGGCAATACTTCCACGCCTCGCCGGTTGCTAAAGCGCAGTTCCATCCGTTTCAACTGCACAAAAACCAGCTTCCGATCGGGCGCCGGCATTCGCATCCTGAAAGGTGGCGCACTCTCTGTCTACGCCTGCAGCGGCCGTGGCGACATCGTCGAGTGGTTCAAGTGATGCGCCCAGGCCTCCGAAATCCACCAAAAGAACGATTCTCTGTCGGATTCCTGCCATCGGTGTCCTTATACTTGATGATAGATGGACAATCCGACCGCAAAACCTACCACCACTGAGCTGATGCAGGAGTTTTCGCGGAATGCTTCGCCAGAGGCATTCCGCAGTCTTGTCGATCGCTACTTGCCGGTTGTCTACGGGGCCGCACTCCGCCGCTGTGGCGATCCTACTCTGGCAGAGGACGTGTCGCAGCTGGTGTTCACAGATTTTGCCGTGCGGGCGCCGTCGCTCCGTGCGGATGAACGCATCGGTGCCTGGCTGCACCGTGCGGCAATGCTGAAGACTGGCGATCTCATGAAATCGGAACGGCGACGCAGAAAACGTGAACAACTGGCTGCCGAACTCATGGAAATCGACCGCTTACCCGAATCAATTGCCTGGGCCGAACTGAAGCCAGTTGTTGATGAATCGATCCAACGATTGCGCGCTGGTGACCGGCAGGCAATCATCCTGCGCTTCTATGAAAACCGCTCACTACGGGAGGTTGGCACAGCGTTGGGAGTCAGCGAAGGCACCGCACAAAAGCGAGTCGAACGCGCACTCGCAAGATTGCGTACGGTGCTACTGAAGAGTGGCACGACTGTGGGTGTGGCAATGTTAGGATCACTGCTGACCAGTCGCGTCGACGCTGCGGCGATCCCGTCCACTTTGAGTGGTAAAATCTCAGCGACTGCGTTGCTGAAACTTTTCAATGGTGGCCTGACAGCATGGTGGTTCCGCCACGGGTTACTGCCACAATACGCGTTAGCCGCAGCCACGATCGTATGCATTGGCAGTGCGCTGCCAATGCTTGGGAATAGCCTACGAGTGAACGCAGTTTCGCCTCAAGCACCAGATGAGAATGTCATACCTGCAGAATCTCCAGTAGAGCCCCAAACGTTTGCCATTCATGAGCCTCAGTCGTTGGAAGAAGTCATTATCGCACTGGGAAAACTCCTCGCGCAACCACCCACATCACTGGACCGAGCCCGGTGCAGCGTGCTGTTTGGCCGTATTCCAGAGGCACAGGCAGGCCGGGCTTTTGCATTGATGGATCAGACATGGCCAGAGTCCACGATGCGCCGGACGGATCAAATTGGTTTCAACTGGAGGTACCGCGTCATCCAGCATTGGGGTAAGGATGATCCGGAAGCAGCACTTGCTTGGGTTCTTCGGAACACAAAATTGGGTGGCCCGTTGTATCTTGAGCGCTTTCATTGGGACAGTGCTGTCTCAACGTTACTCAGGGAGTGGGCAGATCGGGACTGGGAAGCTGCGTGGGCATGGGCTCTGGCTGGCATCGAAAATGGATCGCTGCTGGTGAAGGACAGTATGATCGACCTTACGAAAAGCACGATCAGCGGCCTGCGCGGACAACTGGTTGAGCGTGCCGGTCTTGGGCCTGCCATGGAACTGATGGTGGCGCTTCAATCTAAAAACGGCTTGTCTGTCTTGATCCGGGATGTCAAAACTTTCGACGATTTTGTTTCTTACATGGATGCTGCAACACGCTTTCGCTCGCCCAGCGACCGACGCGATCTGCGGAAGCAAATGGTTTACCAGTGCCCACCAGCGCTAAGGCCTGCTGTGCTGGAGTGGATCAAAGCCAGACCCAGCCACATGGAACGCGCCGAGTTGGCGTGGGCATTTGGGTTTCCTCGCCTGACGGATGAGATCGATCCCGCTGCCATCCCGCTAAAAGAGTTCGGCAACCACGCCGACTGGATGCTCAGCATCGATCCTCATTTATCCAGCAACAACCGCTCAAAGGCATTTGGTGATCTCGCCTGGCGATGGCTGCGATATGATCCGAAAGCAGCGGCCGACTGGGTTCTGACTCGCGATCTTATCCCGTTTCGCTATACATTGATGATGGACATCATCGGATCGATTCCAACCGAAAAAGAGAAAGCTCAGCGAACAGGCCCCCTGGCAGCCGATGATGAGTGGAAAGCGCAGGCTGCACGGCTCTTGAGAAAAGCCCGAGAGCTAGAACCTGAGCTCTACAAAAGCGTAGTCATCGACCGCTACGACGTAAATTCCTCGGTCGAATCGAGCACCATCGCTGAGTTTTTGCATGCCTACGATCTCGGGGAGGTGACAGAGTGATTCGCAAAGTAATATCATTGGCAATCGGTGCCATCGTCGGCTTCGGAACATTTCATTTCGTTGCTGCGCACTTCCATTCAGCAGGCAGAGACGCCATCGATTCCAGAGAGGTGGTTCCAGCAAAAGTGCCGCCACCCATTGCTCCTGATTTCCAGCAGCTGCCTGCCCAGTGGGAGGCAGCGCTGGCAGGCAGACTTGCAGATCGCATCGCGTTTCTTGAATCATTGGATAGCAAGCAGACCTTGTATCTTCTTAAAACCGCAGGCCCCGACAAATCGAATCGCAAGGGCGCTTCGTATCTGTTCGATCGACTCAGCGAACTCGATCGCGAAGCTGCTCTTACATTTGTAGAAACTCTAGCGCCTGACAAACGCGAACCTTTAGTGACCGGCGTTCTACTCAAATGGGCAGCGGAAGATGCCGATGCCTGCGACGATTGGATTCAGTCCTCCGGCACCACGCTATCCAATGGGTTCAGAAATGCTCACGTGGCAGTGCGGGCCGAACATCGCCCTACGGGGCGGGAACTTAGCTCTGCATGGAGAGCACTGCACGGCGCGGAAAAGATCACTCAAACGCTGAGCGGCTCCTATATTTACAGTGGCAAGCACATTGCGCCCATCAGCCCGATCCTCAACGAAGCGCGACACACCGGAGACTGGTCGGGAACCATGCAACGATTTCTCACCATTCCCGATCCCAACACGAATGTCCTGGTTCCGCTGGTGAAACAATGGATGACCGACGATCTTGACGGGATTCTCGCATGGACAGAATCGCTGCCACGAGGCGAGGCTCGCGATGACATCATTCGATCCTTTTTCTGGCAACGCGGCGGGAGCGAGTTGTTCTCTGTCGATGTCGCGTTCGATATGCCACGGCTTTACGATTGGCTGGAAGCCAATGCTGCGGATAAGCTTGGGATGTACTTGGATGATTGGATGGAAGCGGATCTGACTGCTGCGACAAAGTGGCTGACTGAATCGCCCTCTTCCCCTTCCTTGCTACGCCACTACGCAGTTCAACTCGGCGAAGAAGACATGACCGCTGCACTAGAGATTGCCCTTGCCATCGACGATGCTTCGGAACAGCGACGTGCCGTTGGTAATCTCATCTACAGATGGCGCGTAATAGAACCCTGGCTAGCCGAGCCATGGATTCGCGAAAACCTTGGCTGGTCGGACAAAGAGATCGAACGCAAACTCTTCGAACGATTCTAGCCGGAGCGCTCCAGATCGAACGCTTCCGTTGCCCGAATTCGCCCCTCCCTATCTGGGGTGTTCAAAACTACGAAAAATGTTCCCGCAGATATCCGGGAAGCGCTCACCGTCGCGTAGCGACCATTCATGTTAGCCGGACGTTTGAACGCCCGGACCGACACCGCGAATAGAATCCCCGTCACGTAGTGACCGGTCAATGAAGCTTACCCTGCAAATTATAGCTGTGTAGATATGTGTGAGAAACCTGCCGGGCGTTGAAACGCCCGGCTAACATGATCAGTCGCACCGCGACAATCCGCCCTGATTTCCGCAGGATAGCTTTCTGACACTATTGCTCTGTTTTGAACACCCCACTCCCCATCTCTCATAATCCCAACGGGATTCCGTCCCAAAGCCCGGAGTTGCGTCATTGGCGCTACCCCTGGGAACCAGACACCTCATTCGCCCAACCCCAACGGGGTTGCGTCCAAGTTTGAGGAGCCGAGGATCGTTGCTGCCGAGACACAATCCCGTTGAGGTTGGATTCCTTGACGATCATACTCCCGGGGTAGCTCGTGCCTCGCAACCTCGGGCTTTGTTACGTAGCCCCGTTGGGGCAGTTGGGGCAGGGCAGTGTTGAATTGAGAGATGATACAGCTTCATTTACAAAAGGGTGGCACTACCGATTCCTTCTAAGTCAGGTGCTCTTAATTTTGATCAATCTTCATGCGTAAGCCCTGGAGCTTATGTAGTGGCAGTCAAACTGACTACTGGCAATCGTGGCCCTGCTGTGCATACGTTGGCGGCATGCTGACCAAGCGTATTATCCCCTGCCTGGATGTGACAGACGGGCGCGTCGTGAAGGGCACGAAGTTTCTGGATCTCCGAGATGCGGGTGATCCAGTGGAGAGCGCTGTTGCCTACAATAATCAGGGCGCGGACGAACTTGTGTTTCTGGATATCACGGCGTCGTCAGACAATCGTAAAACGATGGTCGATGTCGTGCGCCGCACGGCGGAGCAATGCTTCATGCCGCTGACGGTGGGCGGCGGCATTCGCGCGGTCGAAGACATGCGCCAAATGCTGCTGGCGGGTGCCGACAAAGTGGGCGTCAACACAGCTGCTGTGAGCCGTCCCGATATCGTTTCCGAGGGTGCCGAGGCATTCGGCAGGCAATGCATCGTGGTCGCCATCGACGCCAAACGAAACCACGATGCGGCAGGAAACAGCGACGGCACCTGGCGGGTTTACACGCACGGAGGACGCACGCCAACGGAGCTGGATGCGGTGCAGTGGGCACAGGAAGTGGAACAACGCGGCGCGGGCGAAATCTTGCTGACCAGCATGGACTCGGACGGCACTAAGGCTGGCTACGACATTGCGCTTAACCGCGCCGTCAGTGAGGCCGTGCGCATCCCGGTGATCGCCAGCGGCGGAGCGGGAAATCTTGACCATATGGTCGAAGTGCTACGCGATGGCAAAGCAGATGCCGTTCTGGCAGCGAGCATTTTTCACTTTGGCGAATTCACGGTAGACGACGTGAAGCGCTACCTTGCTAAGCACGATTTGCCAGTGCGGTTGCTGTAACGGTAACTCGATCCGCCTGCCGTTGCATTCATTCGCTTCAATCGCGGGCATTTCTCGATTCCACAGGCAATCGGCAAGAATCTTGCTTTCAACAGAACTCTGACTAAAATTTGCTATCATGATTAAAGATCTCGCTCACCCAGCCTACCGCCTGTCGCTCATTGCGGGCATGGCGGCTACCTTCTACCTGCCGACATCAGCGTCTAGCCAAGTCCTTTACTCTGAGTCATTTGATACAGAAGAGACTGCGAAGGTCTCCGAATTGATCGATCCATTCTGCTTTGTCGACTACGTCGATTACTCCAGCTTCACTCTGGGTGATTCAGAGGAGCAGCAAATCGAGGAAGCGCCGAATATGGTCGAGGGCAGCGTCCCCACTCGCGGCGTCATGCTGCGCGTCAATGTCGAAAGTGATGAGAATTTCGGCACAGGAGGAGGTATCAATTTGCTCCTTGCTGATGAACGAGAGGGCTCACAGGTGCAGTTTACGGGGAACTATCGCATGACCTTTGATGTCTGGATGAATCTGGACGAGTTCACGTTTCGCGACTCTGCAGGAACGACCGAGGTGGCCCTCTGGGGCGTTGGCAACGACGGCGTTGTCAACCACGGGCGGATCACGCGCGCTGATCCCGCCATTGTTGGAACGTGGGGTTGGCTTGCAGTCGATGGTGGTTTTGGAACTGAGGATTCGATGTTCCGCATTGGAACCACGGAGATTGAAAAGAAGAACGATGGCCCTCCAGGAACAGGTAGTGACCCCCTCTTCCAGGAAGCCTTCCCTGAAGCCGCCCCACTCACTGGTGCACCTGGAAGTTCCTGGGTGAGCGTAGAAGTGGTGTCGCGCAATGGCACGGTAACAGTGAGCTACAATGGCGTCCTGTTTCACCGATCCGAAAGCGATCAGACTGACGGCGGTGCGTTCGTCGGCTATGAAGATCCATTCAACTCACTGACGTTTGCCCCAGACTATCAGTTCGCAATTATCGATAACATCGTGGTAGAGCAAATTGGCTCAGGAACTATCATTGTCACCTCAGACGCACCGGTTGGGACTGTTCGCGACACCGAGGGAAATCTGGCCGAGTGGACGATCAAGAATGACAACACCGATGATCTTGTTATCTCGGATGCAATCCTTTCGGGCACGGATGTTACCGCATTCACTCTGCTCACCGTATTCCCTTTGACAATCACGCCCGGTGAGACGGCCAGCTTGCAGGTGCAATTCTCGCCCGATGTCCCAAATGGTGAGAAAACAGCGATCCTCACGTTGATGAGCAATGATCCGACCGAGCCTGAGTTGCCGATCGATTTGATCGGAACGCGCGCTGTCGCAGAGCCTCTGATGGCTCACTTCACGCTCGATGACGCCGAGGGAGGCACCATGGAAGATGTCTCAGGCCTCGGAACACTGGGCACCTATAACGCGGGCGCCGACGATCCGATCAACTATGCGCGGCCATCGTTGATTGGCGGAACTGGCACATCGATTGGGTTCATCGGTGCTTCAGTACCGGGAGTCGGAAATTTTGGCCAACTGGTTCCTCTACACACATCAACGGTAAGTGTTTCACTATGGATCAAGCCCGAAGCAATCGAAGGCGAGCAGACACTGTTCAATCGTGACCCTCAATACGATGGAACGGATACGATTTATGGAGCCATTCTCAGTGGCGACGGCAGCCTGATCTTCAATGCTGGAGGCGGACTGGTTTTTCAGACAGAATCCGATTTGATCGAAGCTGGTGAAGTCTACCATATCGTGGTGACACACCTTGATGAAGACGGATTCGGCAACAACACGGCGACGCGCACGCGGCTTTACGTGAATGGTGCACTCATCGCCGAAGCTGCCGGAGCGGAAACCATTGGCTTTGATGAGTATCCTTCGAACTCTCGGGTGTTCACCATGTTCCTCGCCAGCAGAACCGCAGCAGGTGCCGGCTACACTGGCGATATCGATGACGTGCAGATCTATTCGATCGAGCTCAGTGAAGAGCAAGTGGCTGGAATGCACGGCAGCCCGGGAGCTACCGCGTTCAACATTCCAGATCCGATCGACTTCAGCATCACAGGAGTTGGCATCGCACCAGACGAAACTGGCATCACGGTGACATGGAACTCACTTCCAAACAAAGTCTACCTGCTGGAGTGGAGCACCGACCTGGCCGAGTGGGGCGAAGTTTCAGACGGAGTCGAAAGCGGTGGAGCTTCGACCAGTTTCGTCGACGCAGACGCACCAGAAGGCACCACCATCCGCTACTACCGCGTCTCTGAGGAATAAGACTGATCGCGCTCCTTGCGAGCGCTTCGCCTGCATTCGATTGAGACTGAACTCACTATTGTTGCTGTCCATGTGCATCATGGAAACTCCCGTTGATGCACAGGACAGCAACGTCCTTCATGGCATACTGAAGGCTTCCGATGGACTGCGTGCTGTCGCGGAGAATCCGCTGCACGAGGTGCAGATCCTTTACACGCAAATCGATCGCAACAGCAATGGTGCAGCGCAGTTTCGCTCGTTCGAGTGGAATGTGGACGCTGGCCGTTACTTCTATCCTGCCAGCACAGTCAAATTGCCGGCGACAATCCTGGCGTTGGAAAAACTGGAGGCACTCAGCATTCCTATGCTGCATCGATCCTCGCCCATGCACACGCTGGGGCTGGAAAAAGAATCCACGTCCAGCATTGCCCGCTACATCCGCGAGATATTCCTCGTCAGTAGCAATTCCGCCAACAATCGCTTATTCGAATTTGTCGGGCCAGAGGAATTGTCCGATGGATTACAACGCCGAGGATTCGAAGGCACGCGCATTTTCCACCGTCTGTCCGTCGCGCGCGAACCGGGTGCGATCGTCACCAATGCAATGGAGTTTTCTTCGAATGATGGTGCGATCGTGCATCGGCAGGCCGAACATTCGTTCGAGAACCGCTGGTCGCTCGACAAACCGGAGCTCAAGGGTATTGCATACCTGCAAAGTGGTACCCGCATCGATTCGCCTAAAGACTTTGCTGAGCTCAATGGCTTCCCACTGGAGGCACAACAACGCGTGCTCAGAACATTGGTCTTTCCTGACAGCCTCCCAGCGGCAGAGCAATTTCGGCTTTCCGATGACAGTCGAAATTTTCTTCTGCGCGAGATGTCACGATGGACAAACGAATCTGCCGATCCCGCCTACGATCCTGAAAAATACACAGGCCCAGCGACAAAGGAATTATTCTTCGGTGCCGAATCGAAACGTCCGACCGATCCTGACGTCCGCAATTTCAGCAAATCCGGCATGGCCTACGGCACGGTGACGGACAACGCCTATATCGTTGACTTCGACAACGGTATCGAGTTTTTCCTCAGCGCGACCCTGCTGGTAAATGCGAATGGCACCTTCAATGACGACGTCTACGAATACGACACCATCGGCGTCCCCTTCATGCGTGACTTGGGCAGAGCCGTGCACGCGCACGAACTCAAGCGCAGCCGTCTCCTCGCCCCGAATCTTGAGCCACTGAGATTCGACTACTCGCCCGAGCTGTAGCGCAGCCACCTCACCAGGTTTTCTGCATGCCCGCATTCGGGGGTTGCAAAAGGTGACACGAATCGCGCATTCTCCTGTCACTATGAAAACACCCGCCGCACTTCCATTGCTCCGCCCAGTTCTCGCAACCATCGCTCTGGGCTCCGCCGCCGGGCTCTGCTTTTTGTCCCTCGCAGATCCGGCATCTGCCGATGTCGGAGTCGGAGCAAAGCCGATCGATGGCGCGGAGGTCGTCATCGATGGCTCGCGTGAACTGCTGGATGAAAAGTGGATCTACTGGGAAGGGCCAAGATTCGGCTCAGAAATGCCCATCAAATGGAAAATTGTCGAAGATCCAGTCGATGATGGAACTGCCGTGATGACCGACGATCCTGCCGCCAAAGGTGGAAAATATGGCGCTGCTGACATTGTCACCAGGAAAGCCTACCGCGACTTCCGACTGCACATTGAATTTCTGATCCCCAACAAAGGCGGCAACAGCGGAGTCTATCTTCAGAACCGCTACGAAATCCAAGTGCTGGATGGCGACAAAACCAAGCACGGCATGGCCGCAGTGATCAACGAAACAGAATCTCCCTACGAAGCTTACAACGGTCTCGGCAAATGGAATGCCTACGACATCGTCTTCCGCGCCGCTCGCTTCAAGGACGGAAAACTGGTCGAAAAAGCCCTGGTATCCATGTTCTTCAACGGCAAGAAGGTGCACGAGAACGTCAAGATCAACAAAGTCTGGGGCGGCCCGAATTCAGGAGTTGATGGTGGCAACGACGACGGTCGCGGCATCACTGACACAGCGCAGGGAATCAAATTGCAGGCAGAAGGTCACGACGTCCGCTACCGCAACACCTGGATAAAAGAACTGACGATCAAAGAAGCCGACACGGATTTTTCAGCGGATGAGTAGCTCGAACAAGCCGCCAGATTGATCCGTGCATAGATGAAACTTCTCATCAAAGACCTCGGTCTGGAAAATTCTACACTTACCCTCACTACGATGAAAAGCTGACGGCACTCCTTGAGACGCTGCATGAATCGGAACGCTGAACGAGACGCCGTTATCAAACGCGGGCAACGCCTCAGGTTTCGATTGCCTGAGTGTGGACCGCAGTTGTCCGGTTGTCCCTACCCTACCCGTTGTGCTGGCCGCAGCCCACTGCGGGGGGGCTCTATGATCTTCAGGGTGGGAAGCTGTAGAAGGCTCAGAACACCTGAGATCGAGGAATGGGGACTTCGTGCTGAACGCTGGTAAATACAGCACTTGGGGAGCACTTGAGTGACTTACGCGTAATTCGATTCAGGAAACGGACTTAATACCGCTTGCCCGAATTCGCCTCTTCCTATTCCTCACTATCCCAGCGGGATTCCGTCCCAAAGCCCGGGGTTGCGCCAGCGGCGCTACCCCGGGACCCAAACACCTCTTGCCCCTCAACACCAACGGGGTTGTGTCCGAGTTAGTGGGCCGTGAATCGTTGCTGCTGGGACACAACCCCGTTGGGGTTGGAATCCTTGACGATCATATTCCCGGGGTAGCTCGTGCCTCGCAACCCCGGGCTTCGTTACGTAGCCCCCGTTGGGGCAGGTGGGGAATACTGTGTTGAATTGAGAGATGATACAGCCCCATTTGCAAAATGGTGTCACAACCGATTCCTTCAATGTCAGGTGCCCTGACGCTACCGCAATCCACTCCACTTCAACCGCTCCCCTTGCAGATCAACTGCGTGAGTAACTCAAAATTCCCTCGCCGATCGCTTCGGCCATCTTCTGCCGGTAGCGGGGATCGAGGCAGCGGCGGCGGTCGCTGAAGTTCGAGATGAACCCGCACTCGACTAAAGCAGATGGAATGTCGGTGTGACGCAGCACATAGAAGCGCGCGCGCTTCACTCCTCTATTGGGTGTGCCAGCCTTGCGGGCCACCCTTGATTGAATTGCGCTGGCGAGCGCGCTGTTACTGTGATAGAATGTCTCAGTTCCTGTGCTGGCACTATTATAGGCCCAGTTAAAGTGAACGCTGACGAAGACCGCATTGCGCTGACGATTGGCTATCTTGCTGCGCTGTGACAGGGGCAGGAAGGTGTCGCGATCGCGAGTCTGGATGCAGCGCATTCCTCGACGTTCCAGATAACGCTCCAGGCGACGGGAAACATCGAGTGCCAGATGCTTTTCCAGCACGTAGCCACGCCGAGCACCGGAATCGTGTCCACCGTGTCCGGCATCGATCACCACTCGTGAGATTCGTCCGCGCGCCGCTTCCGCGCTTTCTCCCAGGAATACGGCGCAAAGCCCGCTGACTATCAGAACCAGAGCACCGATCATCGACGATGCCCTTCTGCCTTGTCCTGGGGAAAAATTCCTGCTCGCTATCATATATGAAAAAAACCTGACCGGCGGTTTCCTAAATTACTAACTAATATTAATTTCCGGAGTTTTCGTAAATAGTCAACGTAAACTCTGATTTTTATGGAATTTGCGTATTTTACTCACCGAAATAAGGCATATTCTCAGGTCGGTCGCTGAGTTTACGCAATGTTTCTGGCTCGCGGCTCGTTGGGAGATTATCCATTCCGCGCAATGCATCGACCCCGCCGCTGTTGGCGGGATTAAAAATGGCACCGCCCATGACCTGCACTTTGCCCGTATTCCCCAGCATTAGCTGAGGCGCACGGCCCTCACTGCGATAGACGTCTGACAATAGAGTCTCGCCACCATAGTCGATGACTTTGTGAGAAAAAGTTCTGGGGGCACCGAGGAATAGAACGTGCAGGCGGTTGTCCCCATCGATCGTCGCTTGCGGATCTCGGACTTCGATAATACGCCCGAGCGAGTAGCTGGCCAGAACGCGCTTGGTCTTTTGATCACGCACTCGGACATACAGCAGTGTGCGCTGAGTATCCCTGAAAATCAGAAGTGAATAGTGACGGTAGCCGCCACCTCCCGGCTTTCCGCGCGGGATACCAATCACCTGTTGCCAGACAGTCCGAGCCTCCGTGACTCCGAATAACCGAGGACGTGAGCCAATGTATTGGCTGGTTCCCGAGAAGTAGACGCTGGCCTTTACCCGGTAGTTTCGGGGTGTCCCAAGTGGGTAGAATTTACCGAGGCTGACGTTGATAGTGTGGGACTTACCCGCCCCGAGCACGGTACTACCTGCGACCGGCCGGGCACCAGCAGGAAGGATCGGATCCCCCTGATCGGTAGCCACGTCAAAACTCAACCAGCTGGAGCCTGCAGGCCCGCCGAGCACGATGTCACGACCAGCGCGATTCGAAACGGTGATCTCAGCATTGACCGGCTCATAGGCGACGTAGAGGTTTTTGTTCAGCTTGAGATCCACCATCAGCTGCGCCGTGGCCGATGAAATAAGGCATAGAGCGGCAGCCATCGCGGTGATGACTGCTCTGAGCCGCCCAGATCGGTGGCCATTGTTCGGAAGGGACATGTGGTTCATGTGCGAGTTTTCTTAGTGTTGTGTTGAGGAGAATTGTTCAAAATGAGGAAAAAGACACTCTTTACTTCACTGTTTGTGCTGTGCGAAATCCAACCGCCCATTGCGCAGCATCGGCAGATTTAGCAGGTCTGCGCTCCGTAATATTGGCAATTTTAGCGGCAAATGAGCCACCCATCACTACAGGAACGCGCTGATCTGGAAATTCGGGGTGAGGTGTCCAGGTGTCGACCCACTCACTGACATTCCCAGCCATGCCGTAAACGCCGAGGGGACTTCGATCATTAGAAAAAGAGTTCACCGGCGCCCAATAATTGTAGCCGTCCACCTGACCGCCCGATCCATCCTTGTCGAAATCAGCCCCTGAGTTGTAAAGCGTTGGCGCATCGCGCTTTCCCCAGGGAAAGCGGGCCAGTGGATCCGGTCCCAGCGCCGCCAGATGCCACTCAGCTGCTGTGGGCAGGCGGCGGCCCTTCCATTTCGAATAGGCATACGCATCCCACCAGTCGACAGCGATGATGGGATGATTCAGGCTGATTTTCTGCCTCTGAAATTCCCCTCCTCGTTTTGCTGCACGGAACAGCGCATCCCACCCGGCCGGCACATGGCCCGACTTGGCTGCTGGCTGATCACTGTGATCAAACTGCTGCAGCGCATCGCCAGACAGTGCGCTCAACGAATTCAGAAACTCGGCATATTGCGCAATCGTTGTTTCATATTCATCGATCTCGAAAGCCGCGACTTCTTCGGTCGCACCATCGATCGAAATCGTCCCCGCAGTGATGCCCACGCTGGCGTCAAAAGCACCGGAGTCGGGCGACGTCTTTCCTCCCGTCAGCGCAAAGTAACCACCTGCCAGAATCGCCAGGCACACCAGTGATGTCACCACCGGCACGCCGACTCGACCACGCTTCTTCGCCCCTGCTTCCGCGCTCGCATTCGCTGTTTGAGGCGAAATTGCAGACTTCTCAGCGCCGCTATCCCCTTGCGTGAGCGATCGCTGTAGACGCCGTGCTTGCGTCACCGCCTGCCCCCAATCTGCCAGCCCACCATGAATGAGCGATTTCAAAAAAGTATCGACCGCCGCAGATTCCGTCATGCCTCGATGCAACAGAACTGATAGCGACTGCCCGATCTGTTGCAGCTCTGCCTGTCGGTTAAGTGATGGCCGCACTGGCGCTGGTGCCGTTGCCAGATTATCCAGGCGAGGAATTCCATCGTCCCCCAGATGCACTGCGCCGGGGCTCAAAGCCGCACGTTGCATCTGATTGCCATCCATGTATTCCATCGCTTCCGCCGTCGCGGAGAAAATACGGATCACCTGATCTGGTGCCAGGCGCACACCGCCTGCATGCAGTTGCTGCAAATCACGCCCGCCCACCAACTCACGCGTATAGAAATGAGTGCCCTCGATTTCCTGAGCTTCATAGACGGGAGCAATGAAACGATGCACCACAGCAGCGCGTGCCTGCACAAGTGCGCGGAACCCTTTCAGCGAAACCGCATTTTGAGCGAAGGCCGGCTTCAACAATTCCAGCAGCACCTGCCGCGCCACAGAACCCTGTATCGCCCGCCAGGTTTCAGTCTCCTTTTCATCGACTAACAACTCCAACAACGAATAGTCACCAAGCTGCCGCCCACCGGCCACTACGGCAGGAGGATTGGGCACCATAGAATCGCTGGCTTCATTTTGCGGCGTCTCGTTCACTCAAGTTGTCAAAAAAATCGCCCTGCCGCGCAAGTAATCCCCCCTGCGCTGCCGGACTCCGTTCTGCCGCCACCTTGCCCGGTAATCCTATCAAGGAAAACGCCAAAACGCCCTCAAACGCACGAATTTTCAGGTTTTCGTCCGTCAGATCACCCGTGGACGTCTGGCAATTCTGATTGCTGAGAATTTATACAGCAGATCAATTCTCTCAGATTTACAAATCCACGCGAACTGCAGCGGAAACACGCCTTGCCTTAGCGCGCGCGGAATCGATAGAGACATCTCTGGCCAGGGCAACGCCCATGCGGCGCTTGCCGTTGACCTCTGGTTTTCCGAACAGGCGCAGTTGTGTATCTGACTCGGACAACGCTTCGCCAAGGTTGCCGAAGCGCACGCTCCTGGACTCGCCCTCGACCAGGATGACGCAGCTGGCAGCGGGGCCCAATTGCACGACGTTTGGAATTGGCAACCCCAGAATGGCGCGTGCATGAAGCGCGAACTGTGACAGATCCTGCGAGATCATCGTGACCATTCCGGTATCATGCGGTCGCGGCGAAACTTCCGAGAAGTAGACGACGTCGCCTTTGACAAAAAGCTCGACGCCAAAGATCCCGTAGCCGCCCAGGTCAGTCGTGATGGCTTCTGCAATGCGTCGCGATTCAGCGCGGGCAGCATCGCTCATCGGCTGCGGCTGCCATGACTCGCGGTAGTCGCCGTCGACCTGAATGTGGCCGATGGGTTCGCAAAAGCTGGTGCCCCCGGCATGACGAACTGTCAACTGAGTGATCTCGTAGTCAAAGTCGACAAAGCCCTCGATAATAACCGTCCCCGCTCCAGCGCGACCACCACTTTGTGCATAATCCCATGCCTTTTGCACGTCGTCCTGAGTATTCACCGTCGACTGACCTTTCCCCGAGGAACTCATGATCGGCTTCACCACGCAGGGCAGGCCGATCGCTTCGATCGCAGCGCGATAGGCTTCTTCGGTCTCAGCGAATTCGTAAGGAGACGTGCGCAGGCCCAATGTTTCAGCGGCCAGTCGGCGAATCCCTTCCCTGTTCATGGTCAGCTGCGTCGCGCGCGCCGTGGGAATGACTCTGGCAATCCCTTCGGCCTCAATTTCAACCAGCGTATCCGTAGCGATGGCCTCAACTTCGGGCACAACCAAGTCAGGCTTCTCTTCCTCAATGACGGCGCGCAATCTGTCCCCATCCAGCATTGAAAACACATGTGAGCGATCGGCTACCTGCATCGCCGGCGCATCTGCATAGGAATCTGCCGCAATGACCTCCACGCCATAGCGCTGTAACTCGAGGACGACTTCTTTCCCCAGCTCTCCCGATCCACACAACAGGACTTTGGTGGCGGTGGAGGTGAATGGTGTTCCGATCGTTGGCATAGACAGGTATCCTGAAACTGAAGGCCCGCGAAGGCAATCAGGAATCGTCTCGATTCTCTGCCCCAGTATCCCCGCATAGAGGAGATTGCCAAGGGTGAATGGGAGCCGTAGGCTTGCGGCGAATGACTGGCTCGCCCATCTCCAAATTCTTCGCCACTGGGGCGATTCTGTTTGCGTTGTCGCTGCCGGCGACGGCTGACTGGCCGCAGCTGCTCGGGGCAAAGCGTGACGGCCATGCAGCAGGAAACGCTGTTCCATTGCTGAAATCATTCGCCGATGACGGGCCCACCGTTACCTGGAAGCACAAGGTAGGCGAAGGATTCGCCGGACCGGTGGTCGCCAATGGCAATGTGTTCATTTTCCATCGCGTCGGTGATATGGCAACGCTGGAGTCACTGGATGCTACCTCTGGAAAGCCGAACTGGAAATTCACCTACGCAACAAACTACCGCGACACATTCGGATTCGATGGCGGGCCACGCTCGGCACCTACGGTCGACGGCGGGCAGGTGTTTCTTTATGGAGCAGAGGGGCAAGTGCACTGCGTCGATGAGACAACGGGAAAACGGCAGTGGATGGTCGATCTTGTAGCGGAATTTGGATCCGCACAGGGATTTTTTGGCCGCAGCAGCGCGCCGTTGGTCGCTGGCAATCTGGTGATCATTTGTGGCGGCGGAGAAAAAGATGGCGTGCGCTCGGCGGTGTTCGCCTTTGATCGGAAAACGGGGGAACCTGCCTGGCAGGCGGTAGACGATGAAGCTGATAACGCCTCACCAGTGCTCGGTTCATTCCACCAGAAACCAGTAGTAGCCTGCTTCCTGCGCACCGGCCTGACATTGCTCGAACCCACGACAGGAAAAGTACTCTACAGCGAACGCTTTCGTGGCAAAATCCATGCTTCAGTCAATGCCGCATCGCCCGTGCTGCTTGACGACAACCGCGTGTTTCTCTCCTCCTGCTACGATGTCGGCGCGGGCGTCTGGGAGGTGAAACCGGACTTGAATGCAAATACACTGTGGAAGCGGAACGATCAATTAGATTGCCACTATGCGACACCGGTAGAGCAAGCGGGATATCTCTATGGCTTCCATGGCCGACAGGAAACGGGCACCGAAATGCGCTGCATCCGCGCCAGCGATGGCGACCTGCAATGGAAGTCCGATCGCATTCCAGCAGGCAGCGTCATCATCGCTGACAACAAATTACTCATCCTTACCGAACAGGGTGAACTACTGGTAGCACCTGTGAGTCCAAATACGTTTTCCGTAGTCACCCGCGGGCAAGTATTGGCCGCAGAGACACGTGCACTACCAGCCATTTCTGACGGATTCTTTTACTGCCGCGATCGTCGTCAACTGGTATGCGTCGATCTCCGTTCCAGCCAATAATAGAAGATGAAACGCTTACTTTCGCTCCTCACTTGCGCGGTGTTCACCGCTGTCATTTCCACCGCCTCTGCACAGCATTCGCTGAGAGATTCGACCAATCACTATCTCTTGCTTAACAGAGAACGCATTGGCTCATCTTCCAACACCGAACTGGTTCTCGGCACGCCGGAGAAGTTCGCAGGCAATCCGATCATGGTTGAAGACAAGCCGTGGGAAGCACGCTACGGCACACTTTCGTCCACGATCATCTTTGATCCTTTCGAAAAATTCTACAAAGGATGGTTTTCGCCATGGATCGTCTGGAATGGCTCCGAGCGCGAGTCTGCCGTGCTCTATGGAACGTCGCACAATGGTGAACTGTGGAACAAGCCGCTGCTCGATTTGAATCCATGGAGCGACCAGGCAAAGACTAACATTCTCGTGCGCGGCCCAATTGGCGCAAGCGTCTTTCGCGACCAACGGGATGCCCGACAAATGTATAAGATGCTCTATTCATCCGGCAGCAAATTGGCCACGCGCACTTCTGCTGACGGCATCCGCTGGAGCGATGAAGTAGTGGCCGCAGAAACCACGGCTACAGAAGACGGTCACACGTTCGCCTTCTGGGCTCCCGAGCGTCGCGAGTATATAGCAATGACGACGATCAAGAATGGCGACGTGCGATCGATTGGCCGTACCATCAGCAAAGATTTCCGCCAATGGTCAGCGGTCACACCAGTGTTGGAAGGCCTCACTGATGAGCAACAAATCATCGCCCTGCCAGTGATGCCCTTCGGCGGCGTATTTCTTGGCTTCCCTGCCATTCATGACAATGAGCAGGATCGAATCCAAACGGAACTCGCCTGGAGTGCTGACACCATCCACTGGGAAAGAATTGCGCCCGGCACCGCTTTTATCAGCAACGGTGCCCAAGGCAGCGCCGACTGGGGCAGCGCATTCGCGGGCTCCGTCATAGCCATGAACGATGCCGTCCGCATCTTTTACAGCGGCAATGAGAGCACCGTCTCTGGCGAGACAAAGGGATCACTGCACCTGGCCACATTGGCGACCGATCGCTTCGCCGGCTACCGTGCTGAAAAAGAGACGCCTGGCGTCATCCAGCTGAAGCCTCTCCCCTACCGTGGCGGCACCCTTCGCCTGACAGCCGATATCGCCCCAGGCGGCTACGTCAAGATTTCTGCCGAAGACAAAGGCGGCACCAATCTCATCGGCAGCACGCGGATCGAGAAGGGCGGCACCGACATTGAAATTCCTGCGAACATTCCTCGCCAAACCAGGGAATTCTCCATCCGCTTGCGCTTCCAGGACGCCACGGTTTACTCGCTGGGGTTTCGGTGAAATGCGGGCTAGCCATTGCGGTAAAGATGCCGCTAGCATGCGGCACCATGAAAACATTCCACCTTCTTGCTGCAACTGTCCTGGCTGCTGTTACATCGGCAGCCAGCGCCCAGACATCACCGGAACTACTCCCAGACGGACGTGTCACATTCAGGATCCGCGCCGGTGAGAATCGAGAGAATGTCAAAGCTACTGGTCAGTTCGGCGATGAAGTCCTCCTTACAAAGGGCGACAAAGGCCTGTGGGAAGGAACGACTGCGAACGCGGTGAAACCCGGTGTCTACGAATACGGATTCCAAGTCGATGAACTTCGCGTGATGGATGGACGCAATGCAGACATGAAACCGCAACGCTGGCCGGGCAGCAGCATCTTGCATATTCCGGCAGATCCTCCAGCGCCATGGGATCTACAGGACATTCCTCACGGCACCTTACATCACCATAATTACCATTCGAAAGCACTGGGAAAATGGCGCAAAGTTGTCATCTACACGCCACCTAACACTGGCACCACACCCTTGCCCGTCCTCTACCTCTCGCATGGCTACAGCGATAATCAGGACACCTGGAGCGCGCATGGAAAAACACACTGGATTCTAGATGCACTGATTCATTCAGGAAAAGCGACACCCATGATCGTCGTCATGCCAGATGCGCATGCGATCGAACCTGGTGGCCAGAAATTTGATGACTACGGACCAAAGAACACGGCAGCATTCATTGATGAAACACTCAAAGATGTCATACCGCTAGTTGAATCCAACTACCCGGCAAAGAAAGAAGCCAGCGCGCGCGCCTTCGCCGGGCTTTCGATGGGCGGCCATCACGCATTGACGGCAGCACTGCAGAACAGCAACACATTTGCCTACATCGGTGCCTTCAGTTCGGCCACTCCAGCAGATGAACTCGTCAACGAAGCGGTTAAGGACACCGATGGCCTGAACAGTCAGCTCAAATTGTTCTGGATCGCCTGCGGTGACAAAGATTTCCTGTTCGAGAAAAACCAGAAGCTGCACGCAACGTTCGATGAAGCCGGCATTAAGCACGACTACGTGATAACCGAGGGCGACGACCACAGCTGGCCAGTGTGGCGGCGCTATCTTGTAGAATTTGCGCCGAAAATTTTCCGATAGCCTCGGCCAGCATGTCAGACGATTCCCTGAAGACCCGGCAGACGCTGCTCCTCCGCATCCGCGATGAGGGTGACGAACGCGCATGGGCGGAGTTCATGGAATTGTATGCTGCTTTCATATTTAACTACTGCCGAAAACAGGGACTGCAGACTGCCGACACCGAAGACGTGGTGCAGGAGGTGTTCCGTGCTGTCGCCAAATCCATCCGAGGATTTGACTATGATCCCGCACAGGGAACATTCCGCTCATGGCTGTTCCGCGTCGTGCGCAGTAAGCTGGCAAACCATTTCAACAAACAGAAACGGCATCCGACCACGCCCGGAGAGACGCAGTTGGAATACCTCGCGGATCAGGAATCGGAGGCAAGTGCCGACGAGGCAGCAGACTGGGAACTCGAGTACAAGCGCCGCGTTTTCCAGTGGGCGACCGAGCGCGTGCAGTCGGAATTTAAAGAAAATACATGGCGCGCTTTTTGGATGTCGGCAGTAGAGGAAAAGTCGCCCGCTGACATCGCGGGAGAACTCGGCATCAGCACGGGCGCGGTCTACATCGCCAAATCGCGGGTCGTTGCTCGCCTGAGGAAGGAAGTGGAAGCGGCAACCGGTGAACTTGATGGCTTGTTTTAATCAACGCGATTTCCACCAACGATGAAGGACGGCGAGCAGGCTGAATTAACCACCGATTGCCCCGCAGATGATGCGTTGCTGGAAGTCATCGTCGATACCAGCGACAACGCATCGTCAAAAACAATCGAGCATCATCTGGAGCAATGCCAGCGTTGTCAGCGCAGATTGGAGGAATTGTCAGGATCGAGTGATGTCTCAAGAGATCTTTTGAAGAGTACGGTCGCCATGAACTCAAGAGAATATGACCAGTTCATTGATCGCATTCAGGCAGGTGATGGATTGTCTCTCGAGGGAGCATTGCCCGAACCAGCTGCTATTTCCGCAACGCAGGAAGATGATTATTCGGACATTCTTGATCCACCCTCGCGCCCCGATCTAATCGGATTACTGGGCGATTACGAGATCGAAGAAAAGGTAGCGTCTGGCGGCATGGGAATCGTTTTCAAGGCGAACGATCCAGCACTGAACCGCACGGTCGCCATCAAAGTTCTCCGACTGGGCCAGACCGGGATGAACGATGCCCGCGAACGCTTCGTGCGCGAGGCTCAAGCCGCTGCAGGCATTGATCACGAAAATATTCTGCCCATCTATCACGTCAATCATGAAGCAAAGTCCCCGTATCTGGTGATGCCATTCATTCTTGGCAAAACACTGGACGAAGTGATCCAGCAACGCGGAGAGCCGATGGCGGCAGATGAGATCATCAAAGTCACGCGCCAGATCGCCAGTGGCCTGGCGGCAGCGCACGACCGCGGGCTCATTCACCGAGATATCAAGCCTGCCAATCTGCTGGTGGAAGACGAATCGGAACGCATCTGGATTGCCGACTTCGGACTTGCCCGCGCGATCTGGGATCCCTCTCTGACAGTGTCAGGTTCCCTGACGGGCACCCCTTTGTTCATGTCGCCAGAACAAGCGAGCGAAGCGCCCGTCGATGCCCGCAGCGACTTATTCAGTCTAGGCAGTGTCCTCTACTACCTGGCGACGGCGAAGCTTCCATTCACGGGAACACGGTCACTGTCGATCTTGCGCAAGGTCTGCGAAGATGATCCTCCTGCGATCTCAGAACTGAACCCAGCCATTCCACTGTGGCTGACCAGCCTCATCAGCCGCCTGATGCAAAAGGATCCCGCTGATCGACTGCAAAGCGCTGAAGAAATTATTGCTATGTTAGATCATCCTGATCTTGCAGAGAACTTCTCACCTTCCGGTTCCTCCAGCCGTAAAGAAAAAGCGCAAAAGCGGCGCGCCACGCCCTACACTCTGTGGATTGCCGCGGGCGGCGCATTTGCAGGAGCCGCTGCAATCGGCATCGCGCTCTACAGCAGCGGCTTCTTTCAGCCCCCAGACTCGCCCGAGACTCAAACGGCGTCTCCCGCGAAAATAGCCAGCGCACTGGAGGTATCCATTGTCAGGAAAAACGGCAACAGTGAAACCGTTGCAACACTTTCGGATGCGGTCATGACCGTCCGGGCGGGAGATGTGATCGAACTCGCGCAAGCCAGCGACAGCGTTTTCACTGCAACTCCCCTGCGCCTGGATCGCCCTATTACAATACGCGCAAAGATGGGACAGAAGCCAACGATCGAATGCCCCGGTATGCTTTTCGAAACCGCATGGCCACTCAAGCTGGAAGGACTGGTGCTACGCTGCACAAGCCCGGACACTGCAGTGATCGACACCAGTGGCAGAGAACTCCAGCTGACTAATTGCCAAATTGAAAACACCAACAAACCAACGGGCACGCAGCGACGCGGGCGACAACTGACGAATCCGGTTCTCGCGACTCCAATGATCCAATGTGCCGCTGTTCCATCCATCATCATCCGCAACTGCCAGCTCGCATCGGAAACAACCCTACTAAGACTGCAGCCAAGCTCACGCAGCGAGCCCAGTAAGACCACCATTTCCATCGGCAACAGCGTCATGCAATCGTCCGCAGGAATCACCCTCGAACTCGCCCGCGATGTCCGCTTGGATATTCGGCGTTGCCTGATCCGCACCGATCGCAGCCTGCTCACCCTGCATCGCAACCCACGCTCCAGGCAAAACGGAAAATGCGCGCTCCATCTTAGTCTCAATTCGATCATCAGCACTGGCCCGTTCATCAGTTTTGGCAGTGAGGAAATCGCCGCGAACACCAGCGCAAGTTTCGCCACGAATGCCTGGAATGATCCAACTTTCTGGAGTGCAGGTATTTTCCCCGGCCGTCGCGCAAACAATACCATCAGCGACTCCAAAATCATCACTCGCAATCACAAAGCATTCCTCCAACTCTTCGACACCAGAGAATCCGATCCCATCGTCATCCAGAACAACCAGCTGACAAAAGACAACCTCCGCACCGTCGCCAAAAAATTCCCCATAAAACGCCGCCCGGATATGCGAATGTTAGGCCCCGGCACCGCATACGACACCTTTCGAGAATCCTCTTTCTATGAACGCACAGGAAAACGCTTTCCGGAGCCGTGACAGCAGGCACCGATCCCCGCTATCATCCCCGCCCGGCGATTCACGATTGCCCCACGGCCCCTCTTCGAATCGCTACGGGATGTGATGCACGGCGCGTGGGCGATCGAACAACATCTCGGCTGCTAGCTCGATGGCGCGATCCTCTTTGCCGAAGAGCCATGAATCAGGGTCGGCGACAAATTCTCCTAGTGCCCCGGCGATGGCGCGCCGCAGCGAGCGGTATTTCGCGGCGGCCATCTCGACGAAGCGGGCGTCGGTGAACCCGCAGGCAATCGACGACACCGGCCCCATCGATAGTTGTTCGGAGAACAGTCGCCGCATCGCGCGTTTGCGGAACAGGTGCCACCACGGGCCGACCGAGATGTTGCCGACCTGCTTCGCCGCCGCCGCGAGGTCGCGGTAGAGCATCTCGTGGGACACGATGTATTCGAACTGGATATTCGGGTAGCGTGCCCAGACCGCGTATTCGTCTTGTGGGAATCCAGTTGCGTATCGCGGCAACGACTGGATCTCGCGCGCGCCGTCCATGAAGTAATCGACGCCTACCGCGATCTGCAGGCAGGCGCCGAACTCCTCGTCCGCCGCGCGCATCTCGCGCCCGATATCGTCGAGCGTCTCGAGGGTCGCAGCGGTCACGAAGGCAATCACTTGCGCCAGCATCGCCCCGTCGAGTTCGCCCTTGTGATGTCGGATTGCTGCCTCGACTTCGACTTGATCAAACTTCCCCGAAAAACGGAAATCGAGCGGTTGGAATGTGTTCGCGTAGCGCACGCGGCTATCGGGATTCCCCTGCGGCGACCAGAGGATTGCGCGCAGGAATTCTTCGACGCCATTCCGCAGCGAGTCAGCGGAGTCGAGGGTGCGACCGAACCGGCGTTCGAGATTGAGGAGGTATCCAGTCGCGTCGCCTTTATGACCGCCGAGGAACAGGCCAAAATCCGTCGCGCCGCCGGGCCAGAACAGATAGTGGAGATCTGCCATGTGGTAGACCTCGGGATGCGTCGCGTAGGTCAAATCGACGGCGGCCGGGCGGGCGTCGCGGTGATCGACTGGAATCTTGTCGCGGTTCTCGAGGCTGGTGACGTATCCGGTGATGTTGGCGTCCGCCAGGATCTGCTGGGCGAAATCGGGGTTCCCGCGCCGCGCCGCAACCGCCTCACACAACACGTCGAATTTTTTCGGATCGAGTGCGTCGATCTCGTTCCCAATCCCATAGCTGGCGAACATCTGGCGTATCCAGTCGCAGTATTCGCTCTGCGCGGACGAGCCAAGCTCGCCGACCAGTCCTCTGCCGGCGGCGCGCCGTTCTTTCTCGGAGTTGCTACCGAGTTGTTCGATCACCGAATCGAGCCGCCCGCGCGAGCCTTCGGCAATCTCGGCGAACCACGAATAGAAAAGCGCGTGCGTCGGGTCAGCCATGGTGCGGCGCACGAGCCGGCCAGAGGCGATCGCCTCGGCGATGACAGAATCGGGGAGGCAGTTGAACGAAGATTGCGTGCCGGAGAGATTCAGTTCTTCTGCAAGGCCACGATCGAAGTCGAGCAGATCGTCTTGGATGTGGGTATGCGCATCGAAAGCAGGCAGGGCCGCGATCGCGGTGAACAGTCGCTCGGTGATCTCGGAATTCGCACTCAACATTCGCCTAGTCAAAGCGGATCGGACAACCCGACGCAATGAGAATCACGGAAAAGCGGTTGTTCGTAGCGATCTATACCAGTATATCAAACGTCAATCGTTGACGGTCACTTTAAGCCGATAGTAGGTGCCTCTTTTTCTGAATGCCAGCAGAGCAGAATCTCTAATCGTCAATTGTGTGAAGCCGATGCGCGGAGTCTTTGAGGCCACAAAGATTGACTCAAATTCAGGATCATCTGTGATGCTGTACATTTCCTTCCAGATTTTTAAATCGCTGGAGAATTCCAGCACTGCGAAAACGCCATCCAGATCATTCCTGACTGAGAGTTCCACGGCAGGATAAGTGATGAGGCCTGTGCCAACCGTGGTTGGACTCATGGGAGCTGAGGTTTCAGCTCGGAACGGATGACCATTGAGTATTACTTGAATAGCACTCGTTCGGTTGCTTAGCTTGAGGTTCCCGGTGCGTGAGAGATCATCCAAATTGTAGCCGATGGTAATTTCCATCGTCCACACCGCTGGCAGGAAATCGAACAACAGTGGTTGCACACCTGGGATTGCTGGATTGTCCAGCAGCGCAGATTTCATCGTTCGTTCGCTGGCGTGGTTTACTGGAGTTCCTGCAAAAGTGATCAAGATGCGATCACCTTCCAACCCGGGCCGACCCGCTTCCACGTGGTTCACACCAATGCGTTGATCGAGAAAGTCATCAAAACTATCGAAGGTGATACCAGGGCCAAGATTTGCAGCACCTCCACCCGCGATACGAAAGTATCCAAATAACTCCCGATGGTTTGGATCATCGACCACCACCCAGATACCGCTCCCTGATTGGGGTTCCGATCCGGTGTAAACGATCACCTTCCCGCTATCACTAATCCCCGGTGCAGATCCCATTGAACTCCACCCATCCTCCGTAGAGGCAAGAATGTGCGGCGTCCAGACTGTTTCCCCCTTTCGCTGGTAGTAGGTAAGGGAGCCATTGTCTGTGGTTCCTGACCGAACAACAAAACTCCCATCACTCGACACTGCCGGACGGGAGTCCGCACTGGCCAAATCGATCACAGGACGGTTCGTCTGCGCCCCGCTGGTATTCACAAATAATTGCAGAGGAAACTGGTTTCCAATGTCGCCCACAGGTGGTCGCTGCCTTCCAGAAAATACTACCGAACCGTCGTTCGCCAGAGATGGCACAAAAATATTCTGAAACTGCGCAGTGGAGGCCACGAGTGTAAAAGTCGGCGGGCTCTGCGAATTCCACAATTTCAGTGAACTATCTGCAGCAGAGAGAAAATCCCGCGCAAGAACGCGGCCCGAATCATTGATCTGAGGAAAAGCAAACTGCCTCCCGTCCACGCTCCGGCTCAAATTCCTGGGCGTGCTGCCTTCGCTGACAACCATGAGCTGTGAGCCTGACTCGCCCTGAACTGTGGCGACAAATGCCACCTGCCCGGCATCATTGACAGAAACCTGCTGACGGATCTCATCAATGGTATCGCCTTCTTCAGTGACGTCGCCTTGTTTTGCGACAATGCTCACATCATAGTAGGGGCTTTGCGCAAAACCTGTTGAGACCAACAGGTGGATGCCAAATAAAAATGATACCACCATGCGATGCTTCATGGACAATTGACTAACAAAGTCTTGAGAGACTGTCCAGTTCACAGAAGAGAACCTCCATATCATTGGTAAAGTCCGACATTCGAGCCTACTCTATCCGCTTCAGTGGATTCTCCTGCAATTAGAAAAACCACTGACTGGTGGGATTTAGCGAAAAACCGGTTTCTGCCGGTTTTCATCGCACTTGGGTTGATGTGGATCCTGGAGTTGATAGACTTTGCGGCGGCAGGAGATCCGCTTAACCAGTATGGTATCGTGCCACGAACTCTCGCCGGTCTTACTGGGATTCCACTGGCGCCTTTTTTGCACATTGACGTGCTCCACCATCTCATTCCTAACACTGTTCCATTTCTTGTTCTCGGCTCCCTGGTGTCCTTCGGTGGAAAGCAGCTCTATGCCGGGGTCAGCATGTTCGTCGCTCTCACTGCCGGACTGGGCACATGGTTATTCGGAGAGACCGGACTCCATATCGGCGCAAGCGGGGTCATCTTTGGCTACCTCGGATTCCTGATCGCCCGCGGCCTTTTCGAAAAAAGCCTGCGCTGGGTGCTGGTGTCGATTGCTGTTGGAATCGTCTACACCAGCTTAATCCAATCTCTGAGCGAACTACGCGCAGGCGTCTCCTGGACATCCCACTTCTTTGGCTTCGCAGGAGGACTTGGATTGGCAATGCTTCTCTATATGCGGATCAAAGACAGGGCTTGAATGAATGAGTGGAAGGCCTCGTTAGCAGATTAAAGTGTCCTTCATCGAGATAATTTTTGCCCAGGCAGCGATCTTGTCGGATACCAAATACGACGATCGCCGCAGGCACCCTTACTGGACGCAAGAAATTGAAATGTTAGCGGGCCGCTTTTAAGCTTTCGATTGAACCGTCGCATCGCGATGGGAAAATGACAAAAATTACCACCCGGTGGCAAAGCGCCCGGTTATTGATGAGATGGCGCTTCGCAACACAGAAAGGATCGAACTCCCAACCAACATGAATTTGCCCCAATCCCTGCCAGCTATCGCAAAGCGACCATTCAACTTAGGTGGGTGCTTTATTACTACTTTACCGCCGCCTGCTCCAGAGCCTCACGCATGACGCCTTGAGTCACAATCGTAGGGAACTCGATGGAAGGGCCGTTTGGTGTAACCAAGAGGTTATAGGGGATACCACTTGAGCCGAGAGCGAATAATGCCTCGTCGTAAAGGGCATTGGGACTCGTCATGTCGGCGAGCATCATGACGACTCCTTCGTTGCGGAGTTTTTCTTTTAACTGATCAGAACCTGCGGATGCGAAGACAACTGCCTCGTTTGTTTTACACTGTAGTCACCAGTCAGCAGTGAAATCGATGAACACCGTTCGTCCCTTCTTTCGATGCTCAACCAGGCTCGCCAGCGTCAGAGGTTCCCACTTCATTCCGTGCGCGGTGATCAAACCGCTGGAATCCAGAGAAGCCGTCATGGTCTGGCGGTTGTCGATAGAGTGTTTCACTGCATAGACACTGCCTGTAAATGCCAACAGCAATGCAATCCGGGCTCCCCAGCGGGTGCCAGCTTTCTTTAACGGTGTGCCATATCGACCGTAGATCCACAGTCCGAATGCCAGGCAAAGCATGCCAATGAGCAGACCGACCATACCACTGACGCCGACTTGCTTGCCGAACACTGCCACCAGCCAGACGACTGTCGCCAGCATTGGAAAGGCCATGAATTGCTTAAAGGTTTCCATCCACGCCCCAGGACGAGGCAGCTTCTGAATGAGCGCCGGGAAAAAACTGAGAACAATGTAAGGCGATGCCAGGCCCAGCCCCAGAGTAGTAAAAATCAGTAGAGTGGTTGCCGCATTTTGCTCAAAGGCAAAGCTGATGGCAGGTGCCATGAATGGCCCGGTGCACGGGGAAGCGATCAGCACAGTCAGCAGGCCCGAAAAGAATGAGCCCGACAGCCCCTTCTTGTTTTGCAATTGTCCGCCAGCGGTAGTCAACGAAGCGCCGAACTCGAACACCCCTGCCAGACTCAGTCCAAAGGCGAAGATCACCGCGATCATTGCTGCGACAAACCAAGGCTGACGCAATTGCTCGCCCCAGACAATCGTTCCGCTAGTCGAATACTTGACGACCAACAATGCGATCACCAGTGCCCACATGCTGAAAAGAACACCAGCACCAAAGGCAAGGCCATGCATTTTGATTCGCTTACTATCTTCACCTGCCTGGTTGACGAACCCCATAATTTTAATTCCCAGAACAGGAAACACACAAGGCATCAGGTTCAAAATCAACCCACCGAGAAATGCGAGGCCAAGGATCAGCAACAGCGTTTGCTCCTTCCCTGTGTCCCCGCCCAACGGCACTAGTCCCCAGCTGACGACTTCATCGAGTGCTGTCTTTTCTGCTGAAGTCAATGTTGTCGGAATGGTCGTTGCAACAGTCGTGGCCTCACCCTCGCCTGCACCTGCCACGACCTGGGCCATTCCGGCTTGCGGAAGTGAGATTGCAAAAGTGCTGCCGGCGGCTGCCCATCCGTTCTCAGCGTGGACGAAGCCTTCAAGTTCCGTAACTTCACCCGCGTCTTCATCTTTTTCGAAGGTAGCAATGTAGCTGTCGCCCTGCTTTTCGGCAGCAGCGGATGGCTCTGAGAGAATGCCTTTTGCCAGATGGAAAACGTGCACCTTGCCAGGATCGGTCGAAGCAGCGCTGGTCGGCGTCACTTTCACTTCTACTGTGGTGCCATTGTCTGCGATCGTGACACTCGCAGCTTCGGAGGTGACTGGCTGTTGCGCTCTCACTTTGTTAAATGCTGCCTGTAAGGTGGCGTCCACCTGAACTTCGCCCTCTTTATCCACTACCGGTAACTGCAGCGAGAGATTTGCCTTCCCTGGCGTGCACAACTCGTCGCACTGCAACCAGTTGGCATTGACGTTGACTGCCAATGAACTGCCGACACTTACATCTTCCCCAACCGAAATATCTGTGAGCAAATAGACGGTGCCACCGTAGATGTTGCTAGTGCCGATGATGTCTTTCTTCGGTTCGGGGACTGGCCATTGAATCGGCCCGGCGGTGACGCCCGCTGGAAGTTCCCATGCCAGTCTCGTCGGCTGTCCGGTTCCGGGATTTTCCCAGTAAGTGTGCCATGGCCCGCTGTGCACCATTTTCAGTGCTACGGTAAAAGTCTCTCCCGGACGAACAGCCGAGACTTCACTCACCAGCGTGGCGACCACTTCCTGCCCCGGCATGATGGATGCTTGAGAGAAGGGATCGTTGACGAAATTGGGCCCCTGCGCGTTCGCTCCACCGGAAAAAAGGGATAAGAAGACTCCGCAAATAAGCGGGAGACTGCGCATCAGGAAGGAGAAAGGCGTCGACATTACTTTTAGAATAATTGCTACTCACGGAAGAGGCACCTGCCGGGGGCTCTATTCCAGAAATTTACAGGGAAGCATGACTACCGTCACAGAACGGTGGATTTTTGCTGTGTTTGCAGTTGCAGAGAGCGACCGTTTTGTCCTCTTCAAGAGTGAATTTCTGCGGCCCGAGGCCTGTTCCTTTATGGCTTCCATCGCAGAACGGCTGCGTCTCGGCTCGCCCGCAGGCACACCACCAATAGTCCCCGGCGTCCAGCTTCATTACCTTCGGTTGTTTGTCGAAAATTATCGGTTCTACCATTCGGCTACTATGGCAAGCACAACCGCTTGAGTCAAAGTAAAGCCGCGAACGCCCGGGGGGCATGTCTGATCTTGCACAACGTGCTCGACTGCATAGGCTCTCGCAGAGTGATCGATGACGATGATGACAGCACCAGCTCCACGCTGCAGACGGCTCAGTTACTGGATTCGTTGACTCGGCTTCGGCAACTGGTGTCGGCAGATGGGGCAAAGGGTGCAAATGGCAAAAGCGCCACCAATGCGACAACATTCGCCACCGACGAAGGCGCGCCGTGCCACGAATCGTTTCTCGAGCTGCGCAGGCTGGAACGCAGCCTGGATCAGTATCAATCACGAACCGGCCAGCAGTTGACTTACGTCGGGCTGCTGGGGCATTTCTCGGCAGGGAAATCCAGCACCATCAATGCCCTGCTGCACGAAAATACTGCGGAAAACAGCGAGAGAAAAACCGGCCAGCATCCGACCGATCGAGCGGTGACCCTGATCACCCACCCTGACAATGCACAGTCACTTATCGGCATGCATCGACGAGGCGAAGTCGAAGTGGGCGCATCGCTGCAGGATGTTGCTCTTTTGCGCGAGATCGTTCTTGTCGATACTCCTGGATCTGGCGATCCGCTGATCGTCGAAGAAATGGTGCGCGATTTTTTACCGATCTGCGACCATCTACTTTATGTGTTCTCTGCTGCGGTTCCGCTGGATACGACCGATCTTCCTATATTGCAGAAGGCACATCGTGAGCTGCCGTTCATTCCGATGCGCTTCATCATCACCCGTGCAGACGAATTTAAGATCGACCACGATGTCGCGCTCACGGAAGAAAACTTCGATCAACAGGCGGCGGATCACTTCGTCGGCGAGTTCATTTCTCGACTTGAAGCGGCCGTCACGGGGCTGAATGTCACACGTGATGACATTACGATGATCGACAATCGATCACGATTCAGGCTCGAAGCATTACAGAAGTCGACGACAGGAAACCAACTCACCAGTGGATCGATCGATGCCCTGCACGCGCACAAACTGCGTTACTTTGCGACCAGTGCTGACCGCCTCCACGCACACTTCGTTGATCACTTAAAGGGAACTCTGAATGCTCAGGAAGCACTGTTGAATGCGGCCAAGGACAATCACTGCCGCTACCAGAAAGCAGTCGCCATGAGCCACAACAGGCTGACTGAGAACTGGCAATTGCAGTCAAATCAACTTGGCACCCTGCGCGCAACTCATCGCAAGGAACTTGATGCTCTGGCATTTTCCACGCCGATTCCCAAAGAGATGGTTCAATTGCCCACAACCGCTTCCGCGATGTCGGCAGCGAGTGATCTTTCGATAACAGCGGCGACTGATCGGGCGACAACGCTGGGTGAAACGCTCAGCCAGCAGTGGCAGCAAGACTTTGAGAATGGCAGAGCCAAACTGCTTGAAGCGGTAAAGTCGGCTGAAGATCCAGAGGCGGTCGCACTGACGATTCCCGCCCCGGATAGCACTGGTGCGATCGCTTCTGTTTTTGCTCTGCCAGACGACTTCAGCCGATCATTGGTTTCGATACCGAGCGTGATCACTTCTGAACTGAAGTCACTGCAACTGGAAACCACAGCACGTTCAGAAAAACTCATGCAGTGGGTGGCGACCGATCGGCTCAGCGGCAAGGCCAGCGAATTGCTCGATCATTCGCAATCACAATTGGCTGGGATGCTCGATAGTTTTTTGGAGTCGGTCGATGTTTACAAGGCGGCTGTCCTGTCGCTCAATGCGCGTGAACTAGCCCAGCGTGCCGGTGTGGTGCTGGCAATCGAAGAACTGGAACTTGTCGAAATCCCAGAGACGAAACGAGACAGCTGGCTTACCACCGTAGGCCAACGGATTTTTCCGAATCGCCAACAGCTAAAGGAACATGCCGAGTCAGAATCGCAAGTGCTTCGGCGCGCACTTGCCTCGATCCGTGTAGATGCCAAGTTTGAGGCGTCGCCTGATGTGGCGGTCGATCTGGAAGTTGCGTCTTCGGCAACTCAGCCTCTCGCGGATCTGGTGCATCGGGCAGGCACGGAGTTTCAGAAGCAGGCGAACACCTGCCTGGGCAAAGTGGTCGAGCAGAAAGATGACGCACTTTCATTGCACAAAGCAACGCTGCTGGAAACAGTCGCACGACTGGGCGATGAGGGGATTCGGGTGCGCCGAATGTTTGCACTGAGCGGCGCGGCAGTGGGCGTGATCGCCATTGTGCTAGCCAGCCTGGTGCTACCGCTATTCCAGCCGTTCTCCATTTTCTCTGTGGGCATTGGCATTGTTCTGATCGGTGCAGGTGTGTTTGGCGGCATTCAACTTGCCGGGAAACTGGACCGGTCAAAGCGCGCCATCAATGATAGCTGCGATGACTACCGACGTCAGGCGCAGTCGGCCATTCTCGAAGTGTTAGATGAAGTCGAATGTCCGGACAGTCGACCAGCGGCATCCCGCGTCACTGATTCGGCACGCGATCTCCTGCACGCCCACTGGCAGTCGCTGTTAACTAACGTCGCAAATGAAACTTCAGCCGTGCACCTTCCCGACTACGAAGCCCTGCGCACCGCACGTGCACAATTTGAAGACGTCCGAGCAAAGGCACTCGCGGCAGGGCAGGACTTCTATCGAAATTGCGAAGCTTTCTACGAGGACATCGATGGCAACCTGGATCAGTTAGCTACGATTTCAGCAGAGATTAAAGAGGACGCTATCCTGCCGTCTTTTAATTTGTTCGAGCAACGTGCTTCTGAGCTGGAGTCACTGCTGACAGAGATCCAATCGATTCACTGCACCCCTCGCGCTCCCGGATCGTCTACCATTTGAGAAAGTCGTCATCGGTGCGCTGGGCGAACATGGTGACCTGACTGCTTACGAGTTCCTGGCATTGCCTGCTGCAGCGAATGACACCAGTCCGCCCGAAACACAAACGCGTGCGCCAGCAACATCCCCAGAGTAAGATCGGCAAAATCGATGAGCACGAGTATCCCCAGATGCATCGCAACCATCGCACACCAGGCGATCAATCGTGTGGGGCGAAATAACGCAAGTGGCAGGAATAAAATCTCGAGAATGAGCGCCATCCATGTGCCAATGTTAGTGAACATATCAGGAATTACCAGGAACAACTGACGAGGCCAATGATCACGCGCCAGTGGATTGTCGATCACCTCGCGCAACGCGGATCCGTCAATCCAGCTGGGACTACTTAATTTCGCCACTCCACTGTAAGTGTAGCCGACGGCAAGAAGGATCCACACTGACCACCACGCCATCGCTGGAAATTTCCATTCGGAATCAGCTCGCTTGCCGACAACGCAGGCTTCCCCCTGCGGAAGACAGGCACAAATGAGTAACAACAGCCCAACGTAGGGCATGCTGGGGTTTAGTATTAGATTGTTTCTGGCAAACAACCACGCCCAGATCAGCCAGGCAAGAATACACCAGAAGGCTCGATACCTTCCTATCACAATGCCGATGCCTGCGACAACGCCTGTCATGATGCAGCAAAAGGCAACTCGCCCGTCCTGGGCATTCCACATCGGGTTCGGAAGAATTTTCGGAAGCAGGTTGGCGTCGGCATTTGCCATCACTCCCTGCCCGCCGAATAGTTCGCCCGCCCAGGGAAGCAGCTGAAAAAAGTGCACCACCAGATAGAGTCCGAGTGCTATGCGAAACATTCCGAACTGACGACCGGACACTGGCACCGAAGAATTGAGAAATTTTGAGATCATTGTAAGAGTGAATGACTAATCTGAAATGGGAAACTGCCAGCGTGTCTGCGGCCGATGGGAGTCGCTGACAACGACAAGGGTGAGGTCACAGGCCTCAGCTGGGACGCCCAGTTCCGCGCGCAGGCTTCCTTTTGTTCCCAGCCCGTAGTGAAGAATCTGATCGACGAGTTCGCGCGGAAGACAGGCCGCATAGGACAAACCTGCACCGTAGACATTTCGCCTATTGTAGGGCCCACGCAGGAGATGTCCGGGCTGTGGCTTTAGCAAAATGCGGTGTTCCTCGCCTGCCAGGGTGTAGACCAGAGAAAACTGAGAGCTGAAAGTTTCCACTGAGCCGCCTTCTTCCCCGTGGACAGGAGCGATGCAGAAAACTTTAGGGCAAGGGCTTATCATGCTGGCAGCACCGATTCCCCGCAGCGTTTGGGAACCGGTTAATACTCCGAGCATTTGACTCATCCCGAAAAGAGTGAGCAACCCGGCAATCGCATTCGAACGCATCACTGGTTTCATCAGAGTTCAGAGGTTGTTGTTTCTTTGTCTTTCACTACGTCAGTAGAGGCTTCAGCCCGAGGCATCCCGCAAGCCCACCTTTTTGAGCAGCCAATGCATGTGGGAAGGAATTGACGCGGCGCAGCTCCTCGTCGCTCACTTTCAATGGCATCTCGAAATGTCAGCATGTCCTCGATTCGGTCTTCCTGGCTCGCTGAGAATCCGCAAGCGTCTGGCCGAACCTTCGGATTTTCGAATGTTCCGAACATCATGTCCCACACCGGGAGGTCGCTGTAGTTGTTGGTGTGATAGTCTCTCTTGTGATGCACGCGGTGAGACTCCGGCCTCTGAAACAAGTAGCCGAACCAGCGCGGCGTGCGCACATTCCAATGGTAGAAAAATTCTGACACCGCCGTGATTCCAGTGATCAGTGCGGCGCACTCTGGCGAGCACCCCAAAAGCGGATACGCGATCGCTCCGCTGATCAGCGAGTTCAGCAGGATCTCAACCGGGTGCTTGTAAAAGGACATCACCACTTCCATCCGTCGCGGGGAATGGTGCAACTGGTGGCACAGTCTCCAGAATACTGACGACTCATGCCTGATGCGGTGCCAGAAGTAGTAGATGAACGTCACCACGATGTAGCCAATGAGCGCCGCTGGAAGCAGACTGAAATGGTCACTCAATTCAATCAATGAGGCGCCCTGCATCCACCGATCCCAGGTGATCCCGCCAAGCAGCACCAGCGCTGCCTGCACTGCGTTCACCGCAATTATCCGCAGCCACCATTTGTGAACGACCGGCTGCGTGCCTGCCGGCCACAGCTTCTCGATGGCTACCATTCCTGCCCCGACTAAAATAATAAGAATAAAGAACATGCCCGCAGCATCACGCTACGAATCATTTTCTCCAAATCGATAAATTGTTACGGAACATCGTTTAAAACGATAGTTAAAACAGCGTGGATCTTTTGAATCAATCTGCGCACCAATTCCCACACTCAGAGTTCAGCTACTGAGCCTTGGTCACTTCCTTCTTTTCGGTAGGCGTTGCTTCGATGGATTTCTGATTATCGATCACCCGTTCTTCGCGTTCGGCCTTTCCGGCGTATTGGTACGTCATGACATTCTCCACAATCTTCACCGATTGCTTGCGCATCACTTTTCCTTTGGGCAGGAAAAGCGGGCTGTTGGTCTCGGTGACTTTGATGACAATGTTCTCCTCTTCAAGTTGCCACTCCCCTTTGAACAGAATCTTTGACTGCGTGCCGAAGATGCTTACTTGCATGGTGCAGGAATAGACACCGTCCGCTGCGAATTCGGCAATCGACTCAATCGTTGCCCCAGCCTGCTTGCCTTTGTAGCTCCATTTCCCAAGAATATCCTCGTCCAGCTCAGCCGATGCAGTCGAAAACGACAGAGCAACGACCAACAAGAGGATCGAAACTGAGAATGCTGGACGGATAGGCGAAAGGGAAATCAGCGGCCTGCTCATGGCTGCGAAGGTAGCCGCTCAATCGACAGAGGTAAAGATCACGAGCGCTTCGGCCGATAGAAGCAGGCAGACTTGGTGTGATTGTATCCCTGTTCGTCACGCCAAACCGAGAACAACCATTCCTCCCCGACACGAGGAGAGACGGATGCATTCCGGGTGCTGATGATGACTTCGGTATCACTTTTATCCAATTTCCCTTTCTCCCCTACCATGAGGCGTGCCTGTGCAAGTTTTACAGCGAGAAGCTCCGGTTTGCCACCTGACCGAGGATTGCTGGTGCGACACTCTTCGACTTTTCCATACCACAGAGCGACTGGGTAGATTTGCCCACTGCTGCTTCCTGCACTTGCTCCCACCAGCGCTTTCGTGTCCTGATACCAACTCGCAACCACAGGGTCTTCAGAGAATCGACGGTCGGTTTGCACGTGCCTGTTGATCCCTTCAAAGTAGCAAACCACGAGGACGCAGACTAGTAACACCAGTATACCGACACCAACCTTCAGCCATAGAGGATTGAAAGTAAATGAGTTAGGAGTCGGTTTCGCTTTTCTTGCTGCCATGGTCCGAGAGATCGTCTGCGCGTGGATTCGTAAAGGCCCATCCTATTTTGGATTCCCTAAAATGCAAGAGATATGGCTATTATGAAATACACATAAAATCCAAAGAAGTCGCTTTTCTCACATCTGTGCTTGCCTCGCCTACCGATTTGGCGCTATCAGTATTAAGAGTTCACGCCAGATATGAAGATTCTACTTTTGATTCTAGGATTGATGTTCTCCGCTACTAGCGGTCAAGCAGAGGTGTCGCAGCGACAGTTCCACCGTATTTATCAGCCGTATGTTTCCTCAGCGGGTGGTCTTGGGGTGACTGGAAAGTGGCACGAAATTCCATCTGCACAGGTCGACAATCCCAGAACTTGGGTGGCGCCGTTTCTTCAGTCGGGTTCACATCTGATGCCAAAGAACAGCGTGACCAGCAGAGCTGGCATTGAGGTCACCTCGGTCATGGGAATAGCGAACCCGTTGGTTTCAATTCACGTTTCGGGAAAGCACTCACTCAAAGGACCTACCCGATCCGCAGTGCTTCAGCGTCTAATCGAATGCATTCAGCTGAATATGAAGGATGGAGCATTTATCAATGTGAAAGTCTCCGTGGATGAGGGTGTGGTCGCCAAGGAATTCGAGCAGTTCGAAGGTTCCTACACAACGCTTAGAGAGAAGCCGTCGCTCGCTTCCAACAGCCGCAAGATTAGCTGAAGATTCCAGGACAAGACAGGGATCGATTCTCCCTGCTGTTCCATCGCTTTTCTAACTTCATCTTAAGAACAATGGTGTCTCCATCGAGAATGGTGATCTCCAATAAAAGTGGCTGACTTAAGAAACGTGACTGAATGGTTTCACTTCCGTTTAACCGCTTCGTTCGTCGAGCAGTGCGGAACATGTTTTCAGGAACCAGACAAAGAATTCCAACAGGCGCTTTTGCCTCCAGCTTCATGAGTTGCAGGACGAACTGTACATGCAGCCGAGGAACCGAAGCGGCATGATTGTTTCGACACTGCTCTGGTGCTCAAGGAGCAGGTAGAGCATCAACTCAGTTCACGCGGTCGGGAGTCACCTTCTGCCCGAGATTGCACTGTGAACAACAGATCAGTGTGCGCTTGCTGCAGATTGCAGAGTGCCCTTGACGAACGAGCCGGGCATCTCTCATTATCCCAATGGGATTCCGTCCCAAAGCCCGGGGTTACGCCAGTGGCGCTACCCGGGATCCTGACACCTCACGCCCCTCAACCCCAACGTGGTTGTGTCCGAGGAGCTGCGGATCATTGCTGCCGGGACACAACCCGACACAACCCCGTTGGGGTTGGAATCCGTGGCGATCATTCCCTGGGGTAGCTCGTGCCTCGCAACCCCGGGCTTTGTTACGTAGCCCCGTTGGGGCAATTGGGGCAGTGTTGAATTGAAAGATGAGAACACCTCATCTGCAAAATGGTGGCACGACCGATTCATTCAAAGTCAGGTGCTCTGAAGTTTGATCAATCTTCATGCGCAAGCCCTGTGCAAAAGCCGACAACTACTGCGTTCCACTTGATTGCAACACATGTCGGTAAATCTATACCGCCAGCTAAAATCGGCGTGCGCCTTGTATTTATCGGCTTTTGCGGCGTTTCCCTCGATTTTCATGACTAATGCAAGCTAGTGGTGAACCAAGACTAAATTGGCGGTCAAAATAATGAGAGGGCGTGATTCTCTGTCGTGAAGCGACATCTCACCATTAGCCGGGCCGCTTTAGCGCCCGGCCCGCATATCCCCGTCATTATCCCGTCGCGGTGCGACGGTTCAATCGGGCAAGCAAGTGAGATCGCGTATTCCAACGATTGATCGACTGATCACCGTTCGAATATTCAGGTCACTGGCTAAGCTGAATTGAGTCGTCGCATCGCGACGAACTGCTTCTCCCTTGGGGAACGGAGGCTGAAGCACCCCGCCTGGGATGAACGGGCGCGTTGCGACCACTAATAAGGAGCAAAGAGACGATGTCCATGATTTAGGTCATGGTTGATCCGTTGGTAGCGACCAGGGTGACACTCTGGAGTGCTCCGGCTTGACGGAGCTTTTCGTGAGCGCCGCGCATCCCGCCTGGAAAAAGCGCGCTCCAAAAAATGGAAAGGTCGACGATTTTTCCGCCGAAGTGAATCTTGGCTCTTAAGAGCTGCGAGGCACTCTGGCACTCACCAACAAGGATGCCCGCATCAAACTAAAGCGACTCTATCCGACAGTTTAGTCTTGGCTGAACACTAGTGTATTCCGACTCAGGGGAATCTTGAGAGTCTTGCGAACTGGGGAAATCTGTCACGAAAGTCAGAATGATGCGTAAGGGCTACGTATGGCAATCTCTGGAGAAAGTACCGAGGTGGCGCATGAGAACTACAATAGGCACTCTGCTACGGGCAGGTATCTAAGTTATTGTCTTCTTCCTTCGGCAGCCTCCCGAAATCGGCATGCGGCAAGAGGGCAGCGGGTTCACTTCAGGCGGGTGGCCAGGTAGTAGCGTCCATCCAATTGTCCGAGTTCCCAGTGCTTAAACTGGCTGGATGTTTGCCCGTTGACCAATACCCAGTGGGTCGGCAGCAGGTTCCATTCGTCCTCTTTGAGCAAAGATGTCTCTTTTTGGTTCATCGCCTCAATTTCTATTGCAGCAGGAACGAAGGTGAAGATTTTCAGTGATTCGTTCTTCACCGCGCCTGACAGGGCGGCGCGCAAGGTTCCTGGCAGTCGATCCCAGCAGTGTAGTCGTCGATAGAGTTCGTAATCCTTTGTCACAAATGCCTCATGGAGCTGCTTCTTGAAATCTTCGATGCTCGCAGCTCCGAAGACTTCAATTGCCGTTTCTTCAGTGGCTTCACTCGCCGGCTCATCCTGAGGA